>CANPHE010000039.1 GCA_947573795.1 uncultured Alistipes sp. | reverse complement strand
ATTGCTGTCATTGGTGTTTGAGACCAACGCGTCTACCGATTCCGCCATCCGGGCTGGCCGCTCGTGTAGAACGTGGGTGCAAATTTACATGCTTTATTTGCAATTTGCAAATTCCGGAGGAACAAAATTGCCGCCGGACGATAATTAATCCTTCGGATTCCGTCTCGGGAGGACGCTCCACGCATCGTACCGGAGGCTATTCCTGGGTGAAAAGCGCCGTCGAGAGGTAACGTTCGCCTGTGTCGGGAAGCAGTACGACGATGTTTTTGCCTCCATTTTCCGGTTGCCGGGCCAATTGCGCTGCCGCGTGGAAGGCCGCTCCCGACGAAATACCGGCCAAAATGCCCTCTTCGCGGGCCAGGCGGCGTGCTGCGGCGAAAGCCTCCCGGTCGGTGACGGTGACGATCCGGTCCACGACGTTGCGGTCGAACGTCCGGGGGACGAATCCCGCGCCGATGCCCTGAATCTTGTGGGCTCCGGCGCGACCTTCCGAAAGTACGGGCGACGAGGCCGGTTCGACGGCGACGATCTCGACACCGGGGTTCTTTTCCTTCAACAGCCGGCCCACGCCGCTGATCGTACCTCCCGTGCCGACGCCTGCGACGAAGATATCCACGTGCCCCTCGGTGTCGCGCCAAATCTCCTCGCCCGTCGTGCGGTAATGGCGTGCGGGATTGGCCGGATTCTCGAATTGCTGGAGGATGACCGCACCTTCGATCTCGTCGCGCAGCGCTTCGGCCCGGGCGATGGCACCTTTCATCCCTTCTGCTCCGGGCGTCAGCACCACGCGCGCACCGTAAGCGGCCACGAGGTTGCGCCGTTCGACGCTCATCGTTTCGGGCATGGTGAGGATCAGCCGGTAACCTTTCACGGCGCTGACGAAAGCCAGCCCGACCCCCGTATTGCCGCTCGTCGGTTCGATGATCGTGGCGCCGGGACGCAGTATGCCGCGCGCCTCGGCATCTTCGATCATCGCCAGGGCGATGCGATCCTTGACGCTCCCTGCCGGGTTGAACGATTCTACCTTGGCCCAAAGCCGGGCCTGTGCATCGGCCGCCGTGCGGGTGAGCGCTACCAGCGGGGTGCCGCCGACCAGATCGAGTAAAGAATTCGCGATTTTCATAGGTGTTGTTTTAATGGTGAATGCAAAAAAAGAGCGGCAGAACCAGTCTGCCGCCCGAGCGATTGCGAAAAATCAGGAGAAAGTCTACGACGGAACTAATCCGTCGCCTTTTCCGGCAGCAGACACGACACACTCCGACAACAACAGATTGCTGCCGCGAAAAGAGCGATATGATTGCCTGCGTTCGACATGATTTTTCGTTACGGGACAAATGTAGGACAAATTTCCGACAAATCCAACCGGCGGAGTTGCAATTCCGCCGAAATTGCGTTATTTTGCGGGCCGTTCGGCGAAAATGCAAAAAGCATCAGCGGTCTTGTGCGAAAGGATCGCAAACCCGAATCCGTGTAAAGTTGTATAAACGATAAAAACTATTTATGATCCCCGAAAGCACGATCCGTAGCCTCGCCGATACGCTCGCCGAGCGCTGCGACCATATTCCCGCTACGCGCGGAGGCATCGACCCCGAGGCCTTGCGGGAAGCCGTGCGGCTTTTCCGCGCGACGGTTTTCGACGGCTATTTCGGTGCCGGCGATCCGGTCGACCGGCTGCGCCGCCTGGGCGATATCCTCGCCCGTCAGATCGCTTGCGCCTGCACGGCATTCAGCGGTCGGACCCCGGCCGACGCCGAAGCCTGCGGTGTCGAAACGGCTGCGCGGTTCCTGGCGGCAGTGCCCGAATTGCGGCGTTTGCTCTCCACCGACGTCAAGGCGGTTTTCGACGGCGATCCGGCTGCCGTGAGCTATGAGGAGGTGATCCTGTGTTACCCGGCGCTCACGGCCCTGACCCACTACCGCTTCGCCCATGCGCTGCTGCGCCTGGGGGTTCCCGTGCTGCCGCGCATCGTCACCGAACAGGCGCATTCCGCTACGGGTATCGATATCCACCCGGGGGCCGAGATCGGCGAGTATTTCAGCATCGACCACGGCACGGGCGTCGTCATCGGCGAGACGTGCGTCATCGGCCGCCACGTGCGGTTGTACCAAGGGGTGACGCTTGGCGCCAAGAGCTTCAAGTTCGACGCCGAGGGGAACCCGATCAACGAACCGCGCCATCCCATTCTGGAAGACAACGTGGTGGTCTACTCCAACTCCTCGATCCTGGGCCGTATCCGCATCGGCCACGACTCGGTGATCGGCGGCAATGTTTGGCAGACGACCGACCTGCCGCCCTATTCGCGGGTGGTGCAGGGGCGCGCTACGGTTTCGGTATTCGAAAACGGCGGGGGAATCTGACCGGGCTATTCGCTCGGGCGGAAGAAATCGTAGACTTTCCGGGCCTTCGCCGGGCCGATCAACGCCGTCAGTTCGCCGATATTCGCCGCGCGGACCTTCTCCACGGTCCGGAAATGCTGCAACAGGGTTTGTACGGTCTTGTCACCGATGCCATCGATCTGTTCGAGTTCGCTGTGGATGAATGCCTTGCTGCGTTTCTGGCGGTGGAACGAGATGGCGAAGCGGTGTACCTCCTCCTGGATGTGCGACAAGAGGTGGAAAAGCTGCGAGGCGGGACGTACCCCGACCAACAGCGGCGGGTATCCGCAATAGAGTTCGGCCGTGCGGTGCCGGTCGTTTTTGGCCAGTCCGGCGATGGGAATATCCAGTTCGAGCGCTTCCAATACTTCGTGAATCACGCCCATCTGGCCTTTGCCGCCGTCGGCGATAATCAGATCGGGCAGTTCCGCCCCCTCGGCCAGCAGGCGGCTGTAACGGCGGTAGACCACCTCGCGCATCGAGGCGTAGTCGTCGGGGCCCTCCACCGTCTTGATGTTGAAGTGGCGGTACTCCTTGCGCGAGGGCTTGCCGTTGCGGAACACGACGCACGACGCCACGGGGTCGGCCCCCTGGAGGTTCGAGTTGTCGAAACACTCGATATGCCGCGGCTGGCGGTCGAGTTGCAGCTCCTTGCGCATGGTCTCCATCAAACGGTCGGTATGCCGTTCGGGATTCTTGATTTCGAGGTTCTTGAGCTGCTCGGCCCGGTAGATGCGGGCGCTTTTCTGCGAGAACTCCAGCAGTTCGAGTTTCTCGCCGCGCTTGGGTACGGTGAAGGTCACGCCGTCGAACAGCAGCGTCGTCGAGGGCATGAAGGGCACGATCACCTCGCGGGCCAGCCGGCCGTCGGCGACCTGTTCGACGATGTGCTGAATGGCCAGCGTCAGCATGTCGGCCTCGTCGGCCCCGATGCCCGTCGAGAGGCGTATGGTCTGCACGCCGACGATCGAGCCGTGGCGGATGCGTACGAAGTTGCAGTAGGCCACGTCGTCGTCTGGCAGCAGCGAGAAGACGTCGACATCCTCGATCTTCGCGCTGACGATCACCGATTTGCCGGCGTAGTGGTCGAGTGCGTCGAGCCGCTGTTTGTAACGCTGTGCCTGTTCGAACTTCAGCGCGGCGGCCGCCCGTTCCATCTCGCCCGTGAGGAACTGCCGTACGGGACGCAGGTCGCCCCGCAGCACGGCCACGACCAGATCCACCTGCCGGGCGTACTCCTCTTCGGTCTGCGCGCCGATGCAAGGTCCTTTGCAGTTGCCCAGGTGGTATTGCAGACAGACCGTATAGCGTCCCCGGGCGATCTTCTCGGGCGATAGGTCCAGTTTGCAGGTGCGCAGCGGGATCACCTCGCGCACGAACTCCAGCACGCTGTGCTGCATCATCCCCGAGCCGTAGGGACCGAAATACTGCGAGCCGTCGCGCACGAGCTGTCGCGTGGACTGCACGCGGGGGAAATGCTCGCGCCGCACGACGATCCAGGGGTAGGTCTTGTCGTCTTTTAGCAGAATGTTGTAACGGGGTTGCAGCGTCTTGATGAGCGAGTTTTCGAGCAGCAGGGCATCCGTCTCGCTGTCGACGACGATATGGCGGATCTCGGCGATCTGACGGACCAGCACCCGCACCTTGGGGCTGTGCTCCTTGCTCTGCACGAAGTAGGACGACACGCGTTTGCGCAGACTCTTGGCCTTGCCCACGTAAATGATCGTCCCCGTGCGGTCCAGAAATTGGTAGACGCCCGGCGAGTAGGGGAGCAGTGCGACCTGCTGGCGTATGTCTTTTTCGGTTGCGGCCATCGAGACGCAAAAGTAGCAAATAATCTGCAAAAACGGAAGTCCGGTGGTCTCTGGCTCGAAACCGTCGTCCTGCCGATTCATGCCGTCGGTATGCCTCGCCGAGACGACGCTTCCGCGTGCGGGACGCTGTTATTCTTCGGGATCGGCCGTATGGCGGGGCGTGCGGAGAAGCTGCATCCCGGCATCGGCCCGGTGCAGGACGCCCGTATGATCGCGCAGGATCGCTTTCCCCTTCAGGCTGAACGACAGATCGTTTGCAAGCAGGACATAGGCTTCGCCCTCGGCCTCGACGGTCACTCGGTCGGCGGCGTGTACGTACGATTTCGATGCGCAGCTCACCCGAGCGTTCTGCCGGGCTTCGACGCGGGCGTAACAGACGGCCCGAATCCGACTTTCGTCGCGTGCCGTTACGAAGGAACGGCTGTCGGCCCGAACCGTCGCCGTGTCGTAGGCTATTACGTGGGTATGTCCGAATGCCGATATTTCGCTCTCTTCGAATGCCTTCAAAGTGGCGGCCTCGTAAATCCGCACTACGCTGCGGCCGTAAGCGCAGCCCGTCGACCGGCCGCTCATCGATACCCGTACGCGTCCGAGGATCGCTGCGGTCACGGTCCCGCCGATCTTGTATTCCGTTTCCGAATCGGTCCCGTCGTTTTCGAGCAATACGAATCCTTCGTCGCTGTTTTCGTTGTGGAATATTCCGTGTTCGGCGAAGGTCTCTTTCGCGGCATCGATGATTTCGCCGGTGAGTACGCCGTAGCGGCAATGGTTTTCGAACTCCTCTTTCAGCAGGCGGCATAGACTCGCGAAATTCTTCGTCTCTTCGATATCGATGCGGCAGCACAATTCCGGAGAACGTTCCCACGCATATTCGGCACAATTCAAGAGCAATTTCTTTTTGATTCGGTGAAACGGTAGCGAGCGGGCCATAATCGGACGATTTTTACAAAGGTAATACTTTTTCCGCAATTCGGCGATACGTTTTCGGGCGGCGGACGGATATCCGCCGTTTTTCATCCGCGAAAAGATTCTTCGGGCCGGGGAGGATTCCGCAACGGTAGGCTTTCCGGTTTGTAGTATCCGTCTCGTCGGACCGGGCGCAGAACGTCCGCTCCGAAGACCGGAAATGTGTAAAATAGAGCCGATTTTTTGTTTAATTCGTTTCGGTTGATTACATTTGCGCAATTTTAATTCCAAATCCACATCGAATGCGTATGAGAAATTTTCCCCTGTTGCTTCTGTGCGGTATCTTGCTGACGGCCTGCGTCGATAACGACTACGACCTGTTGGATATCGATACCGACGACGTGACCATCGGCAACGATCAAAGTACCTTCACGCTCCCGCTGGCGACGATCCGCATCGGGACGGGCGAAATCGCGGAGTCCGGTGCCGATATCCGGACCATCCTCGACGAAGCGAAAATCTGGCTGCCGACCCGACTCGAAAACGATTGCGCCGACATCGCCCGTTTGCAGCGCGACGGCAGCTACCTCGACAAGCTCCTTTCGGATCTGGTGACGGAAATGGCTTCTTCCGATGCGAAGATGCGCGCCGTGACCGACCTGATCTGGGACTGCTATCGCAACCGGTTCAGCAGTCTGCTGCCCGGAAACCAGACGAGCGAGCAGTTCTATGCCGCTTTCAAGAGTGCGTTCCGCGATGATGCGACGTTGCGGGGACAGTTGAGCGCCGAAATCCGCAAACTCGCGAGCGAGTATCTGAGCGATATGAAGATCGACGACATGCACTTCGAGGTGTCGGGTATCGACCTGGACGACGACGTGGTGGACATGTTGGCCGATAACCTCGATCCCGAAGGCACGGTCGATGCCCGGAACCTGCTGCTGCTCACCGGAACCATCGAGAGCCAGCTGCCTGCGACGCTGACGCTCGATCCGCGGTTCGCTCCTACCGATATTACGTGCAGCGTCGAGGTCGATGCGTTGCGTCCGACGAACGTCATCCCCGAGATGCGGGTTTATGAGGCGGATTTGCGGCAGATCGTAGATCGCATGGATATCGTCATTCCGGCCCGGATCGAGAAGTACTATCCGGGAATCGATTTCGACGATGCGGGCCATCCGATCGTCATCAAGCTGAAACTGATTAAGAAAGGCGGTCTGAAGCTCAATCTTTAATTCGCAACGATCATGAAAAAGATATTCGTCCTTTTTGCCGCATTGACCGCTCTGGCCGGCGTCTCGGCTCAGAATCCTACGGCCTACTTCATGGAGGGTACGACCTTCCGCAGCCAGTTCAACCCGGCGTTCGCTCCGCTGCGCGGATATGTCAATATTCCCGGTCTGGGCGGTATTCAGGTCGGGCAGAACAACAACCTGGCCTTGAGCAATATCCTGTTCTCGCGCGAAGGTAATCTGGTGACGCTGCTCGACAGCTCCGTTTCGGCGGCCGATGCCTTGTCGGGACTCAAGTCGAACAACCTGCTGGGCAGCGACGCCCGCGTGAACATCATCGGATTCGGCGCCTTCACGAAGAACCATAAGAATTTCTGGTCGTTCGACCTTACGTCCCGGACCAATGCCGAGGCGAATCTTCCCTATTCGCTTTTCGATTTCCTCAAGAACGGACAGGAGGGCTCGATCCGCAATATCGGCATCACGCTGGATACCTATCTCGAAGCCGGGTTCAACTACTCGTTTCCGCTCCTCGGCGACCGGCTCTATGTCGGCGCCCGCGTCAAGTTTCTCATCGGTGCGGGACGTGCGCGTCTGAATTACGACCGTTTCGACGTGACGCTCGACGAGGATTGCTGGAAGGTCGACGCGAGCGGTACGCTCGACGTGTTCGCCGCCGGAACCGAGGTCGATATGCAGACCGACGATGCGGGAAATCCCTATTACGAGTTCGGCGACCTGGATTTCAGCCCCACCAAACCTTCGGGATACGGTTTCGCCGTGGACCTGGGCGCTACGTACGACATTCTGCCCAACTTGCAGGCGTCGCTGGCTGTCAACGATATCGGTTTCATCAGCTGGAGCAAGAAATCCGCCGTGTCGGGCTATTCGGCCAAACAGTTAGAGTTCACGGGCGTTGAGATCGTGGACGGCGTGCAGACCGAGCAACCCGATTTCGACTTCGATATCCTGCAATTTACCCCGACGGAGGCCGAAGCGGGGGTGAAGGCGCTGCGTGCGACGGTCAACGCCGGTCTCGAATACGAAGTTTGGAACCACCGGATCGGCGTCGGTCTTCTCTATGCGATGCGTTTCTGGGAGTACAAGACGTTGCATAACGTCACCGGATCGGTCAACTTCCATCCCATTCGCTGGGCCACGCTTACGGGCAGCTATTCGGTCGGTACCGGCGGCGGTGCGTTCGGTCTGGCTTTGAACCTCAATCCCAGTTGGATCAATTTCTTCATCGCCACCGACGTGCTCACGGCCAAACATACGCCGCAGTGGATGCCCATCAAACAGAAGTCCATGAACATCACCCTCGGTCTGGGCGTGCCTATCGGCAAGCGCAGCCACCGTGTCGACGCTTACGTCCGTCCGGGCGGCAAGCGGTAATCCGACGTCGGGTGTATCCGTCGAGCACCCCGGCCGCAATGGCGGCCGGGGTGCTGTTTTGCCGGGGTGCCGGGCGAAAAACGCGAAGGCTTCCGCTGGTATGCCGGAATGCACGGAACCGGGGCGCGGAACCTGCGGCACGAAAATGGAAGGTTTCAGCCGGTCTTGCGTAACTGTCTCGGCGAAAGCGCCTGTCGATAGGCTCGCACGTTTCCCGATTTCGCGACGGAAGTTTCCGGAAAAAAGCGGGAGTTCGTGATGAAAATCGCCGTGTTCGTTGAAAAAAATTGTTTTCGAAATCGTGTGAATCTATTTTTGCAACCGTGAATTGCCATGCTATGAAGATGTGTATCCGATTATATTTTACCTTACTAACGTTATTCGCCGCGGTCTCCTGCTCCGACGAACCGGCTCCCGCTTTCGGTCCGTCGCGGTCGATGCAGGTATGGCTCGATGCTGCGCGCGTGAATACGACCCGGACATCGGTGCTCGATGCCGAGGTGACGGTAGGGGATACGGCGGAACGCACCGTCGAGACCTTTGCCGAAACCCGTACGGAGCTCCTGGAGGACGGATTCTCCGTGAAGTGGGGCGGTGATGACCGGATCGCCCTGTGGGCGCGTTCCGAGGACGGCGCTTATGCGTTTGCCGGTCAGTCGTTCAGCCTTTATTCGTACATCCTTGCGAACGAAGCCCGCTTTACGGGTACGATCCCCGAGATGGCCGGCGGAAATTACCGCTATTTCGCCTCCAGTCCTCTGCCCGAACGCATCGAAGGCCCGAAGGCGGTCTATACGATTCCGGCCGTGCAGGACGGCATTTACCGTTCGGAACGCGACCTGTTAGTCGCCTATCCGGTCGAGGGGGCGCAGCTCGGGGCCGATGCTGCGGAGAATCCGCGGATGATCATGCGCCATCTCTGCCATGCCCTGCGCATCCGTATCCCGGAGGGGCGCAACCGCTGGGGCAAACCCGTTTCGCGTCTGTTGGTCGAATTCCCCGTCCCGGTGGCGGGCGAATTGTCGTTCGACGTCTCCGATCCCGAGGCGACCGTGACCCTTGCCGGAGCAAGCAACGCCGTCGAATTGCAATTCCCGGAGGGGTGGGACGAGAGTCCGGCCGACGAACCCCGTTATGCGTGGGTGTTCGTAGCTCCGGGCAAACTCGACGGGCGGATCGCTTTCACGCCGCTTTTCGACGACGGATACTGCGCCGAGACGCTCTCGACGCCGGTGCTCTCCAAAACGATGGCTGCGGGGCATGTCACTCCCGTGACGCTGACGATCTCCGATGCCGAGCAGCTGGTTACGTGGATCGATTTTACGATCGATCCTTCCCGATTGGGCGAACCCGTCAATACCCTGAGCATCACGGCTCCCGAAGGAGCTTATTTCCGCGGGGACGCCACGCAGGCCGATCTTTCGGCCCGAGACGGCAAATACAGCGTCGGCTACTACGCCAAGTTCTACCAGGCGGCGTTCGACGGTGCGACGATGCCCGCGACCTACGATTCGGACAACGCCGTGGTTTCGAATACGATCACACTCGGTTCGCTCGCGGCCGACAGCCGCAATACGGTCGCGATTCAGACGCCGTGGCTGTTCGAAGAGGATTTCAGCAATACCCGTTACAGCGAGGAGTATTTCGATAATAACGGACGGAATAACGACCATTCGACAGCGACCAAATGGGCCGACGAGGCGGGGCTGTCAGGATGGAGCGGTAATCAATACTATATCGCTATCGGTAAAGCGCTTGCGATCCGGCACAAAACGGAGCGTGTATTCCTGCTCGGTACCTATCGCGGACGTGTCGACTCGCATCCCATTTCGCATCTGAAAGAAGGGGCGGCGGTCAAGGTAAACGTCACATTCAAATATACGGGAAATTCGGCGAACAGTAATAGTACCCCTGTGCTCAACTACGGCAGTACGACCGATCAAAGTGCATTGGCCGGTTATTATCAAGGTGGTAGCGGCGCCATCAAAGGCGGTTCTACGATCGAAAACGTGGCTGGCTCTAAGAACTGTTCCAAAAGCGGCTCCATCGATGCTATTGATGAAACCGCAGAATTCTCGATCACGGCTTGCACGAACCGACATCGTCTTTCGTGGGATTGTTATGTAAGTACGAGCCGCAACAATACGAGCAATCAATGGGTATTTATCGATAATATCTGCGTCAGCATCGCGCGGTAGTTCCGGCCCGGACGAATAGGACGAAATAGCAATACAAGGAATTATAAACCAATTTTACTCATTATGAAAAAACACTTAATCACGTGTGCGGCAGCGGCCTTGCTGTTGTCGGGCTGTTCGAAGGAACAGGTACCGGGGGGGGGTAACCCGTCCGCTGATTCCGGTCGTGTGGAGTTCGTCTGCAAGCCCGAAGTTCAGGTGGAGAATCTGACCCGTGCGCAAATCGAACTGCCTTCGGATTGCATTCCCCAATCGTCGCAGTTCCAAATCACGGTAACGGATGGCAAAGGCGAAAGCCAGAAATGCTCCGTGGGATCGGAATATACGCTCACCTCGGGCGAATACTCCGCAACGGCTACCTGCGGCGACGCCTCGAAAGAGGGCGTGAAGGCCGCTTGCTTCGAAGGCGAGGCTACGTTTACGATCGAGAACAAGGACAGCAAGACGGTGTCGATCGCTGCGAAGCTCGTCAATTCCGCTGTTACGCTGACGACCAGCGAGTGGTTCGATAAGTACTACAAGGATGCCGAATTCACCGTGACGACTTCGGCCGACAACGCATTCGCGTTCACGGCCGCTTCGCGTCCGCTGATCTTCGTCCAGGCCGCTTCGACGCTCAAACTCAAGGGCAAAGCCGTCAAGACTCAGAACGGTACCGCCGTCGAGTTTCCCGAGACCGTGATCGGCACCACGAAAGCCTGTGCGCAGTATACGATTCGCATCGATGCGTCGCAAGTGGGTAGCGGTACCGTGAGCATCTCATTCAACGACGAACTGACCGAGGTAGCTCCCTTCGAGTACGAGCTCAATCCCGAGGCCTAACCATAAACGCAACGAATAAAACAGAAAACGATATGAAACGATTCTTGAAAATCATGACTTTCACGCTGGCGCTGGGCCTTTTGGCTACGGGCTGCAAGCGGGAGAAGATCGACTTCCAGGGTGGAGGTTCCGAACAGGACGAGATGGGTTACCTGATCCTGTCGGGCATGAACCTCGACGTCAACGTCGACGCCGAGGTCCGCGAAACGCGTGTCGCCACGGCTGCTCCGGGCTCTTATTTGGTGTCGATTACCAACGTATCGACGCAGAAAGAGGCTTATTACGGCACCTATGACGACGTGCAGAGTCTCACCGAGCCGCTCGCACTGCCGGCCGGTACTTATAAGATCGAAGCCCGCTCGCAGGTCTCCGAACCCTGGGCCGAGTTCGACAAGCCCGTTTACAAAGGTTCGGTGGAGAAGACGATCGAGAGCGGCAAATCTACGGAGGTTCGCGATCTGGTCTGCAAACTCGCCAACATCAAGACGACGGTTTATCTCGACGATGCGCTGAAGGCCATGTTCCTCGAGGACGGCACCAACGACGTGAAAACCTATGTCTCCTTGGGCGATAATACGCTGCGCTTCACGAAGGACGAGACGAGAGCCGGATATTTCAAGGCTGTCGAGGAGACCAACACCCTGACGATCAACCTCCAGGGATCGTACAACGCCGGTACGGCCGCCGCTCCCGACTACAAGCCCGTTTCGATGACGAAAACCATCTCGGGCGTGCGTGCCGGACAGTGGCGCAAGATCGCGATCTCGGTCAAACATTCCGACGAAGGCAGCGTCAGCTTCGACGTTACGGTTCAGAACTGGGTGGACGACGAGCAGATCGACGTGGACGTGATGTCGGGAGCTTATACTTTCGGCGAGGAGGTGATTCCCGACGAGGGCGGCGACGAGCCGAATCCCGCTGCCGGTCTCTCGATCGTATGGGACGGCAAGGATATCAAGCAGCGTTATCCGACCAGCGAGCTGAACGGAGACGGCTGCGTAATCATCAAGGTACACTCGGATAAGGGTATCCAGGATTTCACGGTGAAGATTTCCGGCGATGTGTTGTCGGCTCAGGATCTCGAAGGCCTCGGTCTGGCTCAGGAGATGAATCTGATCAATCCCGCTACGGAGGAGATGAACGGAATGCTGCTCAACCTCGGTTTCAAGACGCGGGACGACGTGAAGGATGCTCACGATCTGACGTTCGATATTTCGCAGTTCATGCCGATGCTGACCGCTTTGGGTATTCCCGGCAATTGCGACTTCGAACTGACGGTCAAGGATTCGGATGAACCCGAAGGTACCGTGGTGGAAACCATCATGCTTAACGTTCAATAGTAGGCCGACATTTAAAAGAGATTGAATTATGAAAAGAATATCAGCATATATATCGGCCGCAGTCGGCGTGGCGCTCCTCGCGACGTCGTGCAGCAAAGACGCGATGTTTTCCGCGTCGGAGGCCGGCGAGGGTTGTCTGCGGATGACCGTAGCCATCGACAATACGACGCGCGCTTACGAGCCGCTCGAAACCAGTACCTTGCGTATTTACAACAGCTCCAACGGCTTGATCCGCAAGTACAGCCCCGTAAGCGATATGCCCGACAACCTCTACCTCGTGGCCGGAAATTACAAGGTGACGGTCGAGGCCGGAGACCAGAGTAATGCTACGTGGACCAACAAGAGCTACTACGGCGAGCAGACTTTCACGATCACGCCCAAGCAGACCTCCAGTACCGAGGTGCTCTGCAAACTGACCAACTCGGCCGTGCGTGTCGTTTACGACGCATCGGTCGCCGAGAAACTTGCGGAGGGATACGTTACCTATGTAAGCACCCGCGACGAATTCTCGAAAGAGGAGGCCGAGGCCGGGTCGGTTCCGACGCTGAAATACGAGGCGAACGAAACGCGCAACGGTTTCTTCCTCCTGCCCAAGGGCGTGGCGAAGATCAGCTGGGGCTTCTTCGGGGCGACGGCCGGCGAAGGCAAGGCCGTGGAACTGACCTCGACGATGAACGGCGGCGAGATCACGCCCGAGGCCGGCAAGCTCTATACGCTCCGCTTCAAGTTCACCGACGCTCCGAGCGGCTCGCTCGATCTGAAGGTCTTCGTCGACGAGGACGATATCGACGATTACAACGATTCCTTCCTGTTCAGCCCCGAACCGACCATCTCCGGTGCGGGTATCGGAAGCGTAGCGGCTTACAACGGAGGCGACCTGCAATTCACCATCGCTGCGATGAACGCCTTGAAGACCGTGACGGTGGCCGGCAAAACCGTATTGGCCGACGGAATGGCCATTACGATCGACGGTATCGCCTATACGGCGGTCGATGATCTCAACGGTATCGTAACGCTTTCGAGTGCCTACCTCGATACGCTGGAGGCCGGTGTTCGGTCGATCGAGATTTCCGTTACGGATGCGAGCGACGGATCGGGCAGCGCTGCGGCTCAGGTGGCGATCCCGGGTCTGGGTGATGCGGAATACGATTTGTGGACCAATTCCGCGAAGCTGAAGGCCGTGATTACCGATTCGAATGCCGAAATCCGCTACCGCAAGCAGGGCGATGCCGACTGGACTTCGGTTCCCGTCGTTGCGGAGGGCGATTACAGCTATGTCGCAACCGTAGCTCCCGCCTGGAACGAGGCTCAGAGCGAAGGCGGCCAGACGGTCTATACCTTGGCTGCGGGTATCTCGGCCGGCAACACCTACGAATACCAGTTGGTCGTAGCCGGTGTCGCACAGGGTGCCGTCAAGAGCTTCACGACCTCCACCACGCAGGTCGTTCCCTACGGCGACATGGAGGATTCGAGCCTCTCGTGCTTCGGCATCGACAACGCGAACGCACCGTTCTGGGGCAGCGGTAATAACAACTATTTCGGTATCGCGAAGTTGAAGACCCTTTGCAACCCGGCTTCTTTCGCCGGTCAGGGCGGTGCTTCTTGCGCGAAACTCTCGTCGACGAGTGCCGTAGGTATTCTGGCTGCCGGAAACCTCTTCACGGGAACCTTCGTGAAGCCTTCGACGCAGGGTACGGTAAGTTTCGGCGTGCCGTTCGAGTGGCAGGCCCGTCCCAAGGCTTTCCGTCTGAAGTATCATGCTGCGCTCGGCAATGTCAACCTGACCAAGTATGCGGATGCTTCGGGCAACGATCCTATCGCGAAGGGTAATCCGGACAAGGCGCGTATCTACGTCGCTATCGTCGATTGGTCGGCCCGTCACGAGGTGTCGTCCGGTCTGGCTACGCCTTCGGGCATGTGGGATCCGGCGTCGCAGAACTCCGTGGCCGAAGGTGCCATCATCGGTTACGCCGGTTTGTGGATCGAGGCTTCGACGGCGGGCGACTCGATGGTCGAGGTGGAACTGCCCTTCTACTACTACGATCGGGTGACTAAACCGCAGGGTAACTATACGCTGGTTATCTCCTGCTCGGCGAATGCCTACGGCGACTACATGTGCGGATGCGATTCGAACGTGATGTACGTCGACGACTTCGAATGGGTTTACTAACGACGGTCGCAGACCGTCAGACCGCTCCACGGGGATACTCCCCGCGGAGCGGTTTCAACGAATGATTGTTGCATGCGAAATTTCCGGATAAGACAACTTCTGACGGCAGCCGTGCTGCTGTTGTGTGCGAAGAGTCTCTGCGCGGCCGAACCCGGTGGTACGGGCCGTGACGGGACGCTGCATACGACTGCGGATACGGTGACCGTAGCGCCTACGATCAATGAACTGCGCGAGCTGCGCGGACTGACTTCCAAATCGACCCTCTTCGTTCCCAAAGGACAGTGGATTTTCGGCGGAACGGTCTCCTATTCGACCCATACGAACGATAACTATTCGTTCCTGATTATCGAAGGAATCGGATCGGAGGGATACAATTTCCGCGTCAGTCCCATGATCGCCTATGCCGTGGGCAACAATTCCGCCGTCGGAGCTCGTTTCATCTACGAACGTTCGCTGCTGCGGATCGCTTCCGCCGACGTCAATATGGGCGACGAGGAGTCGGGTGTCAACCTCACGGTCGATCATTATTACGCGCTCGAGCATGCCTATACGGGCGCTGCGATCTGGCGGCAGTATATTCCGCTGGGACACAGCAAGCGTTTCGCTATTTTTACCGAAATGCAGCTCGCCGCGGGCGGCACGCAGGCCAAATTCGCCATGGATCAACCCGTCAAAGGTACCTACCAGACGGGTTATAAGCTCGCGCTGGGCGTTTCGCCCGGTTTGGTGGCTTTCGCGACGAACAACATGGCCATCGAAGTGAGCGTCGGCGTGATGGGTGTCAATTATTCCCATACGAAGCAGGTGCATAACCGGGTCGTGACGGGCGAACGCTCGTCGAGCAGCATGAATTTCAAAGTCAACATCTTTTCCATCGGGCTGGGCATGGCCTTCTATCTCTAAACTCCGGACGACATGAAACGCATAACAGCACTTTTGTTCGCACTCGCCGCCGTATCCGGAGCCTATTCCCAGGTGACCGATTCGCTGTCGGTCCGGTCGCTGCGCGTCGATAATCTCTATATCAGCCGTCTTTGCCTCGATTCGGCATCGGAAGGTCCGGCCGGGACGCCGGATGCGGCGCCGGCCGTCGATGCGGGGGCGGATCGCTTGTCGGGCGCTGCGGTGTCCGCCGATTCGTTGTCGGTCGATGCCGGGAACGGGGAGCTTCGGGGCGACGACGGTTGTCGCCCGGAACTCGACTCGGTATCGGTCGCCTCGGCGCTCGCCGCGGCGCATCCGTTGCGACTGCCGGGGTTCGTCGTGCCCCGCGTTCCGGATAATTCCGAGGCCCGGTTCCTGAAGACGCGTCAGCGCTTCCTGCCGATGCGCAGACGCATTGATCGCGAGATCGGTTCCATCAAATATGCCTACAAGGGCGAGGTGATGCTCGGACTCACGGCTTCCTACGGTACGCTGAAAAGCGACGACACGGATTTCATGCTCATCCTCGACAAGATCAGCGCCGACGGATCGATCACGACCGTCAAACCCTTCTTCGGTTATTTCTACCGCGACAACAATTGCATCGGCGCCCGCTTCGGCTACCGCCGTATCGACGGTTCGTTAGGAAATGCCGACCTCGATCTGGGCGATAAGAACGATATTTCGTTCTCGATTTCGGACATGGGGCTGACGAGCGACCAATTCTCGTTCGGTATCTTCCACCGCTCCTATGCAGGTATCGACCCCAAGGGGCGTTTCGGCCTTTTCGCCGAGCTGGAGCTTTCGTGTACGAGCGGCTCGTCGCGTTTTACCTATAAGTCGGGAGACGAGATCAAACGCAACGAGAGCGATATGATGAAACTCAAACTGTCGTTCAATCCGGGAGTCGCCGTCTATATCTTTCCGAACGTCTGCGGTACGTTGTCGTTCGGACTGGGCGGTATTCAGTACACTACGATTAAACAATACGACGATCACGGTGTGAAAACCGGTTCGCGCGAGGCTTCGGCCATGCGTTTCCGACTCAATCTGGCCGATATCAACATCGGCATGATCGTACATTTGTGGGACAAAAAAAAGAAGTAAGCCATGCGTAACCTCATCAGCATGTTCGTCCTGTCGTTCGTGTGCGCTTTGACCGGTTGCATCGAAAACGACATTCCCTATCCGGTCGTCGAGTTGGAGATTCTCGGGGTGACGGGCGAGGGATTCACCGCGACGATCGACCGTTTGAATCGAAAAGTGACCTTGGCACTGGATGAAACGACCGATATCAGCCGGGTGCGGATTACTTCCGTGTCGCTCACGGACGAAGCGCAACCCTCGATTCCGCTTACGGGAATCTTCGATATGCGCACACCGATTCAGGTCACGCTGTCGCTTTATCAGGATTATTATTGGACGATCGCGGCTTCGCAAACCATCGAACGGTCGTTCACCGTCGAGGGGCAGATCGGTCCGACGGTTTTCGACCTTCAGAACCATATCGCCACCGTTTACGTCGGCAAGTCCGTCGATTTGAGCGATATCCGTATACGGACGCTCAAACTCGGCCCGCAGGATATCACGACGATGAGTCCTTCGGTCTATGAACTCACGTCGTTCGAATCGGTGCGGTTCGTTACGGTCCGATATCACGATGTCGTCGAGCGTTGGTCGCTCTACGTGTTGCCGACCGACGAGGTCGTGTCGCTGACGCAGGCCGATGCCTGGTCGCAGGTGATCTGGCTCTACGGTGCCGGAACCAGCGGCCGCGAAATGGGTTTCCGCTATTGCCGTCAGGGCGACGATCGGTGGATCGAGGCGGACGACGTACAGGTGACCGACGGTACCTTCTCGGCCGTGATCCGAGTCGAGCCGCAGACCTCTTACCGCGTGAAAGCCTACTGCGGTGAGGACGAAAGCGCCGAACGAATCGTTACGACCCAGGGTGTGCGGCAGCTTCCGAACAGCGATTTCGAAACTTGGTGTACCCTCAAGGATATTATCTATCCTTTCGGCGATTCGGACGACCGTTTTTGGGGTACGGGGAATCCCGGTGCGAGCGTCGCCAATGCTACGCTTACCGAAGGCAGTACCGATACGCGGCCCGGTTCGCCGGGGCGTCTTTCGGCGCGTTTGGAATCCAAGTTCGCCAATGTGGTGGGTATCGGCAAGTTCGCAGCGGGAAACATCTTCGTCGGCAACTACATCCGCAATGCCGGTACCAATGGCATCCTGACCTTCGGGCGCCCCTTTACGCTGCGTCCTACGGCGCTGCGCGGATGGTTGAAATATACGTGCGGCGAGATCGACCGCGTAGGCAAGGTGCCCACCGGCACTTCGCTGAAGACCGGCGACAGCGACAACGGTTCCGTCTATATCGCGTTGGGAACCTGGACTCCCGAAGAGTACGGCCTTTGCAGTGCGCTCGAGACCGATCCTCAGCGTCGCCAGTGCGGCACGGACGAGTCGCCCTATTGCGTCGATACGCGCGACGAGGGGACTTTCTTCAATCCTGCGGGAAAGGACGTCGTGGCCTACGGCGAACTGATCCTCGACCGGAGCCATCCCGAGTGGGAGGAGTTCACGGTGGAGTTGAAATATGTCCGTACGGATATTGCGCCGACCCATCTGTTCATCGTCTGCTCGGCTTCGCGCTGGGGCGACTATTTCACGGGAAGTACGAAGAGCGTCATGTATCTCGATGACTTCGAATTGCTCTACGACTACGATTATCGCAAGCAGTAGGGTAGACGTGTTTAATGGCTAAGCGGCCCGAGGGATCTCCTTCGGGTCGCTTTTTTATTCGGTGAAAGGTTTTTGGAAGTTCTGTCATGGTCGATTTTTTCGCGGACGTAGCCTGCGGGGGCCGCATGTTGTAGAAAAAGATCATCTTCGGCGGCTGGTCGAGTCGTAGCCTGCGGAGCGAGCAAAGCGAGCCTCCGCCCGGGGGAGGCTACGGCTCGCGCGATCTGGGAGATTACAGTTGAAGGAAATAATCATCTTTGGGGGCTGGGGGCTCATCTTCGGCGGCTGGGGGCGTCGCACCGAAGGTGCGAGCCGCCGAAGATGCAATGCCTAAGGCATTGATTTTACAAGCGAAAGTTTTTTTGCCCCCGACTTTTAGCCGGGCGCCGAAGATGGCGAGGCTTGTGCCTTGCGGCTTTTGGTCGGGAAATCCGAGCGGCTCGAAGTGCCGTATTTCGCCGAATGCTTCAGCCGCACGCCTGTCGATTTATTCCCTCCTCCAATTTCGTCGCATGCGCGAGGCGATGCCGGGCGTCGCTTCTGCGGAGAGCATTTCCAGCAGGTCGTCCCACATCTCCGCGACCCAGCCCACGTGCGGACGGCAGCAGCGCAGAATCTCGACCGCCCAAACCTGCATGCCGACCTTAGCCCCCGGGGCTGCAACCCATTCCGCAGCCGCTTCGGCGATATGGTCGAGGTATGGAGGGCTGGGATAGAAACAGTCCGGCGATGCTGCGAGCATCCGCGGCAGCAGATGCGCCATGATCTTGGCGAAATGACGACGGGCGCTGGCGTCGTCGCAAGCGCTGAAATCGTGCTCGACGAAACGCGCTTCGAAAAGCCGGAAACGTTCGGGTGCCGCAAAAAAGATGCGTTCGAGAACATAAGCGCTGCGGAACAGCACCTTGTGGCGCACTGCGGCGGGGAGTTCGGTGTGCTTCGAGGTTGCCGCTGCGTAGAGTGTCTCGACGGCATCCTCCGCAAGAATCCGGGCGGCGACCGTATCGGCGAAATTCTCGTGAAAATGGCCGGACAGGAGGGGGATCAAGGCCTCGGGAGTCATGTATTATTCTGTGATTTCGTCGAAAAACAGCTTGCCGTCGCGCGTGACGAGCTTCAGCGTGCGACTTCCTTCGATGCCCATGTCGATGAACTCGACGCGGTAGAGCCCTTTTCCGAGGCGGATCACCGATGTTACGCGCGATTCGTCGCTCGGACCGTCCTGCGCGCCGCTGCGAAACAGCCAGATCGCATAACCTTCGCCGTCGTATTCGGCGGCATAGGTCGCACGCAGCCGTTTGCGCAACTTCTCCGTGCAGGATCGTTCCGTGACACTGTGCGGGTCCTCGTGCTCACCGAAAACGCAGTCGGCATAGAATCGTTCGATGAAGCGGACCTCCCGGGCTTCGGAATCGGTGACCTGCTTCGACGCTCGACGGGACAAAACCGTCGTGCCGGCTATCGGGTGTGCCCCGGTCGCGAGAACACTTCCCAGCAGCAGGACGCATACGATGCTCAGGGTGTGTTTGGCGATCATGGCTCAGAAGAGTTTTTTCTTCGAGGTCGTGACTACGAAATCCTTGAGGTAAAAGGGCTCGAAGTAGGCGATATCCTCCGTGCGGCCCTCGTCCAGTGCGCGCTGCGCCGGGCGGGCCAATCCGCGGGCCGAGGGGGTTACCTCGATCCGGGTAGCCCACGGAAGCGCTTCGGTGCATTTGAGCGATCCGTTGCCGAAAATGACGAACGGGTGCCCCTCCTGGCGGAACTGCGCGAAGCTCTCCGGTCCGATCACTTCGGCCGAAACCTCGCTCTGCGGCTTTCCGTCGGTATCGAACACCTGTGCGTAGACCTCCATGCGGCGCGCGTCGACCATCGGGCAGAGCCGTGCGCGCTCCCATCCCTCTACCGAGATGATTCCCGCTTCGTAGTCTTCGCGGGCGACTTCGGCCAGCGCGTCGAGCGATCCGACGGCTACGAGCGGCTTACGCAGTCCGTAGCACAACCCTTTGGCGAACGAAACGCCGATGCGCAGCCCCGTGTAGGAGCCGGGGCCCTTGCCGACGGCCACGGCGTCGAGATCGTCCGGCGCGATGCCGGTTTCGTGCAGCAGCTCGTCGACGAAAAGCGCTACCTTGCGGGCATGGTCGCGCCCCTCGTCGCTTTCGCGCAGCGACAGCAGCTCGCCGTCGCGGGCGATTCCCACGGAGCAGATGTCCGTGCCTGTTTCAATGCAGAGTATCAGTGACATATTTTATGGTTGTCTTTGGAATTCATTCGATGACGCCGAAATGACGCAGCGCCTTTGCGAGGCCGTCGTCGTCGATATCGGCGGTTATGTAATCCGCCGCCTGCAACGCTTCGGGGCAGGCGTTTCCCATCGCCACGCCGATTCCCGCTGCACGCAGCATCGGAACGTCGTTGCCTCCGTCTCCGAAGGCCATGATCTCCTCGCGGGCGAATCCGAATCGGGCCGCCACCTCGGTGATTCCGGTTCCCTTGTCGGCTCCGGCGACGTTGATGTCGGCGAACAGGTCGCACCAGCGGCTCGCCGTCAGTCGGGGAAGATGCTCCATGACCGCCTTTTCCAGCTCCGGATCGAGGTAAAATCCCAGTTGGCAGCAAGTCTCCCGGGCGAAAAGCTCCCGGAGGTCCGTCTGCTGCGGCATCGGCATGTCGACCATCCGCGCCAACTGCTCCACCTTCGGGGAGAGCCGATTGACGAAGGTTCCCGAATCGAGCTCTACGGCGATCGGAAAATGCAGTTCGTCGGAAAGTGCGAGGGCCCGTTCGAGGTCTTCCGCTTCGATCGTGTGGCGCACCAGCGGCGATCCGTCGCGCAACACGCAGTCGGAGCCGTTCAGCCCCACCACGCCGTCATAGGGAACTTCCGCTACGATCTCCAGATTGCCGACGGCGCGTCCCGTGGCGATGAATATCCGCACCCCCCGTTCGTGCGCCCGCAGCAATGCCCGGCGGGCCGAATCCGGGACCCGATGGGTACTGAAGCTGACCAGCGTGCCGTCGACGTCGAGAAAGAGCGCACGGATCATCGCCGGAAATTCTTCATCGCCTTGTCCATTTCGCGGCGGGCGTCGTTTTCCTTGAGGTATTCGCGCTTGTCGTAGGACTTGCGGCCCCGGGCCAGTCCGATGACGACCTTCGCCAATCCCCGTTCGTTGAGAAAGAGCCGTAGGCCCACGACGGTGAGACCCCGGTCCTGCGCCGCACGCGAGAGCTTCTCCAGTTCGCGGCTCGTGAGCAGCAGCTTGCGGTCGCGGCGCGGTGCGTGGTTGTTGCAGGTTCCCCAGGCGTATTCGGCGATGTTGACGCCCCGGATCCACAGTTCGCCCTTGTCGAAATAGCAGAACGAGTCGGTCATCGACGCCTTGCCGGCCCGGATCGACTTGATCTCGGTGCCTACCAGTACGATGCCGGCCACCCATTCTTCGAGAATCTCGTAATCGAATGTCGCGCGTTTATTGCGAATATTTATCTTTTTTTGTTCGTTCATAACGGTTCTTTATCTGTGCCCGCCTCCTTTTCTGCGCTATCCCCCTCTCCGAATGCCGGTTTCGGCTTCCGATCCGCCCGTCGGCATCGATTCCGGGGATAAGGGCCGATGCAAGCGCCGTGCGAAAAATACCGTTGCGGTACGCTAATTGCACTATTTTTCGCAGGGGTGGGTATCGGTCAAGGTAACTAATTCTTTTATCTTTGATATGTTTTACACATCTTTCTGTTTATTTTCTGTTTGCACACGGTATGCGCTGTGAAGCGTGTACGACCCGACACCCGCCCCTTTTTTCTCCATCATATTGCGTTTCGTCTCCTAAAATCGGTACTCCGTCCGTTTTCCTGCTTTGCCCGGTCGAAGTCTCGCGGCCCGTGGCCGCGTTTGTAATTTTGACCCTCCCCTAAATCCCCTCCTTGGAGGGGACTTTCGGGTGCGGCCCGGATGCTTTTTCGGGTTTGAAAGAACCTCCGTGCAATGCCGCTGCAATTTTATAGGATAGCTCGTCCCAATTTGCGGGCGAGCTGCGCCTTCACGTTGTTGAGCCCCGCGATGCGGCGGATCACCTCGTCCTCCTGCTCTTCGGAGAGCGTTCCGTCTGCGAGCTGAGCCTGCAACTCCTGCAACATACTCCCCACGACCTTCGATTTGTAGAGCGTCACCGCCTTCGGAACTCCCGTGGCCAACATTTCGGTGTCGCTCTCGATGTGGATCTCCTTACGCTTCCACAATTCGCTGGGGACGTAGTGGTCATCCGCCGTGAGGATGTCGACCGAGGCGTTGCAGACCTCGGGATCGAGGTGGTTGATGAAATAGTGCGCCGGAACCTCGACTCCGGTTCCCAGCTGCGTCCACTGTTCGCGGTAGGTCTCCATGATCTTGGCATATACCGGATTGCGGAAGGTTATGTTTCCGTCGCTCAACTCGTCGAAGATCACTTCGGCGACGTTGCACGCCACCATTTCGCGCCCCTCCTTGAATTCGAACAAGCAATGGCCGTATTTGAGCAGGTATTTCACGATCTCGCGTTCGAGCGTCTCGAAACTGCTTCCCGCCTCGACGGGCTGCGAGTAGTCGATTTCGGGGCGGGCCGCCTCGGGGGTTTCCGACGGGCGGTTTTCCCGGGGTTGTATGCGGGCCTGTTTGCGCAGGAACTCGTCCGTCTCGCGGTCGCCCGAGGTGACCATTCGTTTGCGGGCCACCTCCGAGATGAGAATCCGCTCGTCGATATCCATGATCCGCGAACACTCCTTGATGTAGACCGAACGCTGGATCGGATCGGGTATCTGGGCGATCGACTGCACCATGTCGCCGATGAGCGCCGCCTTGCGGATCGGGTCGCCCTGAGCGTCTTTGAGCAGCATCCGGGCCTTGAAATCGAGGAAATCCTGCTCGTTGGCGCGGATATACTCCTGTACCTCGGCGGCCGTGTGCGAGCGTGCGAACGAGTCGGGGTCCTCCGGCTCGGGCAGCGACACCACGCGGACGTTCATGCCCTCCTTGAGGATCATGTCGATACCGCGCATCGAGGCGTGGATTCCGGCGGCATCGCCGTCGTAAATCACCGTGATGTTCTTCGTGAAGCGGTTGAGCAGCCGGATCTGCTCGGTCGTCAGCGACGTGCCGCTCGAAGCCACGACATTTTCGATTCCGGCCTGGTGCATCGAGATCACGTCGAGGTAACCCTCGACCATGATGGCGAAATCCTGCTGCTGGATGGCCTTCTTGGCGAAGTAGAGTCCGTAAAGCTCGCGTTTCTTGCTGTATATCTCGCTCTCGGGCGAATTCTGGTACTTGGCCACCGACTTGTCCGTGCGGAGCGTACGTCCTCCGAATGCCACGACGCGGCCCGAGATGTTGTGCACGGGGAAGATCACGCGGTCGCGGAACCGGTCGTAGAGTCCTCCGTTGCGTTCGCTCACGAGCGAGAGACCCGTGGAGAGCAGGTACTCCTTCTTATAACCTGCCGCCAGGGCGTCCTGCGACATGCGGTCGCCTTTCGCGGGACAGAATCCGAGTCCGAATTTGCGGATCGTGGCGTCGGTCAGGCCGCGCTGCTGGCGGAAGTAGGTCATGCCGACGCTCATGCCCTCGCTCTGGTGGTGCATGTAGTCGACGAAATAGTCCGCGGCCCAGCCGTTGAGCGCGAACATCGACTCGCGGTCGTCGTTGCGGCGTACCTCCTCCTCGGTGAGCTCCTTCTCCTTGACCTCGATGCCGTAGCGTTTGGCCACCATCTTCAGCGCCTCGGGGTAGGAGATGTTCTCGTGCTCCATGAGGAAGGTCACGGCATTGCCGCCCTTGCCGCAGCCGAAGCATTTGTAAACCCCCTTCGAGGGCGATACGACGAACGACGGGGTCTTCTCGTTGTGGAAGGGACAGCACGCCTGATAGTTCACGCCCTTGCGTCGGAGCGTGACGTATTCGCCGATGATATCCACGATATTGGCGGCGGCATAGATGCGGTCTACGGTTTCCCGGTCGATTAAGTTAGCCATATTCTGCAAAATTAGCGATAAAAAAAGAATTCATCGCCAAGAATTGCGAAAAATTCCTCGGCTGCTGCCGCCCGGGGAGCTTGCGGCCTGAGGTTTTATCCCACCGCCTTGAGTCCGACGATCGAGAGGATCAGCGTCGTGAGGAAAAACAACCGCCAGAACGACGCGGGCTCGTGGAAGAAGAAGATTCCGACGACCACGGCCCCCACGGCGCCGATGCCCGTCCATACGGGGTAGACCGTGCCGATGGGCAGTCGTTCGGCCGCCTTGGCCATCAACAGCATGCTCAGCGTCAGGGCGGCCAGAAATCCGCCCCACCACCACAGTTGTTCGCCGGCGGGTGCCGATTTCGTCTTGCCGAGGCAAAACGTGAATCCGACCTCCATCATCCCGGCGAAGATAAGCATGATCCAGTGTACCATCTTATTGTCCGATCGGTAGAATTTCGGTGAAATAGCGGTTCCAGACTTCGTGGTCGGCATATTGCCGGAGGCTCTTTCGGGGAACGTAGAGCCGGATGCCTTCGGGCATGAGCTGGAAGGTGTCGTCGATGCAAATGGGCGGTGTGGCGGCCCGGCAGACGAGGGTGCGCAGCGCCGTGCAGTCTGTGAAGAACTGCGATCCGAGGGCCGTCAAATGCTCGGGCAGGGTGACTTTTTCCAGGTTGCGGCAGCTCGAAAAGACCTGGAATCCGACCTCTTTCACCGATTTGGGCAGCTCGATTTCCCGGAACTTACATCCGGCGAATGCCTTTGAACCGATGGAGGTCACTCCGGGCATTTCGATCTGCTCCAGTGCCGAGGCCGCGAAGGTGCCGACCTCGATGCGTTCGATGGTCCGAGGCAGTACGATCTTCGTCACTGCACTCCGGTAGAAGGCGTATTCGCCGATCTGTGAGACCGACCGGGGCAGCACGATCTGCTTCAGTGCGCTGCACCCTTCGAAGGCGCTTTTGCCGATCTGGAGGAGTGTCGAGGGCAGGGCGACCTGTTCCAGGGCCGTGCACGCCGTGAATGCCGAATCGCCGATGCGCAGCAGCGACACCGGCAGGATGATCCGCTCCAGCGTGGTATTCAGCAGGAAGGTCCTGTCGGGGATTTGCCGGAGCTTGCGGTTGTAGTGCAGGTCGAGCGTGCGGACTTGCAGATTCAAGGCCGAGCCGTAAAGGTCGGTCAGTTCGGTGAAGTATTCGATTCCTTTCAGCGAGGTGATTTTGTCGCCTCCGTATGGTCTCGCACTGAGGTCGAACCGGGTGACTTGTGCCGCCTCCTCGGGGGAGACCTTGCCGTTGCGGTCCGTATCGAAGCGCTCTATGCAGAGGGCTTTGAATACGTCGTCTTCCATGACTGAGCAGATGTCCGTCGGGTCGGGCAGTTCCGGCAGCGGATCGCGGTCGATCTCCTCCTTTTCGCATCCGCTCAGCAATGTTGCGGCGGCCAGGAGATAAAGAAATACTTTTTTCATATCGGTGGTCTTTATGGATGTGGGCAGAAAACGGCAGCGTGGATTGTATGATGCAAATAACGAAAACCCCTCCTTGTCTAAGGAGAGGTTTTCTGGTGAACCCGCTGGGGCTCGAACGTTGACCAATGGTCAATCCTCACCGACGAGCCGCCGTAGTCGCCCGCAGGGCGGTACGGGGTTTCGGCGAGGAGGTAACCGAAGGTGAGAGCCCCCTCTCTCCAAACTATATGCGACTTTACACCTCATCGGTTTCGCGGCTGCAATTTTGCTTGGGCCCGCTGAAGCCTCGCGGCGTTCCGCCGCGTTTACAAATCCGACCCACCCCCAAACCCCCGCCTCAGGCAGGGGCTTTGGGTGCACCCCGCAAGGTCTTGAGGATTTAATGCTTGTTTGGTGCAAAGCTGTATGTAGTTGCAAATGACGAAAACCTCCCCTTGTTCAAGGAGAGGCTTTCTGGTGAACCCGCTGGGGCTCGAACCCAGGACCCCAACATTAAAAGTGTTGTG
>CANPHE010000038.1 GCA_947573795.1 uncultured Alistipes sp. | reverse complement strand
ATGCCAAGTCGAAGGCCCGTCTGTCGGCCTACGACAAGATGATGAACGAGGATGCCCGTCAGAAGGAGGAAAAGCTCGAAATCTTCATTCCGAACGGTCCGCGTCTGGGCGACGTGGTGATCGAGGCCCAGGAGGTCAAGAAAGCCTTCGGCGATCGGGTGCTGTACGAACACCTGAACTTCTCGCTGCCGCCGGCCGGTATCGTAGGCGTCATCGGTCCCAACGGAACGGGTAAGACGACCCTTTTCCGCATGATTATGGGGTTGGAGGAGCCTACCGAAGGTTCGTTCCGCGTGGGCCAGACCGTGAAACTGGCCTATGTCGACCAGCAGCACAAGTCGATCGATCCCGAGAAGACGGTTTACGAGGTAATCTCGCAGGGCGCCGATCTCATCATGCTGGGCAACCGTCAGGTCAATGCCCGGGCTTACGTGGCGCGATTCAACTTCTCGGGCGCCGACCAGGAGAAGAAGTGCGGCATGCTCTCGGGCGGTGAACGCAACCGTCTCCACCTGGCCCTCGCATTGAAGGAGGAGGGCAACGTGCTGCTTCTGGACGAGCCGACCAATGATATCGACGTCAATACGCTGCGTGCCTTGGAGGAGGGCCTCGAAAACTTCGCGGGTTGCGCCGTGGTGATCTCGCACGACCGCTGGTTCCTGGACCGTATCGCCACGCATATCCTCTCGTTCGAGGGCGACTCGAAAGTGGTCTTCTACGAGGGTTCCTACTCCGAATACGAGGAGTGGAAACGTGCGCAGGGCGGCGATACGCAGCCCCACCGCGTGAAGTATAAAAAGCTGATTGCCGAATAGCTCGGCCAAGAGCCTGGATTTATGGGAGAATAGCCGCAAAAGTTCGTCTGTCCCCGGATAATTAAAGTATTACACACATGCAGAAACCTTCCATACCCAAAGGTACGCGCGACTTCTCCCCTGCGGAGATGATGCGCCGCAACTATATCTTCGATACGATCCGTTCGGTGTTCCGTACCTACGGTTTCGCCCCGCTCGAAACTCCGTCGATGGAGAACCTCTCGACGCTGCTGGGCAAATACGGCGACGAGGGCGACAAACTTCTTTTCAAGATTCTCAACTCGGGCGACTATGCCGCAGGACGCTCCGACGAGGAGCTTCGGCAGGCCTCGAAAATCTGCGAAAAGGGTTTGCGCTACGATCTCACGGTGCCGTTCGCCCGTTATATCGTGCAGCATCAGAACGAAGTGGTCTTCCCCTTCAAGCGTTACCAGATTCAGCCCGTATGGCGTGCCGACCGGCCGCAGAAGGGACGCTACCGCGAATTCTACCAGTGCGACGTCGACGTTATCGGCACTCGCTCGCTGTTGTGCGAAGCCGAGTTGGTGGAGATCGTCGACGAAGTGTTCCGCCGCCTGGGCATTCGCGTGGTGCTGAAGATGAACAATCGCAAAATCCTCTACGGCATCGCCGAGACGATCGGTCATGCGGACAAGATGATGGATATCACGGTGGCGATCGACAAACTGGATAAGATCGGCCTGGAGAACGTCAAGGCCGAGTTGCTCGAACGCGGGCTGACGCAGGAGGCGATCGAACAGTTGCAACCGATCCTCGAACTGAGCGGCGACAATGCCGCCAAGCTCGCATCGTTGCGGACGATCCTCGCCGGTTCGCAGACGGGTCTGCGCGGTGTGGACGAGATCGCCGAGGTTTTCGATCTGGTCGCACAGGCGGGCGTCGAGCTGCCCGTGGAGCTGGACCTCTCGCTGGCGCGCGGCCTGAACTACTATACGGGGGCGATTTTCGAGGTCAAGGCCCTCGATTTCGCCATCGGTTCGATCTCGGGCGGAGGCCGCTACGACGATCTGACGGGTATTTTCGGCATGCCGGGCATGTCGGGCGTCGGTATCTCGTTCGGTGCCGATCGCATTTACGACGTGATGACGGGACTCGGATTGTTCCCCGAGGAGGTCTGCTTCTCGACGCGCGTCTTTTTCACCAACCTCGGGGCCGAGGAGCAGCGTGCGGCACTGCCTTTGCTGCGTAGCCTGCGGCAGGCCGGTATCGCGGCCGAAATCTATCCCGAGGCCGGGAAGATGAAGAAGCAAATGGAGTACGCCAACCGCCGCGGTATCCCCTACGTGGCGATCATCGGCTCGCAGGAGATCGAGAACGGCACGGTGGCGCTCAAGGATATGCGTTCGGGCGAGCAGCGGCAGGTGCCTTTCGCCGAACTCACTGCCGCGGTGGCCGATTAACCGCTCCCGGCGGAGATATTCAGAATCGTATGGACAGACCGGATTGCGTGTTCGGTCTGTCCATGCCGTTCCAAAACCTTTTAGCATTCGACCCATGCGCCGATTATTTCTTTTCCTCGCTACCCTTTCGGTGCTGCCCCTCGCGGCGCAGGACCCCGATGCTGCGCGGCAGTTGCAGAAATTCACCCAGGTATACCGCTATCTGAACGGTCTTTATGTCGACGATACCGAGATGGCGCCGCTCGTCGAGAGCGCCATTCGGGGAATGCTCGAAGAACTGGACCCCCACTCGGCCTATATCGATGCCGAGGAGATGCGCGCGGTCGCGGCGAGCTTCGACGGCGAGTTCAGCGGCATCGGCATCGAATTCGCCCTGCATCGCGATACGATCCTGGTGATGAACACCATCGTCGGAGGCCCTGCCGAGCAGGTCGGCGTGCTGCCCAACGACCGGATCGTGCGGATCGATACGCTCGATGCCGTGGGTATGCGCCAGGTCGACGTTCCCAAATACCTGCGGGGCAAGACGGGTTCGCGAGTGGCGATCGAGGTGGTGCGGCACGGCGAACCGGAGCGGTTGCATTTCGTGATCCGGCGCGACAAAATTCCGCTCAACACGGTCGATGCGGCCTATATGGCGGCTCCTGGGACGGGTTATATCAAGATCAACCGTTTCGGCCGCACGACGATGCGCGAGTTCCGCGAGGCTTTCGATCGGCTGGGAAAACCCCGCAAGCTGATTCTCGATTTGCAAGGTAACGGCGGCGGATTGATGGACCAGGCGATCGAACTGGCCGGATTCTTCCTCCCGCGGGGTGCGGTCGTGGTTTCGACCGAGGGGCGCAGCGTGCCGCCGGCCTCCTACCGCACGCAGAGCGACGGCGAGAATCGCAACGGCGAACTGGTCGTGCTGCTCGACGAGTCGTCGGCATCGGCATCGGAGATCGTCGCGGGAGCCGTGCAGGACTGGGACCGGGGGGTGATCGTCGGACGTCCGAGCTTCGGCAAAGGACTCGTGCAGCGCCAGGTGCCCCTGGCCGACGGATCGGCTGTGCGGATCACCATCGCCCGCTACCATACCCCGTCGGGGCGTGTGATTCAGCGTCCCTACGAGAAGGGGAAGCGGAAGGAATATTACCTCGACCACCTGCGCCGCTACGACGATGCGGTGCGTGATTCGCTCGATGCCGCGGCGCCCGCATTCACCACCCTGCGTACGGGCCGTACGGTTTACGGGGGCGGCGGAATTCGTCCCGATATCCTCGTGGCGAACGATACGACGGGATTTTCGCGCTACTATGCCGATCTGATTCGGCGGGGCGTGGTTAACGAATTCGTCATCGCGACGATGGATGCCCGCAGGGGCGAATTGCAGAGCCGCTATCCCGATTTCGAGGGATTCGCCGCAGCATTCGAACCCGACGATGCGTTGTTGGAAGGGCTGACCGCATTGGGTACGGAGCGCGGCGTGGCGTACGATGCCGAAGGGTTCGCTGTATCGGCCCCGTTGATGCGTATGCAACTCAAGGCGTTGATCGCGCAACGGCTTTTCGGGCGGGAGGCTTTCTGGCGCATCGTGAACGATCGTCGGAACCCGGCATATGCCCGGGCGGTCGAAATATTGGGGGACTGGGAGCATCGCGGACGTATTTTGTTAGAACCTGCGAATTAAATGGCTTAGGCATTTGGCCGTTCGGATTATTTTGTTTATATTTGTATACTTAACAGAACGAAATGATGTATACGAAAAATTAACCCGAAAACTGCAAATGTCATGTACCCCCCCCCTAAAATTGCACCCGGACAGCGAAGATAGCGGCGACCGGATCGTGTCGAAAGCCGTGAAAGCCGGACGTCGGACCTATTTTTTCGATGTGAAGGCTACGCGCGGAGACGATTATTTCATCACGATCACCGAGAGCCGCAAGCTGAGCAATCCCGATGGAAGCAGTTCCTACGACCGGCATAAGATTTTTCTCTACAAAGAGGATTTCGCCAAGTTTGCCGGAGGTCTGTCCGAGGTTATCGAATTCATCCGTAGCTGTAAACCCGAGTTTTTCAAACAGCCGCAAGGTGAAGAGATTTGATTGGGTCTGAAATTTCCTTTTCGAATTACACGATTGCCGGGGAGGCGCCCCGCTGTCGTGCAATTTTTGAAACTCCTTTCATTTCGTTCTCGGGGTGCGATTCGATCGCGCCGTCGCTGTTTGGTGGCGGGGTTGTCGGAATCGCTTCTGACAACTGCGTCGTCGGCACTTCTGGCCCGGATGTGATTTTCGTTATCCCGTTGAAGAAAAATCCCGATTCATCCCGTTGCGCGACGGGCTCTTGAGCCTCGGACGGGGGCGGGGTGCAATTCGTACTGCACTCCGGAAAAAATACGAGCGAGCTTGCTTTTTTCTTTCGGCTTATACGTACTTTGACTTCGTCTTAGATACTCTCGCTCGGCAATGTTCAAATAAATTTGACATTGCTCTCGCTTATACGTATCTTTGTCTGCGTTTAAGGATTCGCGAGTCTTGCAAAGGCGGGATCGGCGGACGGTAATTTATCGATCGATGAAGAAGTTCGACTATTTTGTATTGATGCTGAAGGGCTGTGCGATGGGCATGGCCGATGTCGTTCCCGGGGTTTCCGGAGGAACGATCGCTTTTATTTCCGGTATTTACGAGGAGCTGATCGAATCGATTCGTAGGGTCGATCTCGCGGCATTGCGGTTGCTCCTCAGGGGCCGTTTCGCCGAGTTTTGGCAACGGATCAACGGCTGGTTTCTGTTGTCGGTATTCGCCGGAGTGGGTATCGCGGTATTTTCGCTGGCCCGCATGATGACCTATTTGCTTGTGCACCACCCTATTGCCGTGTGGTCGTTCTTCTTCGGACTCATTATCGCCTCCGCACTGCTCGTGTCGAAACAGATCGGATGTTGGAATGTGTCGACAATCGTTGCGACGGCGATCGGAGCGGCCGTGGCGTGGTGGATTACGGTCGCGACACCGGCCCAAACACCCGACGACTGGTGGTTCGTGATGTTGGCGGGGGCGATCGCGATCTGCGCCATGATCCTCCCGGGTATCTCGGGTGCCTTCATCCTGTTGCTGCTGGGTAAATACCAGTATATCATGCAGGCTGTCGGGGAGCTGAATATTCCGGTCATAGCGATCTTTCTGATCGGTGCCGTTGCGGGAATCATCGGTTTCTCCCACTTGCTTTCGTGGCTGCTTCGGCGTTTTCACGATGCGACGATTGCCGTCTTGATGGGATTCATGATCGGGTCGCTCAACAAGGTGTGGCCCTGGAAGGAGGTCGTGGAGACGTTTGTCGACAGTCATGGCAAGGCGATGCCGCTGGTCGAACGTAATGTTATGCCGCAGACCTTCGAACGCTTGACCGGAGAGCCGGCGTTCCTGCTGGAGGCTGCGGGGCTGTGTATCATCGGATTTTTAGTGATCTGGGGCATCGAGCGAATCGCCGCTTCGATCGAAAAAAAACGCGGTTGACCATGCGGCAGTTCGGATTGATCGGCCGGCCGTTGGGCCATTCCGCTTCGGCGGCTTACTTCACGGAAAAATTCAGCAGAGAGGGCATTGCGGATTGTTCCTATGCGCTTTATGAACTGTCGTCGATCGATGCGTTTCCCGATTTGCTGCGGGAGCATCCCGCGTTGTGCGGGCTGAATGTCACCATCCCTTACAAACAGGTCGTGATCCCCTATTTGGATGTGCTGTCGGCGGAAGCGGCGGCTATCGGAGCCGTGAATTGCATTCGCCGCCGGGAGAACGGACGGTTGGAGGGGCACAATACGGATGTGATCGGATTGCGTGCCGCTTTGGACCGCCTGTTGGGCGAAGACGAGCCCGAAAGGGCCTTGATTCTGGGTACGGGAGGCGCTTCGCAAGCGGTGCAATATGCGTTGGCAGAGCGTAATATTGCCTTCGACCTCGTGTCGCGCGACCCCGCGAAAGGCAACTTTACTTATGATGATCTTCTGGTCGAGGTAGTAGCGTGCAGTCGCTTGATTGTCAATGCATCTCCGGTCGGCACCTATCCCCGCACGGAGGAGGCGCCGCGGATACCCTATGCCTATCTTACGCCCGAGCATCGGTTGCTGGACCTGGTTTATAATCCTCCGCTGACGCAATTTCTCGATTACGGTCGGCAGCGGGGAGCGCATATTCTCAACGGTGAGACGATGTTCCGTGCGCAGGCCGAAGCCTCGTGGCGCATTTGGAACGAGTGAGGTTTGTGGAATTCCTCGGCGGATCGCATCCTAAGGATAAAACCATTATGCAATGAAAAAGATCGGAATGTTGCTTTTGCTCCTGTCGGGGCTGCATGGTGCGACTTTCGCGCAGGAGGTATCCGCGCGGTATCGAGGCGCTCGTTCGTTGTATTTTCTTTCCTGTTTGACCGCGGAGACGGAGAAGGTCATCCTCGAACGCCGAATTCCGGCCGCAGAACTTTCGCCGGTCGTAATTTTTACGTTTCGGGTTGATTCGACCGCTCGGGTATCGGATTTCCGGTTTGTAGAGGATACGAGCGAAGCCGAGGGCCTTTCCCAATCGGTGCCTGAGACGGAGGCGACGCGGAAGGCGGTGCTTGAGGCGTTCGAGCGGCTCGGGGGCGAGTGGAGCCCGGCGACGGTCGATGGACGACCGGTGGATGTTACGCTTCGGATGGTCATGCGGATTCCGGTGGCGAAGATCGAGCGGTTGCAGAATCCCGATCCGCTGCTTTTCCAGGGACGGAATCCCGAGGAGAGTTTCCACGAATGGATGCGCGAAAGAGTGCGTTACGACGAGCGGTTCGCGAAGGTCGGCGGCCTGGTGCACGTGCGATTTTGGGTCGAACCCGACGGGCGGATCACGATCGACCGCATCGTGGAGACGCCCGATGCCAAGCTCGGCAAGGAGGTCGTGCGGGCGATCCGCAGCAGTCGCGGAAAATGGACGCCGCGCAAGGTTCGCGACGTACCGCAGCGTACGGCGTACGATTATCGGGTGAATTATATCAATGAAGGCGATTGATTCCGACGGAGTCCCCCACGATTCGATTCCGGGGCTTTTTTCGCGATCGATGGATTCTCTTGAAAATACACCCCTGCCGCTGAGGACGGCAGGGGTGTTTGTCGTAGATGAGGACCTATCGGTGGCGTAAGAGGGATTCGGCTTTTTCGTAGTCCTCCTCACGGATTACGACTTGAGCAGGCATGGTGCCGATCGGATAGATGGACGACATGAATTCGTTGCGGATCGTCGACCATATTCCGGCGCTGTCGAGTATCGATTTGCAGATTTCGGCCTCGGTAATCGTGTTGTATTCCGCCAATACAACCATCGTTTCGTCTTGCATGGTTCAATCGGTTTTGGTTGGTTATCTAAAGGTACGTATTTTATGGCGAAAATGCAAGAGCCTTGCCATGAAATGAACGGAAAGTTAAAGGTAAAAGGTTTTGTGAGGGCTGCGGTCCGCGCAGCCTTTCGGACCGCATCTTGTAAAAATGATGATGGGCGGGTGCCGATAATACTTTATAAATTTGACATTGCCCTCGCTTATTCGAACTTTGGCTGTGCCGAAGATACTCTCGCTCGGCAAAATGCAAACAAGTTTGCTTTTGCCCTCGCTTATTCGAACTTTGGCTGCGCCGAAGATACTCTCGCTCGGCAAAATGCAAGTAAACTTGCTTTTGCCCTCGCTTATTCGTATCTTTGTAGAAAAACTTTTCGACAACAATGCCGCAATTCGTCCATCTGCACGTACATACGCAATATTCGATCCTCGACGGTCAGGCCAGCATCGCCCGCCTCGTCGATAAAGCCATGGCCGACGGCCAACCCGGTATTGCCGTGACGGACCACGGCGATATGTTCGGTATCAAGGAGTTCTACAATTACGTCACCAAGCAGAACGACAAGAAACACGGTAAGATCAAGTCGCTCAAGAAACTGCTGGCTTCGCTCGAACAACTCCTCGCCGAAGGAAACGATCCTGCGGCGTATCTGGCCCGGATCAAGGAGGAGCTCAAGGAGCTCGATGCCCGCAAGACCGCGACGCCTGCGGATGCCGAAGCCTTCTCCAAGGCCGATGCCCGCGTGAAGGAGGTCGAGGGCATGCAGAAGGAGTTCGGCTTCGATCCCGAGGCCGCACGGGCGAAGATCGCCGGCCTGGAGGCTGTGCCCGATTTCAAGCCGATCATCGGTTGCGAGGTCTACGTGGCACGCCGCCGTCTGCAAGATAAGGAGGGTAAGCCCGACCAGAGCGGTTATCACCTGATCCTCTTGGCGAAGAACCTCACAGGATACCATAACCTCGTGAAGATCGTCTCGAAGGCCTGGACCGAGGGTTTCTATATGCGTCCGCGAACCGACCGTTCGGAGATCGAGAAGCACCACGAGGGGCTTATCTGCTGCTCGGCATGCCTCGCGGGCGAGGTGCCGCGTGCCATTACGGCCGACGATATGGAGAAGGCCGAGGAGTCGATCCGCTGGCACAAGAGCGTCTTCGGGGACGATTATTACCTCGAACTGCAACTCCACAAGGCGACCGTCGAACGGGCCAACCACGAGGCCTACCCCATGCAGCTCAAGGTGAACGAGCATCTGCGCAAACTCGCGGCGAAGCATAACGTGCGGATGGTCTGCACGAACGACGTGCATTTCGTCGACGAAGACAACGCCGAGGCGCACGACCGCCTGATCTGCCTGTCGACGGGAAAGGACCTCGACGACCCCAAACGCATGCTCTACTCCAAACAGGAGTGGCTGAAGACCCGGGCCGAGATGGCCGAGATATTCGGTCAGAGCGATCCCGAGGCGATGGCCACGACGGTCGATATCTGCAACCAGGTCGAATTCTATTCCATCGACCATGCGCCGATCATGCCCAACTTCGAGATTCCGGCCGATTTCGGTACGGAGGCCGAATACCGCGCTCGCCTGACCGAGCAGGACCTCTTCGACGAGTTCACGCGCGACGAAAACGGCAACGTGGTGATGAGCGAGGAGGAGGGCCGCAAGAAGATCGAGAAACTGGGCGGTTACGACAAGCTCTACCGCATCAAGTTCGAAGCCGACTACCTCGCCAAACTGACGATGGACGGTGCGCATCGCCGCTACGGCGAGCATCTGACCGACGAGCAGCAGGAGCGTCTGAAGTTCGAGCTGCACATCATGAAGACGATGGGTTTCCCGGGATACTTCCTCATCGTGCAGGACTTCATTCGGGCGGCCCGCGAGGAACTCGACGTTTCGGTGGGCCCGGGACGTGGATCGGCCGCCGGATCGGCCGTGGCCTACTGTCTGGGTATCACGCAGATCGACCCGATCGCCTACGACCTGCTGTTCGAGCGTTTCCTCAACCCCGACCGTATTTCGCTGCCGGATATCGACGTCGACTTCGACGACGACGGTCGCGGCCGCGTGTTGAACTGGGTGACGCAGAAATACGGCAAGGAGAAGGTGGCCCACATCATCACCTATGGTACGATGGCCACGAAATTGGCGATCAAGGACGTGGCCCGCGTGCAGAAGTTGCAGCTCTCCGAGTCGGACCGTCTGTGCAAACTCGTGCCCGACAAGATTCCCGACAAGAAGCTCAACTTGCAGAACGCCATCGACTACGTGCCGGATCTGAAGGCCGCCGAACAGTCGGATAACCCCATTCTGCGCGATACGATCCGCTATGCCAAGATGCTCGAAGGCAACGTTCGCAATACGGGTGTGCATGCCTGCGGTACGATCATCTGCCGCGACGATATCACCGACTGGGTGCCCGTATCGACGGCCGACGACAAGGAGACGGGCGAAAAGATGCTCGTCACGCAGTACGAAGGTTCCGTAATCGAGGATACGGGACTTATCAAGATGGACTTCCTGGGGTTGAAGACCCTTTCGATCCTCAAGGATGCCGTGGAGAACATCCGCCAGACCCGGGGCAAGACGATCGACATCGATGATTTTTCGATCATCAACGATCCGGCGACCTATAAACTTTACTGCGAGGGCCGCACCGTCGGAACGTTCCAGTTCGAGTCCCCGGGCATGCAGAAATACTTGCGCGAGTTGCAGCCCTCGACCTTCGAGGACCTGATCGCGATGAACGCCCTTTACCGTCCGGGACCGATGGACTACATCCCGGACTTCATCGCCCGCAAGCACGGCCGCAGCCCCATCGTGTACGATATCCCGATCATGGAGAAGTACCTGAAGGACACCTACGGCATCACGGTTTACCAGGAGCAGGTCATGTTGCTGTCGCGTCTGTTGGCCAACTTCACGCGCGGCGAGTCGGATACGCTCCGTAAGGCGATGGGTAAAAAGCTCAAGGATAAGCTGGATCACCTCAAACCCAAATTCATCGCGGGCGGCCAGGCCAACGGGCACGATCCGAAGGTGCTGGAGAAAATCTGGGCCGACTGGGAGAAGTTTGCTTCCTACGCGTTCAACAAGTCGCATGCGACGTGTTATTCGTGGGTTGCCTACCAGACCGCTTACCTCAAGGCGAACTATCCTTCGGAGTTCATGGCGGCGGTGCTGAGCCGAAACCTCACGAACGTGGATCAGCTGACGATCTACATGAACGAGTGCAAGCGCATGGGTATCCGGGTAATGGGTCCCGATATCAACGAATCGATGCGTACGTTTTCGGCCAATACGGAGGGCGACGTGCGCTTCGGCCTGGCAGCCGTGAAGGGTGTCGGCGAGGCGGCCGTGGACAGCATCATCGCCGAGCGTCGGGCCAACGGGCGTTTCAAGGATATCTACGACTTCATGGAGCGCGTGAATTACAGCGTCGTGAACCGCAAATGTCTGGAAAATCTCGCCTATGCCGGGGCTTTCGATTCAATCACTGAGTTTCATCGCGGTAAATTCTTCGGAGCCGATTCGCGCGATGCAGCGACGGTGACCTTCATCGAACTGCTGATGCGTTACGGACAGCGTTTCCAGGCCGAGAAGTCCAACGCGCAGCAGAGCCTTTTCGGTGGCGGCGATCATGTCGATATCCAGCGTCCGACGCTGCCTTCGTGCGGCGATTGGAGCCAGTTGGAGACCCTCACCAAGGAGCGCGAAATGATCGGTCTCTACCTCTCGGCCCATCCGTTGGACGACTACAAGATCATCATCGAGCATATGTGCAAGACGCAGCTCACCGAGCTGGAGGACCTCGATGCCTTGAAAGGGCAGGAGATCGCCGTGGCGGGCATGGTCGTGAGCGTGCAGAATTTGATGACTAAAACCGGAAAGCCGTTCGGACGCTTCAAACTGGAGGATTATAACGGAGCGCACGAATTCGCCCTGTTCAGCAAGGATTACGAGAATTTCCGCAAATACCTCTTTTCGGATTATTTCCTCTTTATCCGGGGAAAGGTACAACCGAAGCCCTATAACGACAAGGAGCTGGAATTCAAGATCATCTCCATGCAGCAGCTCTCCGACATGCGCGATTCGATCAAGGAGCTTGCCGTGCAGCTGCCCGTGGGCGAGGTGACGCCGGAGTTGATTCGCGGACTTACGCAGAGCGTTCAGGAATCGAAGGGCGAAACCCTCTTCCGCCTTCATGTTTACGATCCCAAGAGCAATATCTCGGTGCGTCTCTATTCCAAGACCCACAAGGTCGGGCTGACGCAACCGTTGATCTCTTACCTCGAAGACAACGACATAAAGTATTCCATAGCATAATCATTACAACAACTTAAATTCAAGAAGTATTATGGCATTAGCAATCAACAAGGACAATTTCGAATCGCTGCTCGCATCGGAGCAGCTCGTAGTGATCGATTTCTGGGCCGAATGGTGCGGTCCCTGCCGGATGATCGGTCCGATCGTCGAGGAACTTGCCGCCGAATTCGCCGGCAAGGCCGTGATCGGCAAGTGCGACGTCGAGGAGAACGACGAGATCACGATGAAATACGGCGTGCGCAACATCCCGACGATCGTTTTCGTCAAAGGCGGCCAGGTCGTAGACAAACAGGTTGGAGCCTGCGCGAAGGAGGTCCTGAAGGCCAAGATCGAAAAGTACGTGTAGGAGCGGATAATGATCCGCAAGAGGCAACCGCTGAGCAAATACTGCCTAGCAGTTGCCTTTTTATTTCATACTTGGAGAAAAAAATTGGGAATTAAATTTATTTTTGTATATTACAAACAAAATCTTAAAAAAATGTATATGAAAAACTGTTACTAATTTTGGTTGTATTGTTTTCTTCATGCTTTAAAGCCGAAGAAAATATTGGTGTCAATTCGAGAAGAGAGGCTTTCCAGACAGAAGAAGCTTATCCATTAGCGCAAAAAGAATTGTATCAAACAGCATCGGGAATTGTGCTTGAAAAATTGGACAGCATATATATTATGCACGGTGATGCTGTTCTTTCGCCTTCGCAAGTAGCCATATTGGACGACTCGATCTGTACACGAGGCGCAATAACAAAGCAATTAGCGCGTTATTGGTCGGAATGTAAAGTATATTATGAATTCGCGTCGAATTTTACATATCAATATTATGTTCAGCAGGCACTTGATGAAATATCGAGTGTTTTTGGAATAAAGTTTTTTCCTGCGACTATAGATTCTCGAATTCGATTTATCCATGGTGATGGCAATTACTCGCAAATTGGGTGTATAGGCGGTGTTCAGGATATTAGCATTCAATCAGGACAGCCTGCTTCTTATATCAAAGGAATCGTTATGCATGAAGTTTGTCATGCTCTTGGGTTGTTTCATGAACAATGTCGGGCAGATAGAGATAATTATGTCGACATTTTGTGGGATAATATTGAGAGCAGTAAAAAGCACAACTTTCAGACCTATGTAGAACGTAAGCTTCCGGGTGATGATATTGGGGATTTTAATTTTAACTCCATTATGATGTATGGATCCACCGACTTTGGAAAGAAGGTGGGTGACAATCGGTTAACTACAATTCGCAAAAAAGATGGAGGGTCTTATTTTGCACAGAGGTACTATTTGGCCTCGAGTGATATTGCTGCAATTCAAGCCATATATGGACCACCCTATGCTCGATCGCGATCTGAAATTGAAATAATTCAAGAGCGCTTGGATTATGGTGATGAGTTATACGAATATGAAACGCATGAGTATGTCGATTTTTATTCGGATGAAGAATGTACAATTCCCGCAACTCTTACGACACCGCGTTATTTATCTGTTTATCATAGAGACCAGACGGAACCATCATCATATGTGGAATATTATTCTGTAGAGATTATACCGGCGGGAGTAAGTTCATATCATGTAGCTAGTGGTTATGTTTACCTGCACGAGATTCAAGGAACGGCGCAATCCGATATTAGACGGGATGTTGGAATTTTGAATGTTCATAAAAGAAAATAAATATGAAAACTTGGAAAATCGCATCTCTTTCGGTGCTGTTGTTTTTTGTGGGATGTAAGAAGGACGACAATATCGTCGACCAGCGAAATGAAACGCTTGTGATAGCTTCAGTGCTTCCGTCCCAGAAGGAAAGCCTTGTGCTGATGGGCGGAGGTTCCGGTGAAGGAGCTTGGGCCCCGATGTATATCTGCAAGTATCTAAATGCATCGGAATGGCGTCTTTGGTATAGCGACTTGCAGATTCGGGGATTCGATGAAATCTACGAAGAGGGGTACGAATACTGCATCGAGGTTCGAACAACCTATTACCGTCCCGATCCGAAATTGCAGGATCACAATCCGCGCGACTGCAAGTTGGTGAAGCTGCTCTTCAAGGAGCGCAAAGAGTCGCAGGATATTCCCGCGGATTATCTCGAGGAGTAGGCGTTTTAATCAGCTTCAAACAATGGCCGAACTTCGGCGAAAGAAATGGCATCCGATCGCTTCGGGTGCCATTTTTTGTCGTCGGAGGGGCTGCGAAACCGGTTTTTTGGCAGACCGATCTGACAGAATGGCAGATATGCGGGGATGGCACACCGTTTGATGTTTTATCGGGCGGAAAATGAATCAAATTCGAAGATAACCTATGAAAAACGGAAAAATCGGAGTGACTACGGAGAATATCTTTCCCGTAATCAAGAAGTTCCTCTACTCGGACCATGAAATCTTCCTGCGCGAGTTGATCTCGAATGCCGTGGATGCCACCCAGAAGTTGAAAACCCTCTCGTCGATCGGCGAAGCGAAGGGCGAACTGGGCGATCTGACGATCCGTGTCGCGGTGGATAAGGAGCAGAAGACCCTGACGGTGACCGATCGCGGTGTCGGCATGACGGCCGAGGAGGTCGACAAATATATCAACCAGATCGCTTTCTCGGGCGCCGAGGAGTTCATGGAGAAGTACAAGAACCAGACGATCATCGGCCATTTCGGTTTGGGATTCTATTCGGCATTCATGGTTTCGGACCGCGTGGAGATTTTTACCCGCTCCTATAAGGAGGGTGCCAAGACGGTGCACTGGAGTTGCGAGGGTTCGCCCGAATTCGAAATGGAGGAGACCGACGAGGCGCGCGACCGCGGAACGACCATCGTGCTGCATCTCTCGGAGGATACGCTCGAATACGCCGAAGCGTCGAAGGTCGAGGAGTTGTTGCGCAAATACTGCCGCTTCCTGCCGGTGCCCATCGCCTTCGGTAAGGTCAAGGAGTGGAAGGACGGCAAATATGTCGACACGGACAAGGATAACATCATCAACAGCGTGGAGCCCCTGTGGACGCGCAAACCGACGGAGATCACCGAGGAGCAGTACAAGGAGTTCTACCGCGAGCTCTACCCCACGAGCGACGATCCGCTGTTTTACATCCACCTCAATATCGACTATCCGTTCCACCTGACGGGTATTCTCTATTTCCCGAAGATCCGCAACAATTTCGAGATTCAGAAGAACAAGATTCAGCTCTACTCCAACCAGGTCTACGTGACGGATCAGGTCGAGGGCATCGTTCCGGAGTACCTGACCCTGCTGCACGGCGTGATCGACTCGCCCGATATTCCGCTCAACGTTTCGCGCAGCTACCTCCAGAGCGATTCGAACGTGAAGAAGATTTCGAACTACATCACCCGCAAGGTCGCCGACCGGTTGCAGGAGCTCTTCAACACGATGCGCCCGGACTACGAGGCGAAGTGGGACGATCTGAAAATCTTCATCCAGTACGGTATCCTCACCGACGAGAAGTTCTCCGAAAAGGCGGTGGATTTCATGTTGTGGAAGAGCGTCGACGGAACCTATTCCACGCCGAAGGAGTATACCGAAAAGGTGCGGGAGAATCAGACCGATAAGAACAAGAACCTCGTGCTGCTCTACGTGGACGACCCCGAGGAGAAGCACGCGTTCCTCGAAGCGGCCAAAGCCAAGGGTTACGACGTATTGCTGATGGACGGCCAGCTCGACAGCCACTACATCAACTGGTATGAGTCCAAGAACCCGCAGACGCGCTTCGTGCGGGTCGACAGCGACGTGATCGAGAAGCTCATCCAGAAGGAGAACAGCGTCAAGATGTCGCTTACGGAGGCGCAGCAGGAGATTCTGACGCCCGTATTCGAGAGTCAGATGCCCAAGGACGACAAGATCCGCTACCATATCGCTTTCGAAGCCATGTCGGCGGACGAGGCCCCCGTGGTCATTACGCAGAACGAGTTCATGCGCCGCATGAAGGAGATGGCGGCCATGGGCGGCGGCATGAGCCAGTTCTACGGACAGATGCCCGACGATTTTACCATCGCCGTGAACGGCAACCACCCCATCGTCGCCGATATTCTGGCCGATGCGGAGAAGGCTTATGGCGATAAACTCAAATCGATCACCAAGAAGATCGATGCGGCCGTGGCCGAGGAGAAGCGCTTCGAGGAGGTGACCAAGGACAAGAAGGAAGAAGACCTGACCGCCGAGGAGAAGACCATGCGCGAGGAGTTGTCGAAGAAGGTCGTTACGCTGCGCGACGAGCGCAACGAACGTCTGCGCCAGATCGGCGGTGAAAATCGACTGGTCAAGCAGATCATCGACCTGGCCCTGCTGACCAACGGCATGCTTAAGGGCAAGAACCTTTCGGATTTCATCCAGCGTTCGATTTCGCTGATCGAGAAATAACCGAGCGTTTCGGTATGCTACGAAGCCGCATTCCCGATAGTCGGGGATGCGGCTTTTTGGTGCGGGATGGCCGGATCGAACGTGTCGGGGCGAAACCGCTGCTTCGTGCGAAGGCAGCGCCGATCTTTCTGCTCCGTCCGAATACGAAACACCCCGGAGGTCCGGGATGACCTTCGGGGCGTCTGTGCTTCGATCACCGAAATTACTCCTCCGTCCAGCGCGTGCGCAGCAGGTCGAGGAACCACTCGGGGCAGCGGCACGGTCGCCGGGTGTCGCTGTGGATGAATCCCAACTGCGTCATGCCTGTGTTGAGCAGGCGTCCTTGCTCGTTGTAGATTTCGTAGAAGAAATTGATCCGTGCGGCGGGCAGCTCTTTGAGCATGATGCGTACGGTGAGCAGTTCGTCGAAATAAGCCGGACTGCGGTATTTCGACTGCACCTCCAGGATCGGCATCATGATGCCGCGGCGCTCGACTTCGGCGAAAGACATGCCCAAGGCGCGCAGAAACTCGCTGCGGGCGGCTTCGTAGTAACAGATATAATTCGAATGGTGGCAAATCGCCATCTGGTCGGTGTGCTTGTACCACACCCGGATTTGACAATCGTGGGAAATCATGGTTTAATTCTTTAGGTAAACTGTATACACCTTTTCGGTTTCTCGGCTGCCGATTCGTCTGGGGCGGTCGTATGCTCGCGGCCTTGGCCGCGTTTATAAATCCGACCCTCCCCTAAATCCCCTCCTCGGAGGGGACTTGGGGTGCAACCCGTAAGATTATGGTGAGTCGATACCGGTTTTGGGTAAGATTGTATATAATGGCTTAGATTTTTTATGCGTGTTGGGTCGGCGGAGAGGCCGGAGTCGTACCGCCATGCAGCGGATGACCGAGCAACCGCTCGGCTAACGGCACTTCGCCGGCCTCGATCAATCGGCGGATCGTCGTGGAACTGACGCGATAGCCTTCGGCTTCGCAGGCGGGAACCTCGATGACTCTGACTCCGAATCCGGTCAACTCCGTACAGGAAATCCGGTCGTGTCCGAAGCGGTGGTTGTACCCGGCAACGATCGTCTCGGCTCCGATCGCACCTAACAGGCAGCGATCGACGAACTCCCTTCCGGACAAGGCCCCGAAAGCCGCGTCGAACCGCACGACGATCAATGCGTCGACGCCCAGCTCCTCCAGCAGCCGTCTCTTTTCGTCGGTCGAGGTCAGCAATCGCAGCCCTTCGCCCCTGCCGAGGGCGATGCGCGGATGGGGATCGAACGTCACGACGACGCTTTCGCCGTTCGCAGCGCGGGCCTCCTCGACGAGCCGTTGGATCAGGGCCCTGTGGCCGAGATGCACCCCGTCGAAGGAGCCGACCGTGACGGCCGGATGGCTGAAGTGCGGCAGCGATTCGAATCCGTAGAAAACTTTCATCGTGCTGTCAGGAATTCGAGGTGTTCTCTTCGCTCTCCTTGACGAAATAGGCGACCTTCTCCAACAGGGTCGTGATGTCGTAGTTCTCGACGACGATACCTTGGGGGAAGTTCAGCGGCGTGGAGGTGAAATTGAGCACTCCTTTGATGCCGGCGTTGATGATCGGCACGACCAACTGCGGTGCGACCGTCGTCGGCGACGAAACGATGACCAGGCTGATATCCTTCTCCTCGACGATCTCCTCGAAGGCATCCATGTGGTAGCACGGAATGCCGTCGATCGTTTGGCCGACCTTCTCGGGGTCGATGTCGAACGCGGCCGTGATCTTCAGTTTCAGACCCTTGCCGTTGAAGTATTTCGTAATGGCCTGTCCCAGGTGTCCCATGCCCAATACGCCGATGTTCATCGGCGAGGGGCTGTCGAGTATGCGGCTGATGTATTCGATCAACACCTGTACGTCGTAGCCTTTCTTCGTATCGCTCGAAAAGCCGATCAACATCAGATCGCGCCGGACCTGCACGGCCGTGATGCCGTGGATGCCGGCCAGGACGTGCGAGAAGATATGCGTGATACCCTGCTTGTGGCTGGCCAGCAGCGTCCGCCGGTATTCGCTCAGCCGTTCGATCGTCTTTTCGGGAATTCCGTTGTTTATGGCGCCCATGATTATTCGACGGTTATCGTGAAATCGGTGTTATAATCCACGCGGGTCCAGCTGCGGTTGACGTGGGTGTGGCTATCCTCGTTCTGGCCGAAGACGTAGGAGGTTTGCAATGGCGTATAGCGCCGTCCCTCCATGTCGTACTCGATATCACCGAACATCGCCGGGCCGAAAAGCAGTGCCGCATCGTATCCGCGATAGGAATAGAGCGTAGGCAGTGCCCCGAAGGCGCGGATGTAGCTCTTGTCGAACTCCACGACGACTTGCGAATCGCGTTTGGCGTGGTAGGTAGAGATGAAAATCACGCGGTCCTTGAAGAACATCGCCCGGTCGAGATTCGCATAGCGGTTCCAGCGCGCATTGCCCAGCACGACGAAGCGCGGAGCCGTGCGGCTGCGGCTCGTCAGACTCGTATCGGCCGAGGCCAACGCGGCCAGAATGCGGTCTACGTCCACCTCGTTGTCCGACAGGATGACGAATACGTTTTCCCGGTCGTTTTCCAGTAGCGGCGTCAGATCGCTCGGACTGTTGGCCCCGGCGGCCGACGGATGCTCGTATTTATAGGTGTGGCGCCGGTATTCCCGGTCGCCTAACAATGCCAGTATCTCCGCTTCGAACTCTTTGTCCGTATGGGCCGTGTAGATCAGCGTCACCTGCTTGTCGGGATTGAACAATTCGGCGACCTTCGCGTATTTGGTCGCCGGATCGGGCGCCATCTGGAACAGGACGTCGCTGTTCGTGCGGGTGATCTGGGCCAGCGGCGAGACGACGGGTATGCGTTTCCGCTCGGCGTGGCGGATTACGGGATAGAGCTCCTCCTCGTAGACGGGGCCGACGATCAGATTCGTTTTGTCGAAGGATTCGTCGCATTCGACGAGTTCCCGAATGCGGGCCGAGTCGCGATGCGTGTCGTAGAGATCGACATGCACCGAATAACCGCGACGCTTCACGCTGTCCAGTCCCAGCAGGAATCCCTGGTAGAACTCCTGGTAGTTGGCGTTGGCCGCAGCACCTTCGCCCGCCGTGAGCGGAAGCAGAAGCGCAACGTTGAGCGTTTGGCCGGACGGCAGTGCGCGGAATTCGATCTCTTCGATCCGGTCATTCTCTGTCTCCACGGTCGTTTCTGCGACCTGTTCCGGGGCCGATTCGTCGTCTCCAGGCACCTTGAGCATCGCTCCGGCTTTGAGCTCCGCAGCCTGCAATCCGCTGTTCAAACGGCACAACTCCTCCTCGGAGATGCCGTAACGGCGTGCCAGCGAGTAGATCGTTTCGCCCGGTTGCACGATATGATAGGCGAATCCTTCGTCGGCGACGTTGCTGAGCGAGGTGCGGTACTCCTCCCACTGCTCCTGCGTCGCGGCTTCGCTCTCCGAGCCGATCTCCTTGCGGCGGATCAGGATGCGTTGTCCGAGACTGAGGTGGATGGGGTCCAGACCGGGGTTGTCCTCGATGATCGTCGGGATGGAGATTCCGTACTGACGCGATATGGCATAAAGCGTCTCGCCCTTCGTGACGAAGTGGAAATCGAACGTCTTGCGCAACTTGCGATCCGGAGTCGGTTTCGCCGCCGGTGCCGTAAACGGAATTTTGAGGTGTTCCGCAGCCTGCAATCCCGAGGCGGCCGACGGATTGTTCTCGATGATGACCTGTTCGCCCACCCCGTAGGTTTTGGCGATCGCATAGAGCGTTTCGCCCGGCTGCACCGTGTGTACGTAATATTTCGTGCCGTCGATGCTGACGATCGTCGGCGATTTCTCCACGGCCCAGGCGCAGAGTCCCCAGGCGCACAACAGTGCTGTCGCGCAAAGCCTTTTCATCGTCCTCCCGTTTTTTCGCGCATGCGGATTTCGGTGATAACCTTCTTGGTATAGAGCGGAAAATCGCCGTTCATCATCCAGGCGTAGTAACTCGGTTCGATGCGGAAAATCTCGGCGACCGAACGACCCTTGTATTTTCCGAAGCCGAAGACTTCGACGCCCTTGTCGTCGTAGAGGATGCGGCCCGAGTAGTCGGCGCATTCGCCGCGACTCGAGAATGCGGCCAGGGCGTCGATATCGTTCTCCAGGTCGGGATAGCGGTCCAGCTGCGCCTTGAGGACTTCGTACGTCGCCCGGGTGTCGGCTTCGGCCGAGTGTGCGTCGTTCAGGTCCTTGTCGCAATAGAATTTGTAGGCCGCCACCAGGGTGCGCTGCTCCTTCTTGTGGAAGATGTTCTGCACGTCGATGAAACGTCGCCGCTTGAAATCCACGTCGACACCCGCCCGCAGAAACTCCTCGACCAGGACGGGAAGATCGAAGCGGTTGGAATTGAACCCCCCGAAGTCGCAGCCGCGGACGAACTCCGCGAGCGATTTGGCGACCTGGGCGAACGACGGGCAATCGCGTACGTCGTCGTCCGTAATGCCGTGGACGGCCGTCGCTTCGGCCGGAATAGGCATGCCGGGGTTGAGCCGCCGGGTTCGGGTGATCTCCTCGCCGTCGGGCATCACCTTAATCATCGAAATCTCGACGATGCGGTCACGCGAGGTGTCCACGCCGGTGGTTTCGAGGTCGAAGAAGATGATCGGGCGTTTGAGGTTCAGCTTCATTTCGGGGTGCGTTATGCGTTAATCATCATCGGCATGAGCAGCATGAGCGTGGCGCTCGTCTGCTTGTCGTCGTAGACGGGTTTGAAGACTCCCGCGCGCGTCGAGTCGGCCAGTTCGATAACGACCGTCGGCGTTTCCATATTCGAAAGAATTTCGACCAGGAACGTCGATTTGAATCCGATCGAAATCGGCTGTCCGTCGTAGCTGCACGAGATCGTCTCGTTGGCCGAAACCGAGAAGTCGATATCCTGGGCCGTGAGGTCGATGCGGTTGTCCGCGATATCCATGCGGATGAGGTTGGTCGTCGGGTTGGAGCAGACGGCCACGCGTTTGATGCCGTTGACCAGCTCGATGCGGTCCACCAGCACCTTGTTGGGGTTGTTGGCCGGAATGACGGCGTTGTAATTCGGATAGTTGCCTTCGATCAGACGGCAGACGAGCGTGTGGTTTTTCAACTGGAACGTCGCATTCTTCGAATCGAATCCCACGTGGATGGCATCCTCCTCCTTGAGCAGCACCGATTTGAGCAGGTTGGCCGGCTTTTTGGGCAGGATGAACGAGGCATTGACCTCGTTTTCGCACTCCGACTCGTACTTCACCAGTTTGTGGGCATCCGTACCTACGAAGGTCAGCGATGCGGGTTGGAGGTTGATGTAGATACCGTTCATCACGGGGCGCAGTTCGTCGTCCGCCGTGGCGAAAATCGTTTTGTTGATACCGTTCACGAGCATGTCGACATCCATTTCGAGCTCCTTCTTCTCGGCGCTCAGCTGCGGCACGGCCGGATAGCTCACGGCGCTCGCACCCGGAATCGAGAGCGAACCGCTCTTCCAGTTGATGCGGATCTCCCAGTTTTTGTCGTTGACTTCGATCGTCAGCGGCAGTTCGGGAAACTCTTTGAGCGAGTCGAGCATCAGCTTGGCCGGTGCGGCGATCGTGCCTTCGCTCTCCACGTTGTCCACCGTGATCGAACCGATGAGCGTGGTTTCGAGGTCCGACGTGGTGACCTGAAGACGGTCGCCGTTGAGCTCCATGAGAAAGTAGTCGAGAATGGGAAGCGTGTTCTTATTGCTGATGACCTTGCCCGTGGTGGCGAGAAGCGAGAGCAGGGCCGAGCTCGATACGGAAAATTTCATAATATCTTTCTGTTTATCTGTTTTGTTGTTCTGTTTTCGGTTTTGCAATTCCTGTCGCAGGTTGCGCCGGAGATCGTTTCGTCCGATCCCCTTCTGAAAGCGGGGGCAGTCCGTTCCGTTACTTATTAATTAGGCAATTCAATTTACAAGCCTTCGGCCTTAAAGCGCGATTGCTTTGGGGGTTGCACCCGGAAGTTCTTTCCGAGGAGGGGCAGAGTTGTAAACGCGGCCCCAAGGCCCGTGAGCATAGACCGTTTTAAGCAAATCGGCAGGCGAGAAACGGACAAAGTGTAAAGCCCTTAATTCATTCAGTTCAGGGCGGCGAGCTTGTCGAGCGCCGTGCGGATCATCTTGCGTACGAAGGGTTTGTAGTCCGTGCAGGCGTCGAGCGCCACGCGCTGGGCGATGATCGTGCAGATCGTGGCGGCCCGGTGCCCCATCAGGGCGGCGAGTCCGGCCAGGGCCGAACCTTCCATTTCGAAGTTGGTGATGCGGCGCCCCTCGTAGTCGAACGATTCGATCTTTTCGTTCAGATGCACGTCTTGCGGTTCGAGGCGCACCCAGCGGCCTTGCGGAGCGTAGAAGCCCGGGGCGGCGATGGTGATGCCTTCGCGCGTGACGTCGCGGAAATGTTCGAAAAGCTCCTTGTCGGCGTCGATGAAGTAGGGCTTCGGCAGCAGTTCGTTCCAGCCCGTATGTTTCATGAAGGCTTGTTCGATGGCCAGGTCGCAGACCTCGTTGCGGCCTTTATAGTAGTTCAGCAGACCGTCGAAACCCACCGAAGTGCGCGAAAAGACCTGTTCGCCGACCTGAATGTCGGGCTGGATAGCCCCCGAAGTGCCCAGACGAACCAGCGTCAGACGTCGTTTCTCGGCCTTCTCCTGGCGGGTGGCGAAATCCACGTTGGCCAGTGCGTCGAGCTCCGTCACCGAGATATCGATATTGCCGATACCGATGCCGGTCGAAAGCACCGTCATGCGTTTGCCTTTATACGTACCCGTTACGGTGTTGAATTCTCGGTTGGAAACTTCGCACTCTCGGGTCTCGAAATGTTCGGCGACGAGCGCCACGCGCCCGGGATCGCCTACCAGGATCACCGTGTCGGCCAATTGCTCGGGACGGAGGTGAAGATGGAAGATCGAACCGTCGTCGTTGATAATCAATTCGGAAGCGGGAATCGTTCTCATAAAACTCGTTTTAAAATTTCCATAATTGGCATAAAAGTAATATATTTACCTCGAAAATCAAAACATCGAAGCGAATTTTCTTTTAATAATAGGTATCTCAATCATGACACTTATCAAATCCATTTCGGGCATCCGCGGCACGATCGGAGGCCCTTCGGGCGAGAATCTCACCCCGCCCGACGTCGTGAAGTTCACTACGGCTTACGTACGCCTGATCGCCCGGCGCAATGCGGGCAAAAAACTTACCATAGTCGTCGGCCGCGACGCCCGTATTTCGGGCGAATTGGTTTCCGATCTGGTCGAAGGCACGCTGCTGGCCTGCGGTGCCGACGTCATCAACGTCGGTCTGTGCACCACGCCGGGTACCGAGATGGCCGTGATTACGAAGAAGGCCGACGGCGGCATCATCATCACTGCGTCGCACAATCCCCGCCAGTGGAACGCCCTCAAACTGCTCAATGCCGACGGCGAATTCCTCTCGGACGTCGAGGGCAAGCAGGTGTTGGCCATGGCCGAGGAGACCGAATACGACTACCCTTCGATCGACGAGATCGGCCACGTGCTTTCGCGCGAGGATTTCAATGACGAGCATATCCGCCTGGTGCTCGGCATGCCGGCGGTCGACGTCGAAGCCGTGCGTGCGCGCAAATTCAAGGTCGTCGTCGACGCCGTGAACTCGGTGGGCGGCATCGTGATGCCCAAACTGCTGCGTGAACTGGGTTGCGAGGTCGTGGAACTCAACTGCGATCCTACGGGCGAGTTCGCTCACAATCCCGAGCCGCTGCCCGAGAACCTGACGGAGATTTCGCAGGTGATCGTCCGCGAGAAAGCCGACCTGGGTATCGTCGTCGATCCCGACGTGGACCGTCTGGCATTCGTTTCGGAGGACGGCTCGATGTTCGTCGAGGAGTATACGCTCGTCGCCGTGGCCGATTATATCCTTTCGCTCAAAGCGGGCAATACGGTTTCGAACCTCTCCTCGTCGCGTGCGCTGCGCGACGTGACGGAGCGTCACGGGGGCAACTATTTCGCTTCTGCGGTCGGCGAAGTGAACGTCACCACGAAGATGAAGGAGGTCGGTGCCGTGATCGGCGGCGAAGGCAACGGCGGAGTAATCTATCCCGAGTTGCACTACGGTCGTGACGCACTGGTCGGTACGGCGCTTTTCCTCACCTATCTCGCGAAGAAGGGCATGACGATGACGCAGCTGCGCGCGACCTACCCGTCTTATTTCGCTTCGAAGAACAAGATTCAGCTGACTCCGGCCATCGACGTAGATAAAGTGCTGCGTGAGGTAAAGGCGAAGTATGCCGGTGAACAGGTGAACGATATCGACGGCGTAAAGATCGATTTCCCGGAGAATTGGGTGCATCTGCGCAAATCGAATACCGAACCGATCATCCGCGTCTATACCGAGGCCAAATCGATGGAGGAGGCCGATGCCCTGGCACAGCGTTTCATCGCCGAGATCCAGGAGATTTGCGGAATCTGAAACGCACCTGTCATGGATAAGGTAAAACAGTATATCGAAACCAACCGGGAACGCTTCGTCGACGAGTTATTCGACCTGCTGCGCATTCCGTCGATCAGTGCCGAGAGTTCGCACAAACCCGACATGCAGCGTTGCGCCGAATTTTTGGCCGCAGCGCTGGTCGAGGCCGGAGCCGACCGGGCCGACGTGATGCCCACGGCGGGCAACCCCGTGGTATATGCCGAGAAGATCATTTCGCCCGAGGCGAAAACCGTGCTGGTATACGGGCATTACGACGTCATGCCGGTCGATCCCCGCGCCGAGTGGCATACGGAGCCCTTCGAGCCGGTCGTTCGCGACGGCCGCATCTGGGGCCGCGGCGCCGACGACGACAAGGGCCAGTTGTGGATGCACGCCAAGGCGTTCGAGGCGATGTGTGCGACCGATTCGCTGCCGTGCAACGTGAAATTCATGCTCGAAGGCGAGGAGGAGATCGGTTCCGAACACCTCTACGGCTTCTGCGAGGAGCATAAGGAGATGCTTGCTGCCGACATTATCCTGGTCTCCGACACCTCGATGATCTCGCTCGATACGCCCTCGATTACCTGTGGGTTACGCGGATTGGCTTATATGGAAGTAGAGGTGATGGGGCCCGACAAGGACCTGCACTCGGGACTTTTCGGCGGCGCCGTAGCCAATCCGGCCAATGTCCTGGCGCGGCTGGTCGCCGGGTTGGTCGACGAGAACGGTCATATCACCATCCCCGGCTTCTACGACGATGTTCGGGTGCTGACACCGGCCGAGCGCGAAGCCTTCAATGAGGCACCGTTCGACCTCGAAGCCTACAAGAAATCGCTCTCGATCGACGACGTGGAGGGCGAGGCCGGATTCACGACTATCGAGCGCACGGGAATCCGTCCTTCGTTGGATGTCAACGGTATCTGGGGCGGTTATATCGGCGAGGGCACCAAGACGGTGATCCCCTCGAAAGCGTCGGCCAAGATTTCGATGCGTCTGGTGCCGAACCAGGATTATCGCAAGATTTCGGAGCTCTTCGAACAGCACTTCAATGCCGTAGCGCCTAAGAGCGTGAAGGTCGCGGTGAAGTCGTTGCACGGCGGCATGCCCTATGTCGCACCGACCGATATGCCGGCCTATAAGGCTGCCGAGCGGGCCATCGAGACGACTTTCGGACGTAAGCCCCTGCCCTTCTATTCGGGCGGTTCGATTCCGATCATCAGCGGCTTCGAGT
>CANPHE010000037.1 GCA_947573795.1 uncultured Alistipes sp. | reverse complement strand
CGGCCTGCGCGTGGTTGATCGCCTCGATCGTCTGCGGCATCACGTTGTCGTCCGCAGCGACGATGATGATCGCCACGTCGGTGATCTTCGCACCGCGCGCACGCATGGCGGTGAAGGCTTCGTGACCCGGCGTATCGAGGAAGGTGATCTTCTGACCGTTGAGCTCCACGCTGTAAGCACCGATATGCTGCGTGATACCTCCGGCCTCGCCTTCGGTGACGTTCGTTTTGCGGATGTTGTCCAACAGCGAGGTCTTACCGTGGTCGACGTGACCCATGACCGTAACGATCGGCGGACGGGGCACGAGGTCCTCCTCCTTGTCGCCTTCGTCGTCGATCGCCTCCTGAATCTCCACCGAGACGAATTCGACTTTGAAACCGAACTCTTCGGCTACGACCACCAGCGCTTCGGCGTCGAGACGCTGGTTGATCGACACCATCAGACCCAGGTTCATGCAGGCCATGATAACCTCGGTCGGCGCGACGTTCATCATCGTGGCGAGTTCGCTCACGGTGACGAACTCCGTGACTTTCAGGATCGAACGCTCCTGTTCCTGACGTTCGTTGGCTTCGTTGAGCCGCTCGGCGACATGCTCGCGCTTCTCCTTGCGGTATTTCGAGGTCTTGGTCTTGGCACCCTTGGCCGTCAGACGGGCCAGCGTGTCCTTGATCTGCTTCGAAACCTCTTCGTCGCTCACTTCGGGGCGTACGACGGGTTTCGGAGCGTTGTTCTTGGCTTTGTTGCGACGGCCTTCGCCGGGCTTGGGCTGGTTGTTCTGTCCGGGACGATTCTGCCCTCCCTGTCCGGGACGGTTCTGGCCGCCCTGACCGGAACGGTTGCCGCCCTGGGCGTTCTGTCCGCCGCCTTGCTTGCCGCCGCCCTTCTGGGCCTTGTTGACGTCCACTTTCTCCTTCTGGAGCCGTTTGCGCTTATGCTTGCCTCCGGGCACGAATCCCGAGACATCCATCGTACCGAGGACCTGGGGGCCGGTGAGCGTAGCGACCGTCGGACGGAAGATATTGTCCTTCGGGGCTGCGGGTTTTTCTTCGGCCTTCTCCTCGACCTTCGCGGCGGGTGCTTCGGCGGGTTTTGCCTCCGGGCGGGGCTGCTGCGGGGCTTTCGGCGCCGTTGCGGCGGGAGTTGCTGCGACAGCGGGAGCCGGAGCAGCCGCCTGGGCTGCGGCGGGAGCCGGTTTTTCGGCCGGTTTCACCTCGGGGCGCTTTTCCGGAGCAGGTGCCGGAGCGGGTGCCGCGGCCTTCGGCTCGACGACGCGGGGCTGCTCTGCGGGCTTCGGCTGGGAAGCTGCGGGGGCCGGTGCGGCGGCGGCCTGCGGCTCCGCAGGCTTGGGTGCGGGAGCCTCCTTGCGGGGTTCCTGCGCGGGTTCGGGCTCTGCGGGTTTGGGTGCCGTAGCCTTGGGTTTGGGCGAAAGATCGATTTTGCCGAGGAATTTCGGTTGACGGATTTCGTCCTTGACGCTGATTACATTACTTTTGATAACCACCTCTTTCTCTTCCTCGCGCTCCTGCTTTTTCGCTTCTTCGAGGGTGATGGTCGTCTGCTTCAGGGAGATTCGTTCGCGCACGGAGTCGCGGGCGCCTGCGGCGCTGCGGTTCGAACCGAACTCTTTCTCCAGAACGGCATAAGTCGCCGCGTCGACCAACGTGTTGGGCGACCCGTCGCTCTTGATGCCCTTCTTCTGCAAGAAATCCGTGATGGTGTTGAGCCCCACCTTGAACTCCTTGGCAACCTGAATGAGCCTTAATTTTCTTTCGTTACCCATATATTTTCGTATTCTCCTTGTTTGCGGTGTTTACTCTTCGAATTCGGCTTTGAGAATCTCGACGACCTTCTGTGCCTGCTCCATTTCGAGGTCGGCACGGGCCGCGATCTCCTCGACGCTCAGCTCCAGCACGCTCTTGGCCGTGTCGCATCCGGCGGCTTTGAGTGCGTCGATGATCCAGCCTTCGATTTCGTCGCTGAATTCGGTGAGTGCTACGTCTTCCTCCTCGACCTCGCGGTAGACGTCGATGTCGTAGCCTGTGAGCATCTTCGAGAGACGGATGTTCAGACCTCCCTTACCGATGGCCAGCGATACCTGGTCGGGCTTGAGGTATACCGAGGCGGTCATCTTCTCCTCGTCGAGGGTGATCGACGAAATCTTCGCGGGGTTCAGCGCGCGCTGAATCATCAGCTGCGCGTTGGCCGTGTAGTTCACCACGTCGATGTTTTCGTTGCGCAGCTCCTTGACGATGGTGTAGATGCGCGATCCCTTCATACCGACGCAGGCGCCTACCGGGTCGATGCGTTCGTCGTAGGACTCTACGGCTACCTTGGCGCGTTCGCCGGGGATGCGGACGATCTTCTTGATGGTGATGAGTCCGTCGAAAATCTCGGGTACCTCCTGCTCGAACAGGCGTTCGAGGAACTGGTTGGCCGTACGCGAAAGGATGATGCGCGGCTGGTTGTTGTTCATCTCCACCGACTTGACGATCGCCTTGATCGTGTCGCCCTTGCGGTAGAAGTCGTTGGGAATCTGTTCGGCCTTGGGAAGGATCAGCTCGTTTTCCTCGTCGTCGAGGATCAGCACCTCCTTCTTCCACACCTGGTAAACCTCTCCGGAGACGATTTCGCCGACCTTCTCCGAGTACTTCTCGTAGAGGTTGGCCTTCTCCAGGTCGAGGATGCGCGATGCGAGGTTCTGACGCAGCGACAGCACGGTGCGGCGTCCGAACGATGCGAGTTTGAGTTCGTCGGCGTATTCGTCGCCGATTTCGTAGGTCGGGTCGATGGCCTTGACCTCCGATACGGCGATCTGCGTGTTGGGGTTCTCCACGGCACCGTCCTCGACGACCGTGCGGTTACGCCAAATCTCCAGGTCGCCCTTTTCGGGGTTGATGATGACGTCGAAATTCTCGTCCGTCTCGTACTGTTTTTGCAAGGCGTGGCGGAAAACATCCTCCAGTACGCCGATCATCGTCGATTTGTCGATGTTCTTCAACTCCTTGAACTCGGCAAAATTGCTGATCAAATTCAGATTGTCCATGATTGTTCGTATTTTCGTATTGTTTTTTCGTCGTTCTTTTTATCGGCGGCCCGGGTACTTGCAGCTCTCCGCTGCTCGCCTTCTTCCTCTCGGTGGGACCGCATACACCGTATCCCGGCCTCTTTTCGCTTGCCTCCCCGGCTCATTTCGGTGGGGCGCATACACCGTATCCCGGTCTCTTTTCGCTTGACTTTCCGGCCTCTTGTTTCTCCTTTCGGTGGGTTTGCTACGCCGTATCCCGGTCTATTTTCGCTCGCCCCCCCCCGCGTATTTGAAGTCGAGGTATTCGCGGATGGATTTCACCTCGTCGAAGGCGTAACGGCGCTCGACCTTCACCAGCTGTTTGCGTTTCTTGCCCTCTACGAGTTGTTTTTCTTCGTAGCTGAGGGTGATGCCCTCGTCGCCGGCATCGTCCAGCTGCGCCAGAATCTTCACTCCGTTGGCGAGCAGTACCTCTACCGGACCGCCGATCCGCTTGCGCAGCTGACGCAGGTTTTTGAGCTCGGAGCCGATTCCGGCCGAGGCTACCGTCAGCGAGAAATCCTCCGCGTCGCGGTCGAATTCCGCCTCTACGGCGCGGCTCAGCGCCACGCAGGCGTCGATGTCGACCGAGGTATCGCTGTCGATCGTCAGTTCGATGTCGTTTCCGGGGGTCGCCGTACAGCCGACCACGAAAAGGTCCGTACCGGCGAGATGCCGTTCGGCCGCTTCGATTATTTTATGTGTATCGATCATGTTCGTCGTGTTCAATCGGGGATTTGTACGAAATAAGGGGACTTCCCGTCCCCTTACCTCGTCAGCGTCTTTCAACGATGCAAATATAGTGAAAAAATCCGATATACCAATATTTATACGGAAAAAATCACTCCTCTTTCGCTTTGGCTTCGTACGGTTTGATGATTCCGCGCTTCGAGGTGCGGATGAACTCCACGAGATAGTCGCGCTCGGGGCTTTGCGGCACCTGTCGTTCGACCTCCTCGCATCCGTTCTGGTAGTTCAGACCGCTCTGGAAGAGGATGCGGCAGGCGTCGTGAATCTCGGCGATGCGCTCGGGCGTGAAGCCGCGGCGCGAGAGTCCGATCTTGTTGATGCCTGCGAAGCGGGTCGTGTCGTTGCGCACGATGACGTAAGGCGGAAGGTCCTGCCCGAGCAACGTGCCGCCCTGAAGCATCGAGTGGTCGCCGATGTGGGTCCACTGGTGCACGGCGCAGTGGCCGCCGATGACCACCCAGTCGCCTACGTGCACCTCGCCCGCGAGCGATACGCGGTTGGCGATCACGCAGCGGTCGCCGACGATGCAGTCGTGTCCCACGTGGACATAGGCCATCAGCAGGTTGTGCGACCCGATGCGCGTGGTGCCCGTCGATGCGGTGCCGCGGCTGATGGTGACGTATTCGCGGATGTCGTTGTAGTCCCCGATCTCGCAGGTGGTGACTTCGCCCGCGAACTTGAGGTCCTGCGGCAGGCACGACACCGAAGCGGCGGTGTGGATTTTACAGCCTCGGCCGATGCGGGCTCCGTCGTGGATGACGGCACCCGGGCCGACCCAGCAGTCGTCGCCCAGCACGACGTCGCCGGCGATATAGGCGAAGGGCTCGACGGTGACGTTGGCTCCGATCTTCGCGTCGGGGTGTATGTATGCCAGATTGCTTATCATGGTCGCTTTATTTCTTGTTTTTGACGATCTGGGCCATCAGCTCGGCTTCGCAGGCGAGCGTTTCGCCGACGAAGGCTTTCGCCTCCACGAGCGCTACGCCGCGGCGGATCGGTTCCAGAAGGTGGATTTCGAACTGGAGCGTATCGCCCGGTACGACCTTGCGTTTGAACTTCACGCCGTCGATCTTCATGAAATAGGTCGAGTAGTTCTCCGGATCGGGTACGCTGCGCAGCACCATGATGCCGCTGCACTGTGCCATCGCCTCGACGATCAGCACGCCCGGCATCACCGGCTCCTCGGGGAAGTGTCCTACGAAGAACGGTTCGTTCATCGTGACGTTCTTGATACCGGCCACCGACGTCTCGTCGCAGTGGAAAATGCGGTCCACGAGCAGGAACGGCGGACGGTGGGGCAGCATGTGGCGGATGGCGTTGATGTCGTAGAGCGCCGGTTTGCGGCAGTCGTACGTATAGCGGGGTTTCTCGCCGGCCTTGCGGATGGTGCGCTTGAGCTGCTTCATGAACTCCGTGTTGGCGAAGTGTCCCGGACGGGTGGCCCATACGCGGCCCTTGATGCGCTTGCCCAGCAGTGCGAAGTCGCCCAGCAGGTCGAGCAGCTTGTGACGGGCGAGCTCGTTGTTGCAGCGCAGTTCGAGGTTGCTCAGATAACCGGCCTTCACTTCGATGTCGGGCTTGTTGAAAATCTGCTTCAGGTGGGCCAGCTGCTCGTCGGGAATGGCGTTCTCCACGACGACGATCGCATTGTCCAGGTCGCCTCCCTTGATGAGGTTCATCTTCATGAGCGGCTCCAGTTCGTGCAGGAATACGAAGGTGCGGCAGGGTGCGATCTTGTCGGCGTAGTCGTCGCCGGGGTTGAAGGTCGCGTACTGGTTGCCGATGACCTTCGAGTTGTAGTCCACGTGTACCGAGACGGAGAACTCGTCGTCGGGGTAGAGGATGATCGCCACGCCCTTCTGGGGAATCGTGTAGACCATCTTTTCGGTTACGTGGTAGTAGAGACGCTCGGCCGGCTGCTCGACGATGCCCGTTTCGACGATCGCCTGGGCATATTCGCGGGCCGAGCCGTCCATGATGGGAGTTTCGGGGGCGTCGATATCGATCAATGCGTTGTCTACGCCCAGCGTCCAGAGTGCCGAGACGATGTGTTCGATGGTGCTCACGCGATGACCGCCCGCTTCGACGGTCGTGCCGCGCGAGGTGTCGACCACGTTGTCGCACAGTGCCGGGATGAGCGGCTGGCCTTCGAGGTCCGTACGGCGGAAGACGATGCCCGTGCCGGCTTCGGCCGGATTTACGGTCATGTTCACTTCGACGCCCGTATGCAGCCCTTTGCCCGAGAACGAGACGGGGGCCTTCAGCGTTTGTTGTTTGGTTGACATATTCGGATTCAACTTAATTATGTAACGGTTCTGCTTCGCATCGGCCCGGCGGCCGGATGCGCATTCTGCGATTCGGGAACTGCCGCGGCCTCGTAGCGGCCGGAGACGCTTCCGCCCCTCGCCGGAGCCTCGCTTTGCGGCGAAAACTCCGAATCGGCTTCCGTAAACAGACAGACTCGTAGCATCGTCTGCACGGAGCGCATTATATATTATGGCGCGAAGATATTAAAATTTCGCCAAAAAACGTTACTTTTGTGCGATTTTCTCAGTAACGGACATGGCAAAGACTCCTTCCGAAGATACTCCGAGGCCTGCGCGGCGACCGCGTTTGCAGCTTCCGTTCGATAACCGGCGCGAGGATGCGGGCCTGTGGGCCTACGATCACCGCATCGGTTTGTGTGTGACGTTGATCGCCTACCTGGTGTTGATGATCGTCTTCGTTTCGTCGAAGATCGTCGTGGGGCGGCGTGCGACGACGCAGGGGATGTATATCGATTTGCAGACGTTGGCCGAGCTGGAGCAGCAGCGCGACCGTCTCGAAGAGGAGGTGCGCGACCGGCAGCAGGCCGATCCCGTAGACTGGCGCAGCGTCCGCAACCGGGCTTCCAACGAAAATGCGCTCGACGAGCGGGTGCGCGACGACCGGGGAACGAATACCGCGGCGCTGAACGAGGCGGCGGCCGAAGTCGAGCAAAACATGCGGGCCAACCGCGAGGCCTACGAACAGGGGCTCGCCGAGGAGCAGGCCATCCTGCAACGCAAGGGCAGCGAGGGCGAGGCGGAGCAGCGCGACGTGAAGGTCAAGGGACGCGTTACGGTGTCGTTCTCGTTCACCGATCCCGTGCGGACCTCGCGGCGGCTGATCGTCCCGGCCTACCTGTGCGAAGGCGGCGGCGAGGTGACGGTGGACGTCACGATCGATCGCAGCGGCAAGGTCGTCGCGGCGCGTGTCGCCGCGGGCGGCGACGAATGCATGCGCGAAACGGCCCTGCGGGCGGCGCGAGCTTCGCTGTTCAACATCGACCAGGCTGCTCCTGCCCGCCAGACGGGTACCATCTCCTATATCTTTATACCGCAGTAACCCGGCCGAGAGTCGGGGCTATGGGGATGCGGTTCTTGCCGCCTGTCCCCGGGCAAGGACGATCCGCACGGGTTACGGAGTCTGTCCGGCGATCTCCCCGGATAAAACGATACATAGGCGCAATAGTTGCAGGTTCCGCTTCCAAAACGGAACACGATGAATACTTACGATCGCATGGAAGCCGAAGCGCTCCGCTATCATGCCGGAGTGCGTCCCGGAAAAATCGCAGTCGAACCCACCAAACCCCATCATACGCAGGAGGAGCTCGCTCTGGCCTATTCGCCCGGTGTGGCGGCTCCGGCACGGGCCATCGCCCGCGATCCGGACGATGTTTATCGTTACACGGGCAAAGGCAATCTGGTAGCCGTCGTCACGAACGGATCGGCTGTGCTCGGGTTGGGCGATATCGGCCCCCTGGCCGCGAAACCCGTGATGGAGGGCAAAAGCATGCTTTTCAAGGTTTTCGGCGGAATCGACGCCTTCGATATCGAAGTCGCGGAGCGCGATCCCGGAGCATTCGTCGAGGCTGTGAAGGCGATCGCCCCGACGTTCGGGGGCATCAACCTCGAAGATATCAAGGCCCCGGAGTGTTTCGAGATCGAAGCCCGCTTGCAGGAGGCGCTGGACATACCGGTCATGCACGACGATCAGCACGGCACGGCGATCACCGTCGCGGCGGCTCTTATCAACGGCGTTCGGATCGCCGGCAAACGTATGGAGACGCTGCGTGTGGTCGTCAACGGTGCCGGAGCGGCGGCCGTGGCGTGCGCCCGGTTTCTTCCGGTGCTGGGTGTCCGGCGTGAAAATATCGTGTTGTGCGACAGCCGGGGTGTTGTGACGATCTATCGCGGCGATCTCAACCCGGTGAAGCGCGAGTTCGCCACGACGCGCCGCCTCGCGACCCTGGCCGAGGCGCTCGGCGGTGCCGATGTTTTCCTCGGGGTCTCGGTTTCCGGGGTCCTGACGGCCGAAATGGTGCGTACGATGGCCGACAATCCCGTCGTGCTGGCCCTGGCGAATCCCGATCCGGAAATCGGATACGACGAGGCGATGCGTTCGCGGCCCGATATCGTTTTCGCCACGGGACGTTCGGATTATCCCAATCAGGTGAACAACGTCCTGGGTTTCCCCTATGTTTTTCGCGGCGCGCTGGATGTCCGGGCCGTGCGGATCGACGACGGGATGAAACTCGCCGCGGCGCAGGCGCTCGCCGATCTGGCCCGGCAACCCGTCCCGGCGTCGGTGCTGCGGGCTTATAACGCCGAACGGCTCGAATTCGGCCGCGGATACTTCATTCCCAAACCGCTGGATCCCCGGTTGCGTCGTGTCGTTTCGCTGGCCGTCGCCCGTGCCGCCGTCGAATCGGGGGCGGCGCGGTGTCCGGTCGCGGATTGGGAGGCTTACGAACGACGCCTGGACCCCAAGCCCGAAGAACGGCCGGTCTTCTGAACTCGGGCGGGGGACGCCGGGCGGAAAACGGGCCGTTTTTTCTATTTTTTGCCCGGATCGATGCCCTTGGCGTGCGATTTGCAAAGGGGAAGGTGTAACCTTTTAATTATTTTCGTTATGAAAAGTAACAGTACTTCGTCGGCGAGCGGTCAGCACGATCGTAGCCGCAGCCAGCAAAGCGGCCGCAGTACGTCGAAAACCACGACGGCTTCGGCATCGAAGCAGACCGACAAACGCAAATCGGACAGCAAACCGTCGTCTGCATCTTCGAGCCGCAAGAGCAGCAAATAAAAAAAGCAGAGGACAAAAGCGAGCGGATATCCGGCCAAGGCCGGATATCCGCTCTTTATATCGTAACGAGGTTATAATTGCGACTTTTTCTTTTAAAATTATTATGCTTTTGTGATTTTTTATTATATTTGGCTGTATAAATATGAATAAATCTTCAACCTTATTTTTAGGGCTGTCGGTATTCTTTTTTTGCTTGCCAAAAGGAATTTATGCGCCAAGAAGCCGATTATGAAATCTCTCGAACGACGAGAGCCGTTATTCCCGCCCAACTGGATTGGGAATACGCCGATTGGATGCCGACGCCTCCGGGGCAAAGCAGAATCCCGTCCCTCTGGGGCGGAGCGGGCAGCCTTACACCTGCTTTCGGAATCGATATTGTCAACGACCGTTTCCGATCAAATGGATGGGAGCTGGTTTATAATACCTTCGATGCGGATTCTCCGGGTCCGTTGGTAAATCCCTACTCCCTCGAATACGACTGTATATCATCCATATGATTTTGAATAAATGAACTAATCCTTCCTTTCATGAAAAAACTCCTTCTTTCATTCCTTCTTTGTGCCGCGGCAGTCGGATTAGCCGGATGCGACGATGATATGCCGACAAGCGGACATTTGACCGTAAGTTTCAGCAGTCCGAAGATTCCCGAAGCGGTTTCAATAAAAACGGCTGAAAACGGAACGCTGTATGAAACGAAAGTTCAGGGTTACAAAGCCGAATTCGAGTTGCTTCCCGGAAATTACCGGATTGTTCCCAGTGGCTTTTTCGGGGAGCATTGGTGCCAAGTCATAGCCGGGAAGACGACTGTCATGGGCTTTGATTCGGGTGGCAATTCGATATCGTACATCAAATAGGACTCTCGCCTGGGACTGCCGAAGCCCAGCGGCTACTGGCACTTTTTGGAGATATTAAGCCCCTTCGTGAGGAGGGGCTTAATCGTTTTTACTGCGCCCGTAAGCCTCCAGGCCGCTTTTCAGGAAGGCGACGAAGGCTGCCGTGTCGAGGTCGTAGCCGCGCGGCGGCACCAGTATCTTCCCGTCGCGGCCCTGCAATACGTAGTAGGGCTGGGCATTCACGCCATAGGTCTTCAGCGCGTAATAGGAATTGATCTTACCCAGGCTTTTGAGCACCTTGCCCGTGTCGGTGGTCACCCAGCCGCTTTCGGGCAGCACCTTCTTGTCGTCGGCATAGAGTGCGCAGATCACGTAGTCGTCGCGCAGCAGGCGCAACACCTCGGGATCGGACCATACGCGGGCCTCCATTTCGCGGCAGTTCACGCAGCCGTGGCCCGTGAAATCAATGAAAAGGGGTTTATTCACCCGGGCGGCATACGCTTCGGCTTCGCGCAGGTCGAAGAAGCCTTCGAGCCCGTGGGGAAGGTGCAGGAAGTCGGCGTACTTGCGGCCCGCAGCGGGTTCGGAGACAGCAGGAGCAGCGGCCGGCCGGTAACGCTCCAGCACGAAATCCTGAGTCGTAAGCGGCGGCAGGTAGCCCGAGAGCCCTTTGAGCGGCGCGCCCCACATGCCGGGAATGAGGTAAACGACGAACGAAAGGACGGCGATCGCCAGCGCCAGGCGTCCGACGCCGATATGGGTCAGTTCGCTGTCGTGGGCGAATTTCAATTTGCCCAGCAGGTACAGCCCCAGCAGGGCGAAGACGACGATCCAGATCGCCAGGTATACTTCTCGGTCGAGCAGCCCCCAGTGGTAGGTCTGGTCGGCGACGGAGAGGAATTTGAATCCCAACGCCACCTCGATGAATCCGATCGTAACCTTCACGGAGTTGAGCCATCCGCCGCTTTTGGGCAGTTTCTTGAGCACCGAGGGGAAAAGCGCGAAGAGGGTGAAGGGCAGTGCGAAGGCCACCGAGAAGGCGAGCATCGTCGCGATGGGGGTCCAGAACTCCCCGGCGGTGGATTTTATCAATACCGATCCGACGATCGGTCCCGTGCAGGAGAACGACACCAGCACGAGGGTCAGGGCGAGGAAGAAGATGCCGCCGAGTCCCTTGGTGTCGGCTTTCGCATCCGTGCGGTTGACCATCCACGAGGGCATCGTGATTTCGAAGGCTCCGAAGAACGACGCCGCGAAGAGCATGAATACGAGGAAGAAAACGATGTTGGGCAGCCAGTGCGTCGCCAGCCAGTTGAAGATATCGGCCGTCACGGCGTCACCGCCGACGATGCGCGTCACGAGGATGATCGCGGCGATCGGCACCGTATAGAGCAGCACGATGAAAAGTCCGTACAGCGCAGCCCGCAGGCGTCCCATCGCCGGACCTCCTTCGCCTTTGAGGAAGTAGGAGACGGTCATCGGCACCATCGGGAAGACGCAGGGGGTGAGCAGCGCAGCCAGTCCCCACAGCACCGCTTCGACGATCAGCGTCCAGAGCCCTTTGCCGCCAGCGGCGTCTTTCGCCGGGCTCGGGGCTTCGAGGACGGCATTTTGTGCCGGACCGTCCGAGGCCGTCGTTCCGGCGGCGTCGGGCAGCACGATTTCGAGGCGCGTGTCGTCGGGCGGCAGGCAGTTGGTGTCGTTGCAGATCATCCATTCGAGTTCGACGCCGAGCAAGGCTGCCGGACTTGCGAGTTTTACCCGCTGCGCGAAGCGTGCCCGTCCCGCGAGCGTGCCGATCCGCATGCCGAACAGCTCGTCGTAATGGGTTTCGGAGGGGGTGAGCTGCTCGACGTCGCCCACGAGTTGTGCTTCGCCGTCACGGACCGTGAAGACGATCGAGGTCGCATTCGGGCCCCCTTCGTACGGGCCGAGGTCGTACATGTGGTATCCGTCGGGGATTGCGGCTTCGAGCTCGATCCGATATTCGGAATCGCCTTCGGCGCTTACGGAACTATGCCACACGACGTTTTGGGCCGAGCCGGTCAGGCCCCCGAACAGGGCTGTCGCGACCGCCAAGAAGATATGCAGGAATCGGTTCATCGGAGATTTATTTTGCATGGTAACTATATATTCACACCGGCAACTGTTTCTTGACCGTTATTTCGCATAGGATGGCCGATGGCTTGCGGCCTTTAGCCGCGTTTACAAATCTGCCCCTCCTCTAAATCCCCTCCTCGGAGGGGACTTCTGATAATTTCTTTTACGATTTGAAGGCAAAGATAATCGTTTTCACCGGATTTATCATTATATTCGTGCGATGATTCGGTTATCGCTCATAATTACGACCCACAATCGTGCCGCGCAGCTTCTTGAGACGCTCGAAAGCGTCGTGCGGCAGGATTTGCCCGCCGAAGCGTGGGAATGTCTGGTGGTCGACAACAATTCGACGGACGACACGGCGACGTGTTTCGACGCCTTCGCGGCGGCCCATTCGGAGTGCCGCTTGCGGCGTGTTTTCGAATCGCAGCCCGGGGTTTCCCATGCCCGCAACCGGGGCATCGCCGAAACCGAAGGGGCCATCGTGGCGATCATCGACGACGACGAGCGCATCGTACCGGGCTTTCTCGCGGCCTATCTCCGCTTCTTCGAGACTCATCCCGATGCTGCGGTCGCCGGGGGACCCATTGTGGCCGATTATCCCGGGGGCCGTCCGGCGTGGATGTCGAAGTGGACCGAAGTGCCCATTGCCAATCCGATGAATTTCGGGCCCGAGGTCCGGCCCTTTCCCGCAGGCCGCGTGCCGGGGGGCGGAAACATGGCTTTCCGCCGGGAGGTGATCGCCCGATACGGGGCATTCGATCCTTCGCTCGGACGCGTGAACGGCCGGTTGATCGGCGGCGAGGAGACCGACTTCTTCCAGCGTTTGCTGCGGGGCGGCGAGACGATTTGGTATGTTCCCGGAGCGGTGATGTACCATATTATTCCGCCCGAGAAGCTCACCGAGGATTATTTCCGCCGTTTGTGCTACCACGTCGGCGAGAGCCAGCGGTTGCAGGCCCGTATGCACGGCCGTTTGTTGCGGGCTGCCGCTGCGGAGGTCGCCAAATGGGGCGCGACGCTGCTGTTGTGCCTGACCGTGACGCCCCGACGCTCCGCATGGCTGCTGCGCATGCGGCTGGAAATCAGCCGGGGACTTTTCGCCCGTGAAAAGTGAGCGGTGAAAGGGAGGCTCCGTTAATTTGCCGCCGAGCTCCCGAACCGCACCACGACCGGAAACCCGAAGCATCCCCGCCGCATGGTTACGGTCGCCGAGCCGTTTTCGCGGCATCGGTTGTAGACGTTTTTCGGCACTTGCATCTCCTTGCGGAACCCGTCGTCGAAAGCGATTCGCAGATAATATACCTCGTAGGACTGTCCCCGTACCATGCGGTGATTGGCCCGGTAGGTGCGGTGGCGGGTCTTGCGGAGTTTCTGTTCGACGGTGATCCGTTCGGCGTATTCCGAAGCCGGATCGGCGAGCAGGTAGTTGCCGCCCAGAAGCCCGAACCAACACAGGATACCGACGCAGAATAGGTGGCATAGGCCGTTGAGGGTTCGATCGTCGGTGCCTGTCAGCCGACTCCATCGCCCGAGCAGGTAGGGCATCGTGGCCAGTGCGCCTCCGAGGGCGAACGCTATGGGGTACCACCCCTCGATCCGCGTCTTTTCATAACAGACATAGCCGTAGACTCCCGCCAGCAGCAGTGCCGCTCCGGCCAGGACGCGCAGTGCGTTGATTCCTCCTTTTTTCATGGTGCGAAACGTTCGGTGGGAACAAAGATAGTTTTTTGGCAGCATATTTCTCCTTTTTTCACGATCTTTTTGGGTGTGCCGACGGCTTCGTGTGTCTTCTTGTCGTAAAGGCACAGGCATGACACGTATCAGACAACTTTTTTCGCTGTTTTTCGCCGGGAAGCATTCGGCGGATACGGGGCGTCGTTTCGCGGAATGGTTCTCACAGCCGACCGACGGCCGGATGAAGAACGAATTGCTCTTCGAGCGCTGGGAACAACCCCTTGCCGAGGAGGATCGGATACCTCGCCGAGGGGCTTGGGAGGCCTTGCAGCGTCGCATCCGTGTTGCCGAGCAGCCTGCTGCTGTCGTGCGGCCTTTGCGCCCGTGGCGGCGCATCGCCGTAGTCGCGGCCGCCGGAATCGCGTTCGCAGCCTTGCTGACGGGTGCCTATCTCCATACGGGACAGCTCCATCGCCGGATCGAGGCGTTGCAGGAGGGCGGATTCGTCCAGGTGGCGACCCGTTACGGCGAGACGCGCCGCGTGGTGCTGCCCGATGCCTCGGAGGTGGTGCTCAACGCCGGTACGGTGTTGATCTATCCCGCGAACTTCGGTGCTTCGACGCGTGAGATTTTTCTCTCGGGAGAGGCCGGATTCCGCGTCACGCACGATGCCGCGCATCCGTTCGTCGTCCGCACGGCCGACATCAGCACCGAGGTGCTCGGCACGGTCTTCGACGTTTCGGCCTATGCCGACGAACCCTGTGCCGAGGTGACGTTGCGCGAAGGCCGTGTGCGGGTGCGTAGCGAGGTTTCTACCTCCGAAGGGTTTATCCTCGGTGTCGGCGAGCAGCTGCGTTACGACCGTCAGACCGGGAAGTTCACTTGCAGCCGGATTCCCGCCGAAGAACTTCCCGCCTGGCAAAACGGGGAGTTGATCTTCCGGCATCAGGACATCCACCGCATCATCCGGGCGCTGGAACGTCGCTACGACGTGCGGATCTATCTCACCTCGAATCGTCACGACGCCGATCGGCTCACGCTGCATCTGGAGCGGTCGTGTACGATCGACGAGGCCGTGCGGCTCATCGCGCAACTCATCCCGGGCCTCAATTTCCGCATCGAGAACAACAACGTATATCTGGACTGATCGATTGTATAGAAACCTGACCGCTAACCCTTTCCGCCTATGAAACAAAAGGACCGGAATGCGCCTGCAAGCCTGCATCCCGGTCTGAACGACAGCATTTCGAAACACAACGTATGGTACATTGTAACTAATCCTATCGAACTTTATCGCAAAAGTATGAAAAAAACATTTTCGCACGCAAGATTATTCCGTTTTTCTTGCGGGATAATGCTGACGTTATGCCTATTATGCACCCGCGGCGCCTTCGCGCAGCAAACTGCGATCTCCTTCCCGCAGAAAAGCATGACGCTGGCCGAAGCCTTCGCCGACATCGAGCGTCAGAGCGGCATGAAAATCGCCTACAACGAAGCGCATGTCGATTTGAAACGGATCGTTTCGACCGAAACCGCCAAGGGAGGAGTAAAACTGGACGAAGCCCTGGAACTCGTCCTCTCGGGCACGGACGTAACCTATAAGATTCACGGCCGTCAGATTTTGATCGTCAAACGGCCCGAGCCGGTCAAGCGCCGCTATACGGGTGTGGTCACCGACCAGCGTTCGCAGCCCATCGTCGGTGCTACGGTCGTCATCAAAGGCACGACGGTCGGTACTTCGACCGGAGGCGACGGTGCTTTCGCGCTGACGGCGCCCGAAGGAGCTACGCTTTCGGTCTCCTACCTCGGATTCCAAAACCAGGAGTTGCGCCTGGGCACGGCCTCGACGCTGAAAATCACGCTCTCCGAGGACAGCAAGAAACTCGAAGAGGTCGTCGTGGTCGGTTACGGTACGCTCCAGAAGCGCGACGTATCGTCGGCCATCGGTACCTACAAACCCCAGGAGATGAGCGCACGTCAGGCGTTGAGCGTCGACGAACTGCTCCAGGGCCGCATCCCGGGCGTGAACATCACCTCGGCATCGGGTGTCCCGGGCAGCCAGAACCGCGTCAGCATCCGCGGTATCGGTTCGCTCACGGCGGGCAACGAACCCCTCTACGTGATCGACGGTATTCCGATGCGCAACTCGTCGGGCGATACGGGTGCCTGGAGCGCCCAGTCGGTCAACGGTCTGGCGGACTTCAACCCCGACGATATCGAGTCGATCGAGGTGCTGAAGGATGCCGCCTCGGCGGCGATCTACGGTTCGCGCGCGACGAACGGTGTCATTCTCATCACGACCAAGAGCGGCCGCAAGGGCAAGGCCCGCGTTTCGGTGAACGCTTCGACGAGCTTGTCCTATCTTCCCCGCACCGACCGGCTCGACATGGCCGATGCCGACCTCTACCTGGAGGTGATGAACGAGGCCGTCGACAATTACAACCTTCAGACGGGCGGCACGCAGGCCCGCTATACCAACCCGTTTCCGGGCAAGAAGCAGGTCAAATGGCTCGATATGCTCCTGCGTACGGCCAAGACCTACAACGCCGGCGTCTCGATCTCGGGCGGCACGGACAAGCTCAACTACTACATTTCGGGTAACTTCAAGCACAACGAAGGCGTCTTCATAGGCAACCAGCTCGACAAGTACAACTTCAAAGCCAACATCAACGGTTCGGTGCGCAAGTGGCTCGACGTGGGTACCAACATCACGTTGGGATATACCGACAACAACCGCATTCCGACGGGCTATAACATCGGTACTTCGCTCATCCCGCGCGCCCTCGAACAACGCCCCTGGGACGAACCCTACAAGCCCAACGGCGAGTACAACAAGGGCGGTGCCGAGCTGATGAACCACAACCCGATCCAGGCGATCAACGAGGAGAACGTTTTCGTGCGCAACTATCGCGTGCTGGGCAATGCCTACCTCAAGTTCAACATCGCCCAGGGGTTGACCTTCAAGACCTCTTTCGGCGGCGAGTTCGTTCATACCGAAGAGCATGTCTACTATACCGACCAGCACAACTACGGCCAGAGCAAGGGCGTGCTTACGGACGGGCGCCGTACGTTGACCAACCTGCTGACCGAGAGCGTGCTGAACTACAACCACGAGTTCGATTGCAAACTGCGCCTCGACGCGATGGCCGGCTACTCGTTCCAGCTCGATCAGGCGTCGACGGCCCGTCAGACCGGTGTGGGCTTCCCCTCGCCGTCGTTCGACGTCAACTCCGTGGCTGCCGAATTCACCGACGTGACCACTGGACTGACCACCTATGCGCTGCAATCCTATTTCGCCCGTGTCAACCTCAATTACCTCGACCGCTACGTGCTGATGGCCGCCATGCGTGCCGACGGCTCCTCGAAGTTCGCTCCCGGCAAACGCTACGGTTATTTCCCCTCGTTCTCGGCCGGATGGAATATCTCGGAGGAAGAGTTCTGGCCTTTCGACAAAACTGCGCTGAAGATCCGCGCCAGCTGGGGTTCAACCGGTAACCAGGCCGGTATCGGTGCCTATGCCTACCAGGCGTTGGCCAACGGCGGTTACAACTACAACGAGGTCAACGGTTTGGGATTGGCCTCGGCCGGCAATCCCGATCTTCAGTGGGAGAAGGCCAACCAGACGGACGTCGGTATCGACCTCTCGTTCTTCAACGGTGCTCTTTCGTTGACGGCCGATGCCTTCATCAAGGATACGAAAAACCTGCTCTATTCGAAGCCGACGGCTGCCACGACGGGTTTCACGAACTACGTCTGCAACATCGGATCGATGCGCAACCGCGGTCTGGAATTCACCCTGAGCGGCACGCTTGCACGTCGCGGCTTCACGTGGCGTTCGGACTTCAACCTATCGTTCATCCGCAATAAACTCACCGCATTACTCGACGACAGCAATGTCGTGACCACCGATTCGATGCACGCCCTGAAGGTCGGCAAGGAGGTCGGCAGCTTCTACATGGTCAAGGCCAAGGGTATCTACCAATACGACGAGGAGGTTCCCGAGAGACTCTATGCACAGGGCGTACGTGCGGGCGACGTGATCTACGAAGACGTGAACGGCGACGGGCTGATCGACTCCACGAACGACCGCCAGTTCGTCGGCTCGGCGAATCCCAAATTCACGGGCGGTTTCAACAACACCTTCACCTACAAAGGTTTCGACCTGAGCATTTTCTTCACCTTCTCCTACGGTAACAAGCTCTACGAACTCTGGACGGGCGGCTATCGTATGGGTAACGGCAACTGGACCATGCTCAAATCCGAAGCCGAGAAACGCTGGGTAGGTCCCGGCACGAGCAACTCGACGCCGCGTGCCATCTACGGCATGACCTACAATTCGACGCAGTTCGTCAACTCGCGTTTCCTCAACGATGCCTCCTACATTCGCTGCCGCAACCTCTCGTTCGGTTATACCTTCCCCAAACGGTGGATGAGCAGCGTCGGCATCGAGAGTCTGCGCCTCTACGTCCAGGCCGATAACCTCTTCATCATCACGCCCTATCCGTTGCTCGACCCGGAAGTCAACGTCAGCCTCTCGGCGACCAACATGGGTTACGACTTCCTCTATCCGTCGCAGCCGCGTACGTTCACCGTGGGTCTCAACCTTAAATTCTAAACCGTCATGAAAATCAGACATATCATCCTTTCGTGCGTGTGCGGCGCCCTCGTGTGCGGCACCGCGAGCTGCGACGGAATGCTCGACCAGTATCCCCACAACGGCGTGTCGAGCGGCAACCTGACCGAAACGGACAGCGAGTTGTTGCTTACGGGTCTCTATCTGATCGTGCAGAACAAACCGACGAACAACGGTTATGCCGCGTTCGACATTCTCGGCGGCGACATTTGCCGCAAAGGTGCCACGCTCATGACGCCCCAGTTGCTCGTCACCGGACTGATGACCCCCGAGAGCGGATTCATCAGCGGTCAGTGGAACGGTTACTATACGGGGCTCTACCAGGTCAATTCGTTGCTCAAGTCGCTCAACGGCATGGCCGCGACCGACAAACGCAACGAGATGATCGGCGTGGCGTCGTTCTTCCGCGGGCTGATCTACTACAACCTCGCGACCCGCTGGCGCAATTGCCCGATCCTGGAGGTTCCTACTACGAACGATGTGGCGTCGTCGCCCGAGGCAGACGTCTGGGCCTTCGTCGAACGTAATCTCCAGACGGCGATCGACTACGCTCCCGACTTTACGTCGAAGAACTACGTCTCGCGTCAGGCCGCACAGGCGCTGATGGCCCGTGCGCTGCTCGCCCAGGGTAAGACGACGGAGGCCGCCCGGATGGCCGAGACGGTCATCGGCAGCGGATTCTTCGCGCTCGACGGCTTTGATAAAATTTTTCGCGGCCAGGCCAACACCGAGGAGATCTTCACCTTCGCCAACCTCACGACTGAGGCTTCGGTCAATCTCAGCGGAGCGTTCTACTACTCGCGTGCTTCGGCCGTGGGCGGAAGCTACCAGTATGCGCCTACCGACGAGGTGATGGAGATGTATCTTTCGGGCGACCTGCGGGCTCCCTATTCGATCGACCGTCAGGATGTCAACGACGTCATTAACAAGTTTCCGGGCGGCGAGGCCTCTCCCGATCCGCTCTGCATCGTGCGTCTGGGCGAAATGTACCTCATCAGTGCCGAGGCCCAGGGCCGAACGGACGGAATAGGGCGGCTCAACGAGCTGCGCCGCTTCCGCGGTCTGGACGACGTGGCTCCGGCCAGCGACGAGGCTTTCATCGACGCTGTGCTGGACGAACGCCGCCACGAACTGCTGGCCGAGAACTTCCGCTGGTACGATCTGGTGCGTCTGGGCCGCTTCGAAAAGACGCTCGGTGTCGATCGCAAGTACTCCGTGATGCCGATTCCGTCGCAGGAGATGAACCGCAACCGTCTGCTCGAACAGCATCCCTACTGGTCGGGTGCAGAGGTGGAGTAAACCGTTTAAAACGCACTTCAGATGAAAAAGATACAATATTTGTTCAGCGCCTTGCTGCTCGCTGCGACGATCGCGGCGTGCACCGAGGCCGAGATGTATGAAAATACGCACGTCTATCATCCGACGACCGCCGTGGGGCGGCAGCTCGCTGAGAACTGCCCCGTCGTGGCGCACATGTACGCCGATACGACCTTCCTGCTGGCGGTGGGCGTCGAGCAGACCGACCTCGCCTTCGAGAAGTCGAACGGCTATCCGACACGTATTTACGTTACGCGCATCGATCTCAAGCAGCCGGGCGTGAAACTCTCCGTGTCGATGCCCTACGATGCGGACGCGACCGCCAATTTCCAGAAACAGACGCTCTCCGACATGGCGACCTATGCCGATCGTCCGGGGCACCGCGTCGTGGCGATGATTAACGCCGACTTCTGGGATACGGGCAACATGGATATCCGCGGCCCGATCCATCGGGGCGGCCGGATTCTCAAGAATACGTTCATCTACAAGGCTACGCTTCCGCAGCAGGCGTTGAGCTTCGCCGCCGTCGACGACGAGGGCATGCCGCTGATCGCCGATTCGGCGGATTACCGCGCCGCTGCGCCGCGGCTGGACGAGGTGACGGGCGGCGGTGTCATCATGCTCCGCAACGGACAGCTTTCGGGCCTCAGCTATGCGGGCAACGATCCCCGCTCGGCTTTGGGATATACGGAGGACGGCGTGGTCTACTTCCTGGTCGTCGACGGCCGCAACCAATATTGGAGCAACGGCATGACCTATCCCGATATGGGAGCCGTTTTCCAGGCCTTGGGTTGTAAGATGGCCGTGAATTTCGACGGCGGCGGTTCGGCGCAGTTGCTTATCCGGCACCCCTATGCCGGCATCTTCGAGCTGCATAACCAGGCTTCGGACGGCAGCGAACGCGCCGTGGTCAACGGCTGGATGGTCACCGTCGACGAGCCCTAATCATCACCTTAAACTACACGAATCATGAAAAAGACAATCATAGGATTCCTCCTGTTCGCCGCCGCGCTCGTCTCGGCTGCGTGCAGCGACGATACGACCGATGCGGGCGGTCGGGGTCCGGTGGGACCGCGCCTGCTGTCGATCATGCCCAAAGCGGGATACGCCGGGAATACGGCGATCCTCTCGGGTTCGAACTTCAGCGTCGAGGCGGCCGAAAACAGCGTCACGATCAACGGCGTCGAGGCCGTCGTGACGGAGGCTACGCCGACGCGTCTGACGATCACCCTGCCTCAGAACCCCGCCGGAACCTATCCCGTAGCGGTGAAGGTGGGCGCGTGCGAGAGTGTCGAGGAGGTCGAGTTCACCTACTCCGAGGAGCCTGTCGGCGACGTGCTGGCCATCACCACCGTCTCGCCGACGAGCGGCTATGCGGGCGATGCCGTGGTGATCCGCGGCACGTGCTTCAGCACGACGCCCTCCGAAAACAAGGTCGAGATCAACGGCCGTCGGGCCGAGGTGACCCGCGCTACGGCGACCAAACTCGAACTGCGCATGCCCGAGAACGACGAAGGTACCTTCACGTTCACCGTCTCGGTGGGCAAGGAGAGCGTTTCGGGACTGATGTTCACCTATCTCCACGTGCCTACGCTGGCGCTTTTCTCCGTGGCTCCCGAGTCGGGCATGCCCGGCGAGGAGGTGACCATCGCGGGCGAATGCTTCTCCCCGGTAGCCTCCGAAAACAAGGTCGAGATCGGCGGCGTGGAGGCGGAAGTGGTATCGGCTACGGATGCTGCGATGCGCGTGAAACTGCCCGAACTCGGGGCCGGCGTCTATACCGTGAAAGTTACCGTCGGCGACAAGAGCGTCGAGGGACTCCGGATCACGCTGCTTATGCCTGCCAAACGTTATGTCTACACGGTGTCGACCTTCCTCGGAACGGCCGGACGCGATACGGGCAAGGTCAATCAGGACGGCGGTCCTGCGGAGGCCAAGTTCAATATGCCCCACGGACTCTGCTATGCCCCCGACGGCAGCGTGTGGATCATCGACCGCGGCAACAACTCGATCCGTCGGATGGATATCGCAACCAGGACGTTGACGACCTTGGCGAAGAACGGCCAGAACGGCGTGACGTTCAATGCTCCCTGGCTCGGGGCCTTCAATTCGAAAGGGGAATTCTATTTCGCCAACAAGGCCGCGAAGAACATCGTGAAGATCGCGGGCGGCGACCATACGGCGTCGGTGGTAGTCTCCGGGCTGACCGATCCGCTGGCTGTGACGTTCGATGCGCAGGACAACATGTTCATCGTCGACCGCGGAGCTTCGGCTATCGTGCGTTGCGCGGCTCCCGGCTACACCGAAAAGAGCGAATTCGTCAAGCTCGCGGGTGCTCTGTGCGCCGAGTTCGACTCGAAGGGCAATCTGATCGTAGCAACCAACACTCGTAAGATCGTTGCGATAGCCCCCGACGGCACGCAGACCGATCTGGCCGGCAGCGGCACGAAGGGCGCTTCGGACGGGGAACCGGAACAGCCGCTTACGGCGCAGTTCGGCGATATGTGGGGCCTTTCGATCGACGGCCGGAATAACATCTACGTCGTCGACGGTTCCTACCACAACATTCGTCGCTTCTCGCCCGATGCGAGCGGCGATTACGCCAAAGGCACCGTGAAGACGGTCATCGGTACCGGCAAGGCCGGCAAGGTCGACGGCGTGGGTACGGCGGCTTCGGTCAACACGCCCTACGACGTGCTGGTGAACGAGGCAGGTACCGAGATGTGGATCTCCGACCTGATGAACTTCCTGGTTCGCCGTGTCGAAATCACCGAAGAGTAACAACGTTAAAATCCGATTCAATCATGATACGAAAACTCATATCCGCCTGTATGGTCGCTTTGGCCGCCTGCTGCTTCGCAGGTTGCGACGACGACGATGCGGCGCATCATATCACCGACCTGCGCCTGGTCCGCATGGTGCCCTCTACGGGTCTGAGCGGCGAGCAGGTCAAGATTCTGGGTACGAACTTCATTCCTCAGGTCGCCGACAATACGGTTACGATCAACGGCAAGAATGCCCGCGTGCTCGCTGCGGCGAAGGACGAACTGCGCATCCTCTTGCCCGAGAACGAGGCGGGAACCTACGACGTGGCCGTGACCTCGGGCGACCGTACGGCCGAAGGGTTGCGTTTCACCTATATCCGTACGACCTCGCACACCTATATCGTCTCGACGATCGCCGGAACGCGTTCCGGTCACGGATTGGTCGACGGCGTCGGTACGGAGGCGCAGATCGGTCTGCCGCGCGGTATCTCCATCGCGCCCGACGGCAGCCTCTACCTGACCGATTCGCGCAACCATGCCATTCGCCGTCTGGGCACGGACATGGTGATGACGACGCTCTATTCGGGCAATACGGCGACGCTGAAGAGTCCCTGGCAGGGCGGTTTCGACTCGAAGGGCAATTACTATGTCGCCAGCAAGGATTGCAGCTCGGTGGTTCGGATCGCTCCCGACGGGACGACTTCGGTGTTCGCTTCCGGGATCAAAGCTCCGATGTGCGTCGCCTGCGACAAGGACGACAACGTCTATGTCGCGGCTCGCGATAACAAGAAGATCATTAAGTACACCCCTTCGGGTCAGGCGAGCGACTATGCGGCCTTCTCCGATTTGGCTGCCGGTCCCAACGCCATCGCTTTCGATAGCAAAGGCAACTTGGCGGTCGGATTCTCCAGTGTCCGCAAGGTCGTGATGGTGACACCTTCGGGCGAGCGGATCGATATCGCCGGCTGCGGCGAGAGACCCGGCGATGCCGGCTATTCGGACGGCGAGGAGGGCAATCCGCTCGCGGCGATCGTCGGCAATGTCTTCGGTCTGGCCTTCGATGCCGCCGACCGGCTCTATATCGCCGATGCGTCGGCCCATTCGATCCGTATCCTCACGCCCAAGGACGGGGACTACACGAAGGGTACGCTCGAAACCGTCGCCGGAACGGGTAAGGCTGGATATACCGACGGTCTGGGGCTGAAGGCTGCGTTCAACAACCCTTACGGCGTGCAACCCACGCCCGACGGCAAGACGATCTACGTGGCCGATTCGTCGAACGAATTGATCCGCAGCATCTCCGTCAAGTAACCGACGAAACCGATTTCCGGACGCCTCCCGCACCCACCCGCGGGAGGCGTTTTTCGTCGGTCGCGCTGGTGAAATAGGCTGCGAATGGTTATCTTTGTACGAACCTCCAAAATTGATCTTATGAAATACTTTTTTCTGATGCTGGCGCTCTGTGCGCTATCGGGAGCTGCCGCGCAATCCGAACTTCCCGCCACGTCGCCGGAAATTCGCTATACGGGCCGTATCGCGCGCGGCAGCGATGGCAGCGTCGGCTACGACTGGCCGGGCGTCTATGCCGAAATGCGTTTTACGGGCCCGGAGTTGACGATACGGGTCTCCGATACGGGTCACAGCTACCACAATGTCGCGATCGACGGCCGGCCTGTGCGCGTGGTCGAGACTTTCGGCTGCGATTCGCTCGTGCCGCTGGCCTCCGGACTCTCGGAGGGCGAACATACGTTACGTCTTCAGAAACGTACCGAGGCCCGCGAAGGGCGTACGACGATTCACGCGTTTCTGCTCGGGCCGGGCGGGAATCTGCTGCCGTCGGATGTTCGCCGTACGCGGCATATCGAGTTCATCGGCGACTCCTATACGTGCGGTTACGGCACCGAGAGCCACGATGCACGGGACCGTTTCCGGGCCGATACGGAGAATTGCGACAAGGCCTACGGATGTATCGTGGCCCGTTATTTCGATGCGGATTACACGCTCGTCGCCCATTCGGGGCGCGGTGTGGTCCGCAATTACGGCGATAAGCAGGCGCTTTCGCCCGTCGAGGGAACGATGGTGGGGCGGATGGACTACCTTTTCGACGAAGACCCGACATCGGTCTGGGATTTCGCATCGAGTCCCTGGCGGCCGGATGCCGTGGTCGTCAATCTGGGTACGAACGATCTTTCGCGGGGAGAGCGAAAACCTTCGTGTGACGAATATGTTGCAGGATACCTGCGGTTGATCGGCAAAATCCGAAGCGCCTACGGGGCCGATGTTCCGGTGTTGTGCGTCGCTCCGAACAACCCTCGGCTCGCGGATTATGTCCGTGCGGTCGCGGAGCGCAGCGGCGACCGGCAGGTGTACGCCGTGGCGTTGCTGCCCGGTTATCTGCAACCGGATACCGATTTGGGTGCGGCGAGCCATCCCAACTATGCGGGGCAGCGCAAAATGGCCATGATGGTGATTCCCTACCTGGCGGCCGTTACCGGCTGGCCGCTGGAGCTGCGGGCGGTGGAATGATGCCGAAGGTGAAAAGCGAACGGTGAAAGGCTCCTGCGGCGTATTCTGGGAAAATACGTTTAACCTTTCACCGCTTGCTTTTCATTTAAAAGATTAGAATGCCGTTTACGTGGTCGAGTGTGGCTCGAATGCGTTTCAGGGCGATGTTGAGGTGATTCTCGACGGTCTTTTTCGCAATGGCGAGCCGTCGGGCGATCTCCTCGTTGTCGAGCCCCTCCATGCGGCTCATTCGAAAGACCTGGCGACATTTGTCGGGCAGCTGCGCGACGGTGAGTTCGATCAGCAGCTCCTTTTCGCGCATGTAGTACTCCTCCTCCGAAAGCACCGGATCCGAAACCTCGGGAGCAGCCGTCAGCGGGATGTTTCGCCCTCGGTTACGCAGGCTGTTGATCGCGGCGTTGCGGGCCATCCGGTAAATGTAGGCATTGAGCGATCGGACTCCCGGCAGCATGTCGCGATGCATCCACAGTTTGACGAACAGTTCTTGCGCGAGGTCCTCCGCCGTGTCGCGGTCGTGGGTGAAATCCTGGAGAAAACGTACCGTACGCGGATAATAGCGGTCGAACAGGGCATGGAACGCCTGTCCGTCGCCTGCGGCCAGGCGTTGTAAAAAATCGGCGGTGAATTCGGTGGCTTTCATGGTGCGCGGAATTGGAATCCGCTCCGGCGATCTTTGGCCCCGGAGCGGATCGGTGATCCGTGTCAGCGGATGTCGCGGAAAACGACCATCGTCGGTTTGTGGTCGGAAGCGACACGCGTGAAGTCGTCGTCGAGCGTTTCAGCACCGAGCAGGCGTTCGCCCATGGCTTCGGAGCAGTAGGTGAAGTCGATGCGGCGATCGTTGCGGTTGATCGACGGAATGAACGTTCCCGGGTGGAACCGTTCGATGACGTCGCAAGGGTAGGCTTCGCGGACGATCGTGTGGATTTCGTAGTTGCGAGGCGAGGCGTAATAGGCGCTGTCGACGGGCGATACGGTGTTGAAGTCGCCGAGCATGACCCAATAACGCTCGTTCCGGAATTCGGGGTTGCGGAGCGTGCGTTCGAGAATCGTGCGGATTTCGACGCGGCGGGTGCTGTCGCCCAGTCCGTCGGAACGGGTTTTGTCCTTGTCCTGGAGCGAATAGGGTTGCGGCCACAGGTGCAGCACCACATAGTTGACGCCGCGGATTTTCACGTGCAGCGCACCGTGCGAAAGCTCCTCGCCGCCCAGCGGACGTACCAGCTCGAAGGGATAGCGCGACGATACGGCGACGGGGTAGTTGTCCTGAAAGGCGCCCACGGCGACGTATTCGTGTCCCCAGCGCGCAGCCAGTTGCGGCAGGCTGTCGGGCAGGTAACGCGCGGGATCGTCGCGCAGGAGTTTGTGCTGTTCGCGGTCCCAGTGCGTAGCCGTTTCGCACAGGGCGGCGATATCGCAATCCTGCTGCTGCATCCAGGCTACGAAGCGGTCGTAACCGTCGAACTGGTCATACCACATGCCGTCGGCGATGTTGTACTGAAGGAGTCGCAGCGGGGTTTCCGTGCGGGTGATACAACTCGGAGCGGCGATCGCTGCGAAAAGTGCGCAAGCCACCCAGCTTGCAAAAAATAATTTTCGTTTCATAATCCGGTCTTTGTAAGTAAAATCGATTTTGGACTGATCGTCGTACTCACGAAACCTTGTGGTAAATCGCATCGGTGACTATATACGACTACAAACCCGATTCTCTCTTTAATCCTCCCTCCGGAGGGGATTTTCGCGTACGACCCGCAAGGTCGTAGAAATTGGCGGCCGTTTTCGGGTAAAGTCGTATGTAATCGCCGTATCATAATCCCCTTACTTTCGTTAGCCGTTTGCTTGAACCGGCTGTCGGTATGCCGCGTTCCGCGGTAAGCCTCTCGCTTGGGTGCGGCTTCCGGATGCGGCTCGCAAAGTCGTCGTGCCCGAAAGTGGGGATATATGATTGCCCGAATTTACTAAAAAAATCGGAATTTCGGGGACTCGAATGCAATATTTCTTGCCGGGGATGCGCCTCTATCTGCAATTTATCTTGCGGAAGGCGTTCGACAAGACCTTTCCGAGGCGGGGAGCGGATTGGTAGCGGCGTTGTCCCGAACGAAGATTGCAGTCGAGAAATCGAGCCGAGGTAAAACGCTCCTTCGAGCGCCGCAAGACAAGGGTTTACAGTAACAGAACGGGAAGGTACGTGTGGTTTGCCGGAATTTACGGCGCGTCGCTGAAAGCGGCAAGCGTGCGCCGTTTCCGCCCGAACGGTTCGGTAATTCGAACGATGCTCGATCGTATGCGCCTGTTGCCGCAGTTAGGGTAGGGGCGGCCACCTCCGGGAACAGGTGACATTCGAAAGAACGATACGCAGTTGTTTCCCCGCAAACCTTGCTTGGGCGGGGCAGCATACCGATCCCCCGAAGTTATGGTTACTAAAAAACAATCCCCTGTTGCTTTTGCAACGGGGGATTGTTTCGAATATGAGTTCCGTAGGCTTATTCGCCCAGCGCGAAACGCTTGTAAGCGATAACCGTAGCCTCTTTGTCGGCCTTGCGGATGTACTCGGCGATGGTCTCCTTCTCGCCAACCAACGGCTGGTTGAGCAACGTGTTCTCCTCGAAGAACTTGCGCATCTTGCCCTCGGCGATCTTCTCGAGGATAGCCTCGGGTTTGTTGGCGTTCTTGGGATCCTGCTTCATGGCCTCGACGGCGATCTGACGCTCGTGAGCCACGACCTCGGC
>CANPHE010000036.1 GCA_947573795.1 uncultured Alistipes sp. | reverse complement strand
TCCTCGCCGATCACATAGCGGGCACGCTTGTAGTCCTCCTCCGAAATCTGCTCCTTGACGGCATCGAGCTGCTCCATCGTGGCACCGCGCAGGAACTCCTGTCCCAGCACCTTCGACACGCGCTCGCACGAAGCGCGACGGTCGTTATAGGGCGAACCGACCAGTTCGTGTTTCACGCGCGAATCCACCAGCACGAGCTTGTAGCCCTTCGGATCGAACGGGAAATATTCGAACTCCATCGAACGGCAGTCGAGACGCATCAGGCAGCCCTTCTTGCCGAATACCGAGGCGAACTGGTCCATGATGCCGCAGTTCACGCCGCAATAGTTGTGCTCGGTCGACTGACCGATACGGGCCAGTTCGAATTTGTCGATACCGCAATTATAAAGGTCGTTCAGCGCGAAAGCGTAGGTCGACTCCAGCGCGGCCGACGACGACATGCCCGCACCCAGGGGTACGTCGCCCGCGAAAACCGTGTCGAAACCGCCGATCTTGCCGCCCCGCTTCTGCACCTCGCGGCACACGCCGAAGATGTAGTGGGCCCACGACTGTGCGGGTTTGTCCTCCTCGTTCAGACCGAATTCGGCCGATTCGCCCAGGTCGAGCGCATAGGCGCGCACCTTGTCCGTCCCGTTGAGCCGGATGGCGGCGACGATGCCTTTGTCCACGGCTCCCGGAAAAACGAAACCGCCGTTGTAGTCGGTGTGTTCGCCGATGAGGTTGATACGCCCCGGCGATGCGAAGAGGATGGCGCCCTGGCCGAAGAGCTCCTCGAATTTCTTGATGACTTTTTCTTTCATTTGCGTATGTGTTTTAAGTCGAATCGTTTCATCGATCGTACGAAGATAGCAAAAAATTCCCGGGATTACGAATTTCAACCCTCTTTTTGTGGCATATCTTGCCAAAAACCGGGACAAAACGAACTGCCGGAGATAAAAACGACTTTCAGGATGAAATTCAAGAAAAGTTTATTATCTTTGTATCGCTTTCGTTTCATAAGCAACCAACTAAAATTTCAAAAATATGAAGATCGCAAAATTCATGTTCGCAACCGCATTGTTACTGGCCGGCAGCGGCATTTCGTTCGCACAGCCCAAAGTCATCGCCCACCGCGGCTATTGGACGGCACCCGAATCGGCGCAAAACTCGCTCGCATCCTTCACCAAGGCCGACGCCATCGGCTGCTACGGTTCGGAGATCGACGTATGGCTGACGGCCGACGACAAACTGATCGTCAATCACGATCGCAAATACAAAGGTACGGACATCGTCATGAACGAAGCCAAGGCCAGCGAGATCACGGCGATCGTACTGCCCAACGGCGAAAATATCCCCACGCTCGACGCCTATCTGAAACTCGTGGCGCAGAAACCCGCAACCCGTCTGGTGCTCGAAATCAAGTCGCTGCCCGACTACAACCGCGAAGACCTCTGCGTGGAGAAGATCGTCAAGGCGCTGAAGAAATACAAGCTGCTCGACCGTACGGACATCATCGCCTTCTCGATCAACATCTGCATGGAGGTGAAGAAAGCCCTGCCCGAGATTCCGATCTACTACCTCAACGGCGACCTGGCCCCGAAAAGCATCAAGAAATTGGGACTGGCCGGCGTCGACTATTCGATGAAGGTGCTCCGCGAACACCCCGAATGGGTGAAGCAGGCCCACGAACTGGGGCTGGGCGTGAATGTCTGGACCGTGGATTCGGAGGAGGACATGCGCTACTTCATCGACCTGGGCGTGGATTTCATCACCACGGACTATCCCGAGCGTCTGCAAGCCATGCTGAAAAAATAGTCGTCCCATGCGCAGAATCCTACTCTCGCTGCTGGGACTCGCATACGCGTACTGCGGCTTCTCCCGGGAGCCGCAGTCGTTTTTCCCGGCCGCCGATCTGATCGTTCCGGGCAGCTATTATTACCCCGAACAGTGGCCCGAGGAGCAATGGGATCGCGACTTGGAACGGATGGCTTCGCTCGGGTTCGAATTCACCCATTTCGGCGAATTCGCCTGGTCGGCCTTCGAACCCGAGGAGGGGCGTTTCGACTTCGCATGGCTCGACAAAGCCGTCGCCCTGGCCCGCAAACACGGACTGAAGGTCATCCTCTGCACCCCGACGGCCACGCCGCCCGCATGGCTCACCACGGCCCACCCCGACGTATTGGTGGAGAACGCCGCAGGGCGCCGGCTCGAACACGGCGGACGCCAGCAAGCCTCGTGGGCCAGCGACCGTTACCGCCGCTACGTCGAACGGATCGTCGACACATTGGCCCGCCGCTACGGCGACCACCCCGCCGTGTGGGGCTGGCAGATCGACAACGAACCCTCGCACTACGCTTACAGCTACGACCACAACGAAAACGCCCAGCAGGCATTCCGCCGTTGGTTGCGCCAGAAGTACGGGACGATCGAGCAGCTCAACAAGGCCTGGGGAACGGCTTTCTGGAGCTTGACTTACAACGATTTCGACCAAATTCGCATTCCCAACCAGACGGTCCTGGCCGGCACAGCCAACCCCCACGCCATCCTGGACTACAAACGCTATACGGCCGACGAAGCGGCGTCGTTCATCGACTTCCAGGCCGATATCCTGCGCCGCAGCATCGCCCCCGGACAGTGGATCACGACCAACACCATGCCCGGACATTCGCCCGTCGACCCGGGACGGATGCGGCGCATCGACTTTCCGTGCTACACCCGCTACCTGGTCAACGGCCGTTACGCCGGACACGGCGACCAGGGATTCCGCATCTCCAACCCCCAACTGCTGGGCTACAACAACGATTATTATCGGTCGCTGCGCGGCGTGACGGGCGTCATGGAGATCCAGCCCGGCCAGGTCAACTGGGGCAAGTTCAATCCCCAGCCCTACCCGGGAGCCGTGCGGCTGTGGATGTACCATATCTTCGCAGGCGGCAACCGGTTCGTCTGCCACTACCGGTTCCGGCAGCCGTTGCGCGGCAGCGAGCAGTACCACTACGGCACGCTCTCGACCGACGGCGTATCGCTGAGCCTCGGAGGCCGGGAGATCGTGCAGTTCAACCGCGAAATCGCCACGCTGCGCGAACATTACGATCCGAAGGCCACGCTGCCGAAACGGCTCTCGCGGCTGCGCACGGCGATACTCGTCAATCCCGACAACCGTTGGGACATGGAGTTCCAGCCCCAGACCGACCAGTGGAGCACGCAGCAACATCTGGACAAATATTACAATATGGTCAAGCGTTGCGGAGCTCCGGCAGACGTTATCGGCGAGGAGCACGATTTCGCGGACTACCCCGTGATGATCGCTCCGGCCTACGAATTGGTCGACAGCGCCCTGGTCGCACGCTGGGAGCAATACGTGCGCAGCGGCGGCCACCTCATCCTCTCGTGCCGCACGGCACAGAAAGACCGCACGGGAGCTCTGTGGGAGGCGAAGCCTTCGGCGCCGATCTATGCACTGGCCGGCATCGACGACCTGTGGTTCGACCATCTTCCCAAAGACAAATGGGGGCACCTCGATTTCGACGGCGAAACGTACCGCTGGAACAACTGGGGCGAAGTGGTGAATCCGGTGGCCGGCACCGAGGTATGGGCCGCGCATTCCGATCAGTTCTATGCCGGAAAAGCCGCCGTCGTACACCGCAAGCTCGGCAAAGGCACGGTGACCTATATCGGCGTGGACACCGACGACGGGACGCTCGAACGGGCCGTCCTGCGCCGCATCTACGGCCTCGGAGGCGAGCCTTACGACCTGCCTGCGGGCGTTGTTCTGGAGTGGCGCGACGGATTCTACGTCTGCCTGAACTACACCTCCCAGGAACAACCGGCACCGCTCGGCCGCAACGCCCGTCTGCTCATCGGCGAGGCGGCGATGGCACCGGCCGGAGTCACGGTATGGCAGGAGTAGGCGGAATTTTCAGGTGAAAGGTGGAAGATTTTTGCGGGCGCAGGGGCGGTGCGGCTCTTCGAGCCGCGCGAGCCGTAGCCTCCCCCGGCGGAGGCTCGCTGCGCTCACCTCGCAGGCTACGGCCTGCAAGAATCCGGAAACAGATAGCCGCAAATTGCGGGCTGGAAGCCCCCGGACCGCAGCATCCCTCGGCGGAGGCTCGCTGCGCTCACCCCGCAGACTACGACCCGCAAGAGTCCGGAAACAGATAGCCGCAAACTGCGGGCTGAAGGCCACTCGGGCAGCAGCCATCCCCGGCGGAGGCTCGCTACGCTCCCCCCGCAGGTACGCCCCGCAAAAGTCCGGAAACAGATAGCCGCAAACTGCGGACTGAGAGCCTCCGGGCCGTAGCCTCTCCCAGGCAGAAACTCGCTGCGCTCACCTCGCAGGCTACGGTCCGCAAGAGTCCGGAAACAGATAGCCGCAAACTGCGATCTGAGAGCCCCGGGCCGCAGCCTCCGGCAGCGCAGGTCCGCATCTTGCGAAACATCCCTCCGCAGGCTACGAACCGCAAAACCGACACGAAACATCAACGCCTAAATCATAAAACCCGTCTCTTAGACGGGCGGTCCGACGTCACCACGACGCCGGACCGTTGCATTTCAGGACCTACGATCCGTCACACATCCACGACCGTCACCTCGATGCCCCGTTCACGCAGGCGATCGAGGTACATTTGCTGGACGCCGCTGTCGGTGATGATCCGGTCGACGGCTTCCAGATCGCAGATCTTGCTGAAGCCGCGCCGTCCGAATTTCGAGCTGTCGGCCAGCACGATCACCTTCTGCGCCGCATTGATCATCGCCCGATTGAGCGCCCCTTCGAGCATGTTGGTCGTCGTCAGTCCGAATTCCGTATCCAGACCGTCGACCCCGACGAACAGTTTGCTGCAATTGAAATTGGCGAGCATCTGCTCGGCGAAGGGTCCGACGACCGATACCGAGCTGCTGCGCGTGATACCGCCCAGTTGGATGACGTCGATATCGCTGTTCTGCGACAAAATCTGCGTCACGGGGGCCGCGGCCGTAATCACCGTGAGGCGTCCTACGGGTGCGATCTCACGCGCGAGAAAAGCCATCGTCGTACCGGACGCGATGATGATCGAGTCGCCCGGGGCGATCAACGCCGCAGCGGCCGCACCGATCGCACGCTTCTCCGCCACGTTTTTCTTCTCTTTCTCGTTGACGTGGCGGTCGCTGATATAGGGACTTATCAGAATGGCGCTTCCGTGGGTGCGATAAAGTTTCTTCTGTTGTTCGAGGTAGGAAAGGTCCTTGCGGATCGTTACCTCCGAGACCCGGAAGAGTTCGGAAAGCTGTGTCACCGATATGGAACCGCTCTGCTGGAGCAGCGAAAGGATCCGGGCATGTCGCTCGGGAAGGCTCAGTAAAGTTTCGTCACCGGTTTTATTCATGGTCGTTCGATCTCTGTTATATGATGTTTCAGGTTATTTTCCCCCGTTTAACAATGCAAGATACGAAAAATTTTTCGATTCGCCCTCTTTTTCCCGCCTTCACTTCGCTTTTCCCGCCGATTTTCGTCCGAAAAGCGTATTTATTTTGAATTAAAAGCATATTTATTTTGTATTGCAAAAAAATTAGCTCTACTTTTGTTGCGAAATGAAATCCCATAATACTATGAATAGATCTGCTCAAATCAAAAAATTATCCGAAAAGGGTAAAATCTGGGACATGGTCGTCGTCGGCGGCGGCGCCACGGGTCTCGGCGTCGCAGTCGACGCGGCGACGCGCGGCATGAGCGTCGCACTGCTCGAAAAGACCGACTTCGCGAAATGCACGTCGAGCCGCTCTACGAAACTCGTACACGGCGGTGTACGCTATTTGCAGAAAGGCGACGTAATGCTCGTGCTGGAGGCATTGCGCGAACGCGGACGCATGAAGGCCAACGCCCCCCACCTGGTGAAGGACCAGGCATTCGTGATTTCGAATTACAGCTATTGGGACAATTTCCTGTACTTCTGCGGTCTGACCTTCTACGACATGCTTTCGTTCGGTTTCGGTTACGGACGTTCGAAATTCATTTCGGCCAAGAAGGTGATGAAATACATCCCCACCTCGGTCGAGAAGGGTCTCAAGGGCGGTGTCGTTTACCACGACGGACAGTTCGACGACTCGCGCATGGCCGTGAACCTCGCGCAAACCTGCGTCGAGAACGGCGGTACGGTCGCCAACCAAATGACCGTCACGGAGATCGTACACGACGAGAAGGGCCGCGTGGCCGGTGTGAAATGCACCGACAACCTCACGGGCGAAAGCTACACGCTGCACGCACGCAGCGTGGTGAACGCCGCCGGATGCTTCGTGGACGACATCATGCACATGGACAGCCCCGAGCACCGCAAGATGGTGACCCCGAGTCAGGGCGTGCATCTGGTGCTCGACATGAAATTCCTCCAGAGCGACTACGCCATCATGGTGCCGAAGACCTCGGACGGCCGCGTATTGTTCGCCGTGCCCTGGCACGACAAGGTGGTGGTCGGCACGACCGATATCGTACGTCCGAAAGCCGAGGAGGAGCCGCGTCCGCTCAAGGAGGAGATCGATTTCATCCTCGGCACCGCAGGTCTCTACATGAACCCCGCGCCGACCTACAAGGATATCCTTTCGGTATTCGCCGGACAGCGCCCCCTGGCAGCGCCCAAGAAGGAGGGCAAGAACACCAAGGAGATTTCGCGCAGCCACAAGATCATCGTTTCGGACAACGGTCTGGTGACGATCACCGGCGGCAAATGGACCTCCTACCGTCTGATGGCCGAAGACACGGTGGACAAGGCGATCGAGGTCGCCGGACTGCCCGCCCGCAAGTGCGTCACGAAGAAGTTCCGCATCCACGGCTACCGCAAGAACCCCGACCTGACGAACCACATGTACGTCTACGGCACGGACGAGGAGAAGATCCTCGCACTCATCAAGGAGAACCCCGCACTGGGCGAGAAACTCTCCGCGAAACACGGGTATACGCTCGCCGAAGTCGTATGGGCCGCACGCGAGGAGATGGCCCTCACGGTCGAGGACGTACTGGCGCGCCGCGTGCGCATGCTCTTCGTCGATGCGCGCGAAGCGATGGCCGCAGCTCCGAAGGTCGCCGAGACGCTCGCCCGCGAGCTGGGTCGCGATCAGGCGTGGATCGACGCCCAGGTGAAGAGCTTCTGCGACGTAGCGAAAAACTATATCTTCGAATAGACCGACCAATACCCCGGGGAATCTCTCCCCGGGGATTCGTCTTTTCGACAGCAGGTCCGGCCGGAAACGAAACCGGAGGTGCCGTAGATCGGAGGTGCGCATCATGCGCGACACCTCCGTCGGCATATAAGATACGAGACATTTTTACAGCCCAATTCTTTCGTCCCTCCGCCCCGCCCGACTGCAACCCGATACGAGGTCGTACCCGACCGCCTCACGAACTTTAGAATGAATAACACTATGTGGAAATTCCTCCAACCTCCCGCCCATAAGCCGGAAATTGCGGCCGATCGGGTGGACGAAACCTACAAATGGACCCGACTTCAGGTTTTCATCGGTATCTTCATCGGATACGCCGGATTCTACATCGTCCGCAAGAACTTCTCGATGGCGATTCCCGAATTGGCCAACCTGGGATTCGAAACCGGCGAGCTGAGTATCGTTCTGTCGATGAACGCCGTGGCTTATGCCCTCTCCAAATTCCTGATGGGCAGCGTCTCGGACCGCAGCAACGCCCGCGTGTTCCTGCCGCTGGGCCTGGTACTCGCGGCGCTGTCGATGATGTTCATGATCGTGCCCGTCACGCTGCTCGGCCCCGAGCATAAACAGCTCTCGATCGTCATCATGGCCGTGCTGAACTTCCTGGTCGGATGGTTCAACGGCATGGGCTGGCCCCCGTGCGGACGCGTCATGACCCACTGGTTCTCGGTCAACGAACGCGGCACGAAAATGTCGATCTGGAACTGCGCCCACAACGTCGGCGGAGCCCTCGTAGGCCCGATGGCCGTTTACGGCGCCATCTGGTTCGGATCGTGGTTTTACGGCAGCCATTCGGAATATTACTTCCTGATCGGCACCTACCTCTTCCCGGCCGTCGTGGCGATCTTCGTCGCCCTGCTGGCCTATGTGCTCATCCGCGATACGCCGCAGTCGTGCGGCCTGCCGTCGGTCGAGAAGTGGCGCAACGACTATCCGAAAAATTACAGCGCCAAGCAGGAAGAGGTGCTCTCGACGCGCGACATTTTCTTCAAGTACGTGCTCAACAACAAGCTGCTGTGGTTCATCGCGCTGGCCAACGCCTTCGTCTACATGGTCCGCTACGGATGCCTCGACTGGGCTCCGACCTACCTGCGCGACGCCCAGGGCTACGATATCAAGCAAGCCGGCTGGGCTTACTTCGCTTACGAATTCGCGGCCATTCCCGGCACGCTGATCTGCGGATGGCTGAGCGACAAGGTGTTCCACGGACGCCGCGCACTGCCGACGATCCTGTTCATGGCGATCGTGGCCGTGTTCATCTTCCTCTACTGGCAATTCTCGGCCAACTACTTCATCGTCACCATGTCGTTGATCGCCATCGGGTTCTTCATCTACGGACCCGTGATGCTCATCGGCGTGCAGGCGCTCGACCTGGCACCGAAGAATGCCGCCGGAACCGCTGCCGGGCTGACCGGATTTTTCGGATATTTCCTCGGCACGGCCGTGTTGGCCAACATCGTCATCGGATCGGTGGCCGAAAAGGCCGGATGGGATTGGACCTTCATCCTGCTCATCGGCGCCTGCATCCTCTCGATCATCTTCATGGCGTTCACCTACAAGGAGGAGAAGGAGCGATAGCGCGATCTTCGATTTCCTACTTTATGAATTGTCCCCGGAATCGGCCGTCGATTTCGGGGACTTTTATTATAAGGTGTAAGGGAGGCTTCGGCGGCTGGGGACGTCGCGCGAAAAGCACGAGCCGCCGAAAATGGCAAATTTGCATCATAAAGGTGAAAAGGCTTCGCGGACGCAGCCTGCGGAGGACAGCATCTTCGGATGCGGGCCTCCGCTGCCGGAGGCTGCGGCCCGCGCAGTCTTTCAGACTGCATTTGCAACGATATTTGTTGGCGCAAAGTCTATTTAGCCGGACGCAGTTCGCTGCCATCTCCGGCGGCGGGCCGTCTTTCGCCTGAAGGTTCCGGCAACCTCCGCTGGCGGCGAACCGCGAAAACTTTTCACCTTTCACCTCCATAAAGCCGGGAATTCTGAATAGGCCGCAAAAAAGAGCGATATCCGCCGAATGCGGATATCGCTCTTTCCGGAAAACCGGAGTTCGTTTACTGGCGCTGGAGGTCCGTCGTATCGGCCACGACCATATTCTTGTCGATGCGCAGCGTAACATTGCCGTCGACCTCGATCAGCAGCGTGGTCTCCTTGATCTCCTTCACCGTGCCGTAGATACCGCCCGCGGTGATGATCTTATCGCCCTTCTTGAGGCCGTTGCGGAAATCCTGCATCTGCTTGCGGCGCTTGGCTTCGGGACGCCACATGAAAAGCCACAGGACCAATACCATGAGGCCCATCATAATGAGGAAACTGTACTGCTGCATGAAACCCGGCTGGGGCTCCTCCATAATTGCAGCCTGAAGGAAATGGAACATATTCATTCTGTTTTAAATATTTGGTAACTTTCGTTGCGCCGCAGCCCTCGCACGGGACACCTCTCGTGCAACGATCGAGCCGTTGCGCAGCCAAAGATACGAATAAGCGAGTGCAATGGCAAATTTATTTGAACATTGCCGAGCGGGAGTATCTAAGGCGCAGCCAAAGATACGAATAAGCCGAATACAAAACCGAACTTGTTTGAGTTTTGTTGAGGCGAAGTATCTAAGGCGCAGCCAAAGGTACGAATAAAAAACAAAAATCCATACGGCCGCACCGGAAGATTACCCGAAAAAGAGAATCCCGGAGACGAATAGAACCGCCCTTCGATTTGGAACTCACTCCCAACAACGCATCCAGAGCAGCAACCGGGCGACGATCCGCCAACGGCACGTCACGACGGCGATGCGTTTGCGACGCTTCACGGCACACAAAATCTGCTCCGCGACCCGCGCGACAGGCATCACCCAGAACAGCCCGTCGCCCTTGGCCATCGCCGTGTCGACCAGTCCGGGCCGTATCTCCGTGATGACGATCCCCGAACCCGAAGCCTTCATCCGAAGCGACTGCGCATAATTGATCTGATAGGCTTTCGACGCCGCATAGGCCGGAGCCGCCGCACACCCCCTCAACCCGCCGACGGAGGTGACGAGGACCAGATGGCCCCTCCCCTGCCGCTCGAACCGCCCGTAAGCCCAGTCCGTCACGGCCGTCCATCCCCAAACGTTGGTACGGACGGCAGGCTCCTCACGCACGAAATCCAACTCGGGGTTCAGATCGCCTGTCCCGGCACAGACGAAACAGAGGTCCATACCGCCCAGCGCTGCGACGAGACGCTCCAGGGCCTCCGTCGCCTCAGGTCGCGCGATATCCGCCGCCACGAACCGGAACCTTTCCGGCGCACGCGCGGCAATCTCGCGCAGCAACGATTCGCGACGCCCCGTCAACCCTACGATATTCCCCGATGCCGCCATCCGCTCGGCAAGCGCACGCCCGATTCCCGACGTCGCACCTATGATAATTACCCGTTTCATCGCGACAAAGATACCTCGCTCCGGCCGCTCCCCGCTTGACCGGAATCAAGAAGCGCCCGAAAATGCGCGAAAGCCCCGACCGAACGGCGCAATCGGACTCTCCTTTCGCACGTTTTTTGTGTCCGGAACATCGCGTATCGGGCTCCGGACGGAGGCTTTTGCGAAATTAAGCCGACCCGAAGTGCCGATTTTCCGCAAAAAACCGTAACTTTGAAAAATCATATCCATGCTATGCGTAACGAAAAGGTAGATAAACGAGTACTCGGCCCCGTCCTGGCGGGATTCTTCATCATGGGCTTCTGTGATATCGTAGCTCCTATTTCGGGACGTATCGCGGTGGATTTCCCGACCCGGCAACAGGCGGTCAGCTTCCTCCCGACGATGGTTTTTCTGTGGTTTCTCGTGCTCTCGACACCCATTGCCGCCGCGATGAACCGCATCGGCCGCAAAGCCGTAGCCCTCACGGGCTATGCGTTCACGGCCGCAGGGCTGCTGCTGCCCTATGCCGCAGGCGCCGACTGCGCGTTGGGATGGTATTTCGCAGGATTCGCCCTGCTGGGCATCGGCAATACGGCGATCCAGGTCGCCGTCAACCCCCTGCTGGCCACCATCGTGCCGTCCGAGCGCATGACGAGCTACCTCACCGTAGGGCAGATTTTCCGCAATACGTCGCTGCTGCTGCTGGCCCCGATCGTCACGGGGCTGATCGCTGCGACGGGTTCGTGGCGTCTGCTGCTGCCGATCTATGCGGGACTGACCGTCGCGGGCGGAGTGTGGCTGCAATACACGCAGGTCGCAGAACCCGAGCAGCCGGCGGGCGGTGCATCGTCGGGCTTCCGGCTGCTGCGCAACCGCCGGGTGTTGATCGCCACGTTGGGCGTCGCGGCCTTCATCGCTGCCGACGTCGGCATCGGATACCTCTCCGTACGGCTGATCGACAACCCGTCGTCGATCCTCACGACGACGGGATTCTACGCCTGCCGCATCGTCGGGACATTGGTCGGTGCCTGGGTACTGGTACGTACAAACGACGTGAAATACCTCGTCTGGAACATGGCCGCAGCGATCATTCTGTGCGCTGTGCTGCTGACCACCCGCAACGAAACGGCGATCTATGCGGCGATCGGACTCTTGGGATTCGCCATGTCCTGCGTCTTCGCGACCTTCTACGCCGTGGCGACGAAAGCCGTACCGGAGCACGCCAACGGTGTCGCGGGACTCTCGATCATGGCCATCGCCGCGGGAGCCGTATCGGGCCCCGTCTGCGGAGCGATCATCCGTCGGGCGGGCGATCCCCACGCCGGGATGTGGTTCGTCGGCGCCTGCATTCTCTACATGCTCGGAGCCGCGATCGGCCTCTCCCGGGAACGAAAATCATAAAACGAACATACGCCATGACACGAAAAATAGTACTGACCCTGCTGCTTGCGATCGCCGCGCTGACCGCAAGCGCCCAGCGTCCCCGGCTCAAAGTGGAGTGGGGCGCCATCTACGGACTCAACATCACCGATTTCTCCGCCGACACGAAGCAGACCGACGTCAAGAACAAACTCGGCTGGCAGTTGGGCATCGTCACGGCGATCGATTGGGGTGCCTTCGCGTTCGAACCGCAGATCATCTACGTCCGCCAGGGGTTGCGCATACGTCCCGACGGCGGGCCCGAAGTCAACCTGAAGTCGAATTCGGTGGACGTCCCCGTGCTGGCCTCGTTCCGGCTGCTGCGCCCCGTGCGCATCTACGCCGGTCCCGTGTTCACGGTCGTGAACAACGTACGCCAGAAGTCGGGCGGCGATCTGCTGGACTTCTCGCGCGTGCGGCCGACGCTCTCCTACACGTTCGGTGCGGGCGTAGCGCTGATGCGCCACCTGCTCGTCGACCTGCGTTACAACGGTCAGTTCCGGGCTAAACACGACGTAGTACTGCCCGACGGCGGAAATCTCGATAAACTCAGGAGCCACAGCGTGGCGCTCAGCTTCGGATATTTGTTTTAAGCGATCGAAACCGCAAGCAGACAGCTCCTCGGGCAATCGCGATAGCCTGAAAAGAGCGAAGAACAGCATATGTGAATTATGACCGAGACAGTCGGAAAAGAAATCGAAATCGAAGGCGTCGATCCCCGCGAACTCTACGGGGCGCAGAACGTCTATCTGGAACGCATCAAGGCGCTGCACCCGACGCTGAAGATCGTGGCGCGCGGATCGTCGCTCAAAGTACTGGGCCCCGAGGCGGAGACCCGCCGTTTCGCACGGCGGCTCGAAGGGCTGGCAGCCTACTACCTCAAATACGGCCATATCTCGGCCGAGGTCGTAGACCAGTGTTTCGCGGGCAGTGCTTTAGCCTGCGAAGAGCGCGTCGACAAGGACGCCATCGTCTACGGCAACAACGGCAACATCATCCGCGCCCGGACGGTCAACCAGCAGCGCATGGTCGACCTTTACGAAAAGAACGACCTCCTGTTCGCCGTAGGGCCCGCCGGATCGGGCAAGACCTACACCGCCATAGCCCTGGCGGTCCGGGCCCTGAAGGAGAAGCAGGTGCGACGCATCATCCTCACGCGGCCGGCCGTCGAGGCAGGCGAAAAGCTGGGATTCCTGCCCGGCGACATGAAGGAGAAACTCGATCCCTACCTGCAACCGCTCTACGACGCTTTGAACGACATGATTCCGCCCGCACGGCTGATGAAGTCGATGGAGGAAGGCAGCGTACAGATCGCTCCGCTGGCCTACATGCGCGGCCGCACGCTGGACAACGCCTTCGTGATCCTCGACGAAGCGCAGAACACCACCCTGCCGCAGATCAAGATGTTCCTCACGCGCATGGGCCGCAACGCGCGGTTCATCGTCACGGGCGACGTGACGCAGATCGACCTGCCGCGCAAGTCGGACAGCGGTTTGGTGCGAACGATGGAGCTGCTGCGCGGCGTGGAGGGAATCGGCATCGTGGAGTTCGACAAACGCGATATCGTACGCCACCCGCTCGTCAAACGCATCGTCGAGGCGTTCGACAAAAATACAGAGAACGGAAATACTCAAACGACATAAACTCAAACCGACACACAAAGCCCCCTCCGAGGAGGGGGTTTGGGGGAGGGTCAGAATGATAAACGCGGCCAAAGGCCGTGAGCAGACGACCGTCCAAAGCGCAAAGCGGCATAGAATACTCAAATGACATAAACTAAAACCGACAATTTCATGGACAGAAACTTAGCAGCGCTCTCGCCGGCGCTCGTATGGAAACATTTCGCACAGATCGTGCGCATCCCGCGCCCCTCGTCGCACGAGGAGCGGATCCGCGCCTACATACTCGACTTCGCCCGCTCGCACGGACTGGAGTGCCTCGAAGACGAGGCCCACAACGTCTACGTGCGCAAACCCGCGTCGGCGGGAATGGAGAACCGCAAAGGGGTGATTCTCCAGGCCCACCTCGACATGGTGCCGCAGAAGAACAACGACAAGGTCTTCGACTTCGAGAAGGACCCGATCGACGCCTACATCGACGGCGAATGGGTCACGGCCGACGGCACGACGCTCGGGGCCGACAACGGCATCGGCGTTGCGGCGATCCTGGCCGTCCTGGAGGACGACACGTTGGAGCACGGACCCGTCGAGGCCCTTTTCACGGCGACCGAGGAGACCGGCATGGACGGCGCCTTCGGACTGAAGGCCGGTCTGTTGCAGGGCGACATTCTGCTGAACCTCGATTCGGAGACCGAGGGCGAACTCTACGTGGGCTGCGCCGGAGGACTGGACGCCAACATCCTCTTCCGCTACAACGCCGAGCAGCTGCCCGCCGAGGGCCGCAGCGCCGCTCGCATCACGGTCAAGGGTCTCAAAGGCGGACACTCGGGCATCCAGATCGAGTACCAGCGGGCCAATGCCAACAAGGTGCTGTTCCGGTTCCTCAATGCCGTCGGTGCGACCTACGACGTAGCCCTGGCCTCGGTCGACGGAGGAGGTCTGCGCAATGCGATTCCGCGCGAAGCCGAAGCCGTGGTATCGGTGCCCGCCGCACGGTTCGAGGCCTTCGCCCGGGAACTGTCCGACTACGAAAAGACGATCATCGCCGAATATGCCGGCATCGAGGATAGCATCTCGATCCGCCTGGAGCCGTGCGAAGCTCCGCAGACCATTCTTCCGCGCGCGACCGCCACGAAACTGGCGCAGGCCGTCGTCGGATGTCCCGACGGCGTACAGAAGATGTCGATGGCCATGCCGGGTCTGGTGCAGACCTCCACGAACCTCGCGCGCGTGGTCTCCGACGGCGAGACGGTGCGGTTGCAATGTCTGCTGCGCAGCTCCGTCGGTTCGGAAAAAACGGCCCTGGGCGAAGCCATCGCGGCCGTATTCGCGCTGGCAGGCGCCGAAACCGAGCTCACGGGCAGCTACGACGGTTGGAATCCCAACATGGATTCGCCGATTCTGAAGGCCATGACCCGCTCCTACGAGGAGCTCTACGGCACGGCACCCGCCGTCACGGCGATCCACGCCGGGCTCGAATGCGGCATCATCGGCAGCAACTACCCCGGTCTGGACATGATCTCGTTCGGCCCGACGATCTGCTACCCCCACTCGCCCGACGAGAAGGTCGAGATCGCTTCGGTGGCCAAATTCTACGATTTCCTGACGCAGACGTTGCGCAACATTCCCCAAAAGTAACGACGGGGTGGAAACCGTAGAGAACAAGTGGTTCGCGATAGTCAATCCCGTGGCCGGCGGCGGCCGCGGGTTGGACCACTTTCCGCGTATCTCCAAATTCCTGCGCGACGCCGGGATTCCGTGCGAACCGGTCTTCACCGAGCATAAGTTCCACGCCACGGAGCTCACCGTAACGGCCGTGAAGGAGGGTTACCGGCGCATCATCGTCGTAGGCGGCGACGGCACGCTGCACGAGGCGGTCAACGGACTGTTCATCCAGCAGGAGGTTCCCCCGACGGAGGTGCTGCTGGCTGTCGTGGCCGTCGGCTCGGGGAACGACTGGGTGCGGACCTTCGGCATCTCGAACCGCTATCAGGATGCCGTGCGGGCCATCGCCGAGGGCTATTCGTTCCTCCAGGACGTCGGCGTCGTCTCCTACGAGGAGTCGCACTACCGCCAGAACCGCTACATCGCCAACGTCGCGGGCGCGGGATTCGACGCCTTCGTCGTGCGCAAGCTCTCCCACCTCAAGAAAAAGGGTCACAAAAGCCGCTGGCGTTACACGTGGTGTCTGGTCAAATCGTTTTTCCGCTACAAATCGACGGGTGTGAAGGTGTGGGTCGACGACCGGCTGGTCTACAACAACCTGCTGCTGTCGGTAGCGATCGGCGTCTGCAAATTCAACGGCGGCGGCATCCAACAGCTGCCCGATGCGGTGGCCGACGACGGGATGCTGGACCTCTCGCTGGTGCGTCCCGTGCATTTCTGGCACGTGCTGTTCCGGTTCCACTACCTGTTCAACGGCGGGATTTACCGAATTCGGCATATCCTGCGCGAACGAGGCAGCCGCATCCGCATCGAATCGTCGCCCGAGGTCTCGGTCGAAGCGGACGGCGAATTGTTAGGCGAAACGCCGCTCGAATTCTCGGTCCTCCACCAGGCGATCCGCGTCGTCGTGACCAAAGAGTTCTACGAAAAGGCCCGCGCCTCGGCCCTGCACGAATAGCGGCGACGAAAAATCCCCTCCATCGGCAGCTCCGGCGGAGGGGATTCGTTATGCTTATGCGATATGATTACTGCTCCGCCCCGGCGATCGGGGTCGCGGCATCGTACTGCGCCGAGGTGATCACGTAGGTGAAATGGGTAATATGTTTCTCAGGAGAATCCTTGGCATAATTCCTTATATCATGGATACCCTCGCCCATTACATACCCACTTTCATCGAAAAGCCTCCGATAAACGAGAACTCTCCGATTGTCGAAAAGCAACTGTACGGAATCGCACGACACCGGCATCCGCACCGGAACACCCGTTTCACCGAGTGTTTCGCGGAATTCCAGAATTTTTCCCGATTCGACGCTCCACGTCTCAATGATAATTTCGGGCGCGGCCGGATTGTAGCTGTACGGATGGGTATACCCCACGATCTCGACCGGAAAATCCGTCGAATTGCGATAAGCGAATTCGTTAATATGATATCCCCCGCCGCAACTCGTAGTCTCACAGGAAACCAGGCTACCGGCTGCTCCAGTAAGTAAAAGCAGCGTCCAGATGATCTTTCGTCGCATTGTCCGGGTATTTAGATTTCAGCTGATTTTTCCAAATATTGAAAGTCCTCGCACCTATTAAGGCTGACTCTATTTCTTTGATCGTATATCCGGATACATTATCAATATATGATTTTGCAATCTTTTCTTTTAAATAATAATCCGATGTTTTTTCGACTCCCGCTTCATCCATCAAATCTTCAACCAACCCGGTATACGATCCTCGGGGATACCTTTTTTCAAAGTCAGGATAAACTTTTCGTGTAAAATAGACCTGCACACCTCGGGCCCAAGTTTCTTTGACGATCTTCGATACATTATAATTATATAGGAACCGATCTTGCCGCCAATGGGCCGAATGAGCCAATTCGTGTATCGTCGTCGCATAAATATGGTCGCAAGTCTTTTCCGGATTATATATCTCGATGTGTTTAAAACTTATGACAAATGTTCCGGAAGAAAACTGACCATCGATGTTGTCATTTGTTTTATCATAGCAGCGCACTTTGATCTTAGCTCGCAATCCTTGCGACTGCGGAGGACGGCCCAACCCTTCAATATTTTTGTAACAGAAAAAATAGCAGCCGCGAAACACAGTCGCCAAAAAATATCTGAATCGATTCGCATCGCGCGTAAATTCATAATTCCAACTCCCGGTTTTACGCGTACCGATCGCAAAACTGCGCTTTTCTCTATAAACAGCAAAATGCGCACGTTCGAAATCGAACCAATAGTCGGCCGGTCTTTTAAATCGTCCGTTACAACTATAATAGCCATTTGCATTCACTATTCCGGTATGAGTCGTAAACCAACGACGCGCATAAACTTTCAACCCCTCCATACCGATCGTCTTTTTTAAAACCTCGTCATAATAGGTAATCTGCCCCGCAGGCCGCCATTTGCTGGCACGGGTCATGCCGTCCGGTTCTTCGGCATTGCCCGTCAGCTCGAGCGAACGTTCGACCAGCGCATCGGCGACCGCTTCGTCGATACGACCGCCCCCGCTTGCAGCGGCACGAGTTCCGGAATCCTCGACGAAATCGCGGTCTTCATCGGGAATGAAAAGATTTTCGAGCACGTCGTACGCCACGCCCAAGGTATCGATCGCTGCACGGTGTGCGAACTCGACCGAAGCGTACTGGTAGGTCGGCAGGCTGTCGGGAATGGAGGGGTCGTGATAATATTCGCCCTGCGACGTAATCTCGTAATCGAGCGGAATGTCATAGAGGATCAGCGTCGTGTCCTGCTTGATCCGATCCAGCTCGTCGTAGTTCGCAGGCCGGAACTTCACATAAAAATGAGAAGTACTGATGTCTTCGATACTCAGTCCGCCCCGATCCTCGGGCGCAAGACTCTCCAGGGCTTTGCGCATGTTGGCGACCGAATAGGGATTATCCAGTTTGTCGCCCAGAACGGTTTGCGAAGAGGTAATCAACATTCCCCCGCCCCCGCCGATGATATCGCCGGGGTCGATCGGTGGCGGAACCAGCCCGCCGTCGCCTGCACAACCTGCAAGGAGGGCAAAAGCGAAGCAATAAAATGTTTTTTTCATAAAAAGAAGTGAGGTTAGGAATAAGGTACTGCAATATACACAAAAAATCCAACAATGCAAACAATTCACAAGAAAAACAAGATACGCATTTCCCGGAAAACCTTCAGGTGTGTAATTCACACACCGGGAACGCACGACTTCGAATAAAAAAATCGGCGGTCGAAATACAAAGTGTGTGCGCACACACTTGCGATTTTCCGAAAAAATACATAGTTTTGCGGCATAAGCGGTCCGAAAAGAGTCCGCCGCATCGGAGAAAATGGCCGAAAAGGAAAAAATAAACATCCGCATCGTCGATATCGCCCGTATGGCAGGAGTTTCCGCCGGGACGGTGGACCGTGTGATCCACCACCGCGGCAAGGTATCCGACGCCAATCTGGCGCGGGTCAACGAAGTGCTGCATCGGGTGAACTACCGTCCCAATCTGGTGGCACGGTCGCTCGCGTCGGGACGCCGCCAAACGATTGCGGTGATCATGCCGCATTTCGCCGCGGGTGAATACTGGGCCGACGTCGACGCCGGGATTCGCCGGGCCGAGGTCGAGGCGGGACGTTACAATGTCGCCGTACGCAAGATCTTTTTCGACCAGTACGACCGCGCATCGTTCGACGAAGCGGTAGCGGCTCTCGCCGCAGAACCGTTCGACGGAGCGATTATCGCGACACTCTTCGCCGAACAGGTGGTACCGCTCACGCGCGAACTCGACGCCCAGGAGATTCCCTACGTTTTCGTCGATTCGCACATCCCGGATTGTCACGAGCTGGCCTACTTCGGCACCTCGTCGTTCGACGCAGGCGTCGTCGCGGCACGCCTGCTGACCGACCGTACGGAAACCGGAACCGATCTGGCGATCGCGAAGATCGTCCGCACGGGCGACGGGGGTTCGAACCAGTGCCGCAACCGCGAAGCCGGGTTCCGCGATTATCTCGTCCGCACGGGCTTCGTCGGAGCGATCCACGAAATAGAACTGCGCATCGGCGACAAAGACTACAATACGCGACAGCTCGACGATTTTTTCCGCGAGCATCCCCGCGTCACCGGAGCCGTGACTTTCAATTCGACCTGCCACCTCCTGGGCGACTATCTCGTACAGCGTGATCGCCGGGATATCCGGCTGGTCGGATACGACAACATCCGCCGCAACGAGGAGCTGCTGCGCACGGGAATCGTCACGGCGCTGGTCGCACAGCGTCCCGAAGCACAAGGTTACCACAGTGTCCTGGCACTCTGCCGCTGCTTGACCGGAACGGGATCGGTGCCCCGGATCAACAACATGCCCATCGACATCCTGTTGCGCGAAAACATCGACTTCTACAAAACCGAAATAATCTGAAGCTATGAAAAATCTGTTTGACATTCGCGACCGAGTGGTCGTCGTGACGGGCGGTGCCGGCATTCTGGGCCGTTCGATCTGCCTCTATCTGGCCGAGCAAGGAGCCAAAATCGTCGTTCTGGACCGCGATGAGCAGGCCGGCAACGAATTGGCGGAAGCCATCCGCAAGAACGGCGGCGAAGGGATGTTCCTCGCCACGAACGTCCTCGACCGCGAGGTGCTGGAGCGCAACCGCACCGATATTCTGGCGGCTTACGGCGCAATCGACGTATTGTTGAACGCCGCGGGCGGCAATATGGGCGGTGCGACGATCGCTCCCGACAAATCGTTCCTCGACCTGGAGATCGAGGCGTTCCGCAAGGTCGTCGATCTCAACCTGTTCGGCACGGTGCTGCCGACGACCGTATTCGGCGAGGCCATGACGGCCCGCAAGAAAGGTGTGATCGTCAACTTCTGTTCCGAATCGGCCTTGCGTCCCCTGACCCGCGTGGTGGGCTACGGCGCCGCAAAAGCCGCGATCGGCAACTACACCAAATACATGGCGGCCGAACTGGCTACGAAATTCAGCCCCGAAATGCGTGTCAACGCCATCGTCCCGGGATTTCTGCTCACCAACCAGAACCGCACGCTGCTGACCAACCCCGACGGATCGTACACCGACCGCGCGCGGACGATCATCGCCCACACCCCCGCGGGACGTTTCGCTGAGCCCGAGGAGCTGCTCGGCACGATCCACTACCTCATCAGCGACGCCTCGTCGTTCGTAACGGGTGCCCTGGCGGTGGTCGACGGCGGTTTCGACGCATTTTCGATATAGAAAAAGCGAACAGTTCCGGGTATTCGAAAGTTTATCTCCGCGGGCCGCAGAGACCTATGGGAAGAGGTCGGGCAGAACAGGTTGCGTCTGTCAAGAATCTTCCATAAAAAGTTCAACGCCTATGGCGTTGCATCTTCGGCGGCTCGCGCCTCTGGCACGACCGAGCCAGCCGCCGAAGATGATTTTCAGCCGTTAGATTTTCGGGCCGCGCAAACCGTAACAGCCCGAAACAGAGACCGAGGTGGCAGCGATGACAGTGCTAAGATGAATTCCGGAGGAGGCAATGCGGCTCTTCGAGCCGCGCGGGCCGCAGCCTCCGGCGGCGAAGGCCCGCCTTGGACGTCCCTTCGCAGGCTGCTTGCTCCCCCGAACCGACAACCATCCCGACCGAAGCACCCGAACAAAACAGTACGAAGAATAAACCGAAAAAAGCACAAAAGTCCCCTCCCAGGAGGGGATTTAGGGGAGGGTAAGAATTACAAACGCGGCGTAAACGCCGCGAGGCTTCACCGCTCCGGAGCCCCTAACCAAACAACAACGTAAAACCAAAGAAAACCACACACTCGAAAGTCCCCTCCCAGGAGGGGATTTAGGGGCGAGTTAGAACTACAAACACGGCGTACACGCCCTGAGGCTTCACCACTCCGAAACCCTCAAACAAGCAACAACGTAAAACCAAAGAAAACCCCCACACTCGAAAGTCCCCTCCCAGGAGGGGATTTAGGGGTGGGTAAGAATTACAAACGCGGCGTACACGCCGCGAGGCTTCACCGCTCGAAGCCCCTAAGCAAGCAACAACGTAAAACCAAACAAAACCCCACAACATGTACCTCTGCAAACAATCCTGGCGCTGGTACGGGCCGAACGATCCCGTATCGCTGGCGAATATCCGCCAGGCAGGCGCAACCGACATCGTACACGCACTGCACCACATCCCCAACGGCGAAGTATGGAGCGTCGAGGAAATCCGGAAACGACAGGCAATCATCGCTGAAGCCGGACTTACGTGGTCCGTGGTCGAGAGCGTCCCCGTACACGAGCATATCAAAACGCGCACGGGCGACTTCCAACGATATATCGAGAATTACAAACAGTCGTTGCGCAACCTCGCAACGTGCGGCATCCGGGTCGTGACCTACAACTTCATGCCCGTACTGGACTGGACCCGCACGAACCTCGCCTATACAGTCGAGGACGGTTCGAAGGCGCTGCGCTTCGAGCGTGCGGCCTTTATGGCCTTCGACCTCTTCATTCTGAAACGCCCGGCCGCCGAGCAGGAGTACAGCGACGCCGAGAAGGCCGTGGCCCGCGCCCGTTACGAAGCGATGGACGAAGCCGAAAAGGAGTTGATCACGCGCAACATGATCGCCGGACTGCCCGGCGCCGAGGAAAGTTTCACGCTCGAACAGTTCCGCGAGGAGCTCAAACGCTACGACGGCATCGACGCCGAGACGCTGCGCGGCAACCTCGTCGCCTTCCTGCGGGAAATTTGCCCCGTAGCGGACGAGGAGGGTGTCGAAATGGTGATCCATCCCGACGATCCCCCCTACCCGATCCTGGGACTCCCGCGTATCCTCTCCACGGCGGAAGATTTCCGCAAGCTGATCGCCGCCGTACCCAACCCGTCGAACGGCCTCTGCCTCTGCACCGGATCGTTCGGCGTACGCGCCGATAACGACCTTCCGGCCATGATGCGCGAATTCGGCGACCGCGTGGGCTTCGTACACCTGCGTTCGACACGCCGCGACGCCGAAGGCAACTTCCAGGAGGACAACCACCTGGAAGGCGACGTACCGATGTACGAGGTGATGAAGGCCTTCCTGGAGGTTCAGCAGCGCCAGGGACGCTCGATTCCGATGCGTCCCGACCACGGACACCAGATGTGCGACGACCTGAACCGCCGCTCGAACCCCGGTTATTCGTGCTACGGCCGCATGCGCGGCCTGGCCGAATTGCGCGGTCTGGAGCTGGGAATCGCCCGTTCGCTTTTCACCGACAAGGCATAACGGCCGACACGACACGCAACCGGGCGGGCACCTGTTCAAAAGGTACCCGCCCGGTTCGTCTTCCGACCGCGCAATGCGCGTCAGTTCACGCTTTCGATCACCTCCACTTCGGTGACCGTCCAGTCGAACAGGTCGTTGGCGCACTGCCCCTCCAGTCGACGCATCTGCGACTTGTCCGTCGTATCGGCCAACACGGCGTTGAAGAACGCGCCCATCGTGTTATAGGTCGAATTGACCTTCGAAGCAAAACACTTATAGAACGCATGCTGCTGCTGGTGATCCAGCCCGGCAGGCAGAACGCCCTGAGCCACAAGATAATTGTAGGGATAGATGTGGCGCATGTTGCGGGCATCGGCGTTGAGTTCGTCGACGATCGTCGTCACGACGACCATATCCACCGTATCCGATACACCGTCCATCTGCAAGAAGGTGACATAGACCGGATAGTTGTTTTCAAGCGTGGTGGCCACGTCGTCGGAGAATTCGATGAACTCGGCGTCGTTCAGATCGTTGAGATAGACCATCTGCCGGTAGTCGCGCAGCGATTCGCGCATCGCCTTGCGCTGCTCGTGATTCCATTGCCGACGCTGCGAGCAGCCCGTGAGGCCGGCGACGAAGATCGCCAGCAAAGAGACACTGAGGAGAATTTTTTTCATTTTTACCCGATTTTGGTTTTACTTCACCCTCCCGACGCAATCCGTGTGCCAAAACCGTCGGCAAAAGCCCTATCACCATACTCTTTCGCAACGGAAAGACCGCTCGCGACACCGGAAACCGCGGAATCCCGAAGAAAAGCGAGTGCCATTTTCCAAAAAACGTTATCTTTGTCGGGAATACCGCGACTCCGAAAGGAGCTCGACGGGTCGTACGAAATCAGAATCTTATGGATGTACTTACCTTTCGCGATTACTGCCTTTCGCTGCCGATGACCGAGGAGACTACGCCGTTCGACGAAACGACGCTCGTCTACAAGATCGGCGGCAAAATGTATGCCTGCGCCGACATGGTGGATTTCGACCGGATCGCCGTGAAGTGCGATCCCGACCGTGCCATCATGCTGCGCGAACGATATCCCGAAGTAACGACGGCACCCCATTTCAACAAACGCCACTGGAACGGCCTGCGCACCGACGGCGATCTGCCCGATGCATTTCTGCGCGAGCAGATCCGCGACTCCTACATGCTCGTGTTGCGGCAAAGTGTCACCCCGCGGGCGCTGCGCGAGGAGTTGCTCGCCTGCGTCGAACGGCTCGGGCTGCCCGAATAGCGACCGATAACGAAGCCGCCTCCGGAGAATCTTCAAGACCGAATTCCGAGAACACGTTGCCTTTCAACAGATACATATCGACTGCCGAATGCGCGGTATTGGCCGAACTCTTTCGCGAGGAGGGCGAAAGCGTCTCCTATGCGCGCGACACCTGTTTCTCTGAACAAGGTCTCCGCTGCCGCGACATAGGATTGGTCGAAAAAGGGGCATTCCGTTACGTACACGGCACTCCCGGAGGCGACCGTCATATCGTCGGATACTCCTTCACCGGAGAATTCGTCGGAGATTATGCTTCGATTTGCAGCGAAACACCGTCGATGATACGCATCGAGGCGATGTGCACAAGCAGCGTACTACGGTTGTCCGCCGACAGTCTGCAACGGTTCTACGCCCGAGATGCGGCACACGAACGGTTGGGACGCCGGATCGCAGAACGCCTGATGGCCGAAGTCTACGAACGGCTATTGACGAATTACGCAACGACGCCCCGGCAGCGCTACGAGGAGTTGCTCGGCCGCTGTCCGGAATTATTCCGGCTCGTACCGCTGCACGAACTGGCATCGTTTCTCGGCATACGTCCCGAGACCTTGAGCCGCATTCGGCGAGAGGTAAAATAGAAGGGTAACTATATACAACTTTACACTTCACCGGTTTTTCGTACGTCGACGCACTTAGGACTCTTGTTGTCTCGCGGCCCTTGGCCGCGTTTACAGATCTGACCCACCCCTAAGTCCCCTCCGAGGAGGGGACTTATACTACAACCAGCAAATTGACAGCGTTTTAGAACAGGCTTAGTGTAAAAGCTACCAATAAAAAGACCGATCCGATGTCACCCGAAAACGGCCCATTCGCCGGGGCCGGGAATCATACGAAACAAGCACGCGTTGTCCGAAAAATTCGGACAACGCGTGCTTGTTTTGCCGGTCTACAACGCACCACCTAAGAGGCAGCCCCGGCTCTTGTCCCCCCCCGACCGGAGAGGTCTCGGAATCTTATCCGAGGAACGAGAGCAGAATACCCGCAGCTACCGCGGAACCCACGACGCCGGCCACATTGGGACCCATAGCGTGCATGAGCAGGTAGTTGCCCGGATTCTCCTTCTGACCCTCGGTCTGCGAGACGCGGGCAGCCATCGGCACGGCCGAAACGCCGGCCGAACCGATCAGCGGGTTGATCTTGTTCTCCTCCTTGGCGAAGAGGTTCATCAGTTTGGCCAGCAGCACACCGCTCGCAGTACCCATCGCGAAAGCCAGGACACCCAACACGAGGATACCCAGCGTACGGACATTGAGGAACGCCTCGGCCGTAGCCGTAGCACCTACCGTGAGACCCAGGAAGATCACCACGATGTTCATCAGTTCGTTCTGCACGGTCTTCGACAGACGATCCACCACGCCGCACTCCTTCATCAGGTTACCCAGCATCAGGCAGCCGATCAGCGGCGCAGCGCTCGGGAGCAGCAGCGCGATGATGACGGCGATGATGAGCGGGAAGAGGATGCGTTCGAGTTTCGAAACGGGACGCAGCGTTCGCATACGGATCGCACGCTCCTTCTTGGTGGTCAGCGCACGCATGATGGGCGGCTGGATCACCGGAACGAGTGCCATGTAGGAGTAGGCCGCTACGGCGATCGGGCCCAGCAATTCGGGCGAGAGCATCGAAGTGAGGTAGATGGCCGTCGGACCGTCGGCTCCGCCGATGATACCGATCGAACCGGCCTGTGCAGGCGTGAAGCCCAAAGCGTAGGCCCCAAGGAAAGTTACGAAGATACCGATCTGTGCGGCGGCACCCAACAGGAAGCTCTTCGGGTTGGCGATCAGCGGACCGAAATCGGTCATGGCGCCCACGCCCACGAAGATCAGACAGGGATAGATACCCAACTTGACACCCAGATAGAGGTAGTCGAGCAGCCCCGCATTGGCGACGAAAATATCCCAATGTACGTGTCCGCCGGCGAAAAGCTCGGTGTGGTAGAGATTCGCACCCGGAAGGTTCGTCAGCAGCATACCGAACGCAATGGTGAAAAGCAGCAGCGGTTCGAACTTATGCCGGATAGCGAGGTAGAGCAGGAAGAAAGCGACGAAAATCATCACGACGCTACCCCAGCCCATCGAGGAGAAGAACCCCACGATGCCGGTAGACTCGACGAATTTCATCAGACTCTCCCCTACGAAATTGGAATTAGAGGTCAGCAACGTCCACATAAGGCCTATTCGATGACGATTAAGTTATCACCCTCCATGACCGTAGCGCCCTGCTGCACGAGAATCTGTTTCACCACACCGGCACGGTCGGCGTCGATGTTGTTCTCCATCTTCATGGCTTCGAGCACGACGAGCGTCTGGCCCGGTGCCACCTTGTCGCCCACGGCGACCTTCACGGCGAGGACCGTACCCGGCAGCGGGCACTTCACGGCACCGGCACCGCCTGCTGCGGCAGCTGCGGGACGCGGAGCCGTAGCGGCGGCCGTCGTCGGCGTGATCTGGGCGCTGTTGGCCTCCTTCGGAGCCGGAGCGACGTGGGGTTTGCTCGCAGCGGCGCCGCGACCGCCCGCGATCTCGACCTCGTAGGGCGTACCGTTGACGATCACACGTGCTACGGTCGAGGCCTCGTTCACCTCGTCGATCTGCACGTCGTAATTCTGTCCGTTGATTTTCAATGAATAGTCTTTCATATCTTTTCTTTGCATTTCTATTTTGGTGTCTATATATCGCCCTACCCTCGTCGATTTCCCGCCCGGATTCCGTTCGAATCGGCCGAAGCCCCGCAGCGCGACGCCGCGTTCATGAACCCGAGAGGAGTTCGGGTATCGCCCGCAAAGGAACGGCGCGAAAAATTTCGAAGGGTAGAATCGATATAATTACCGCTATTTTCTGTCAGGCAACTGGGTTAAGCCGTGGATTTTCGAATTCCAGGGCGAGTAAGCGCGCTTGATGCTCAGGATCGTCAGCACCTCCGATTCGCGATCGTGCAAGGCACCTTTGTAGAGTTTGAGCGCCGTAGCGATGGCGGCGATCTCCTCCTCGTGCAACTGACCCTGAACGACCGGCTTGACCGCTGCGGGGGCTTGCTGCGGCTTGCGCGTGAAGATCCAGCCGAAGAGCTTCATGACATAGACCAGCAGCACCAGTACGAAGAATACCAGGCAAATACTGATCAATGCCACCCACAGCATCTCGGACCAGTTCCAAGACGCAGCTAAATAAATAGTTAAATTATCGGCACTAAATTCAGCTGTTTTTGTACCGAAATCAGGACGTCCGGATTCCTTCTCTTTTGGGAAAACCGTCAAAGATATCTTCTCCTGGTCAAAAGGAAGTGTCAACACAAACGAACCATCGTTTGCCGTCCGAATCGTATCCTGACCGTAAACAACGCCTGCACCAGCCAAGGCAGTACTATCCGTCTCGCTCTTGACCACACCGCGTACTACCTTTTTCGTCAATTTGAACCGCAAATCGTCGATCCCTTTTGCTTCAGCCGGAAGAGACGCTTCCGAACCGTCAGGGGGGAAACCTACCCCCTCCTCAGGAGCGACAGACTGCGCAAAAAGCGATAAAGAACATGTCGCAGCAAGCGCAATTAACAAAACTATGCTTTTTTTCATCACGGCAGTAGTTACAAAGGAATATTCGAATGTTTCTTCGCCGGGTTCTGCAAACGCTTCGTGGCGAGCGACTGCAACGCACGGATGATGCGGAAACGCGTGTTGCGCGGCTCGATCACATCGTCGATATAACCGTAGCGGGCTGCGTTGTAGGGGTTGGAGAACTTGTCGTTGTACTCCTTCTCCTTCTCGGCGATG
>CANPHE010000035.1 GCA_947573795.1 uncultured Alistipes sp. | reverse complement strand
GTCAATTCACTACGCTTTGCTCAAATTTACTTTTTCGCTATGTGTTTATTTTATAACGATATCCCGTCGTATTCGGCTCCGGACGTCGCATACCGGCAACGAACCAGACGTAGCGGACGACACGGGCCATCGGTCGAAAACATGCAAAATCCCTTCAAAAATTTTCCCTTAAATTCATTATCATGAGAAAAACTTTTCTTTATCGGATCTGGTTGTTCGTCGCCCTGCTTTGCACCGCGGCCTGCAACGAAGAGGAGATCGTCACGGAGAGTCCCATTCCTCCGTACATCGCACCCGCCTCGGCCCAAGTCAGTGCCGCAGCCGGATCGTACCTGTTCGAAGTCAGCGAAAAACTGACGGACCTCGCCGTAGTATCCGACCAGCAGTGGTGTACTGCAACCGTCGAGGGGGGGGGAATCCGCGCCACCTATACGCAGAACGATCGTAACGCCACCCGCACCGCAATTCTGTCCGTTTCCCGCACGGGAGACGCTGCGACGATCGCCTCGATCGCCCTCACGCAGTCCCGCGCTACGATCGACCTGGCCGAGCAGGCCGAGGTCATCGCCCTGAACGCCGCCGCCGAAGCGGTCGAAGTCCCCGTAACGTGCGACGTCGAATGGACCGCGACCACCAAAGCCGACTGGCTCACGCTCGAACCGAAACCGGGCAAACTCGTCATCACGCCGACCCAGAATCCGAGTTCCGAAATCCGCAAGGAGCGCATCACCCTTTCGGTGGGCGAAATCACCCGCTCCTTCACCGTGGAGCAGACCGGAGCCGTTCTGACGATCGACACCCCCAACGTAAACCTTCTCGCCACCGCAGGCAGCAGCACCGTCGCAGTAGTCTCCAATGTAGCCTGGACAGCGACGTGCAATGCCGACTGGCTCTCCGTGTCGAACGCCGAGGGTAAACTGACCCTCACCCGCCAGACCAATGCGGCCGAGACCCGTTCGGCACAGGTCACCGTCACGGCCGGAAAGATCGTCCGCAAGATAAGCATCTCGCAGACCAGCGTCTACGAAAGCATGCTGGGCACCTGGACCCTCGCCGGACAAGCCTACGACACCAAAACGAGCGCCTTCATCAACCGTTCCTTCATCGTCACCGTCACGGTCGACAAGCCGAACGCTTCGTACAAGGTCGACGGATTCGGCACGGGCTTCCTCGCCTCCACGACCGAAGCTCCCTTCACACTCGCCATCGATCCCGAAAAACGCACCGTATCCATCGCGATCGGTGAAATGATCGGCACCTACAACTTCATGGGATTCTCGCAGGACCCCGATCAGAATGCCGACGTAAGGACCATATACATCACCAAATCGGGCCAGGGAGTCGCCACCGACTACAGCGGCGGCCAGACGCTCAGCGGAACCGTCGCTGCCGATCTCAACACGATCGTATTCCAGGAGAACGTCGGCATGGCCTTCGGCATGTGGGCCCATACGTCGCAGGCCTGGAGCGGCACTTGCTGTTCCTATCGGATGATCGACATTTCGCTCACGCGCGAAATCGCCCGCAACAGCTCCGCCCCTGCCGCAGCCAACCGATTCTTCTAACCGTACAACACTCCATCGAACATGAAAAATACGCTGAAAACGCTGCTCGCCGCGTGCGCCCTGCTCGGCACCGTGGCCTGCGAGAAGGATGAAATACTCGACCAGATGAGCGTCGCTTTCGAACAGGAGGCCTACACCGTGGCTCCGCTCGAAACCCTCGAAATACCCTTTACGGTGACCAATGCCGGTGGGGCGCTCGACGCCTCGATCACGGCATCGGACAACACGTATAAGTTCCAGGCGCTGATGAGCGGGCGCAACACGGGCAGCATCCTCTTCGTCGCCCCGGACGTCAATACCGAATCGAAAACGATCGACGTGACGCTGACCGTCGCATCGTCCGACGGCAGCCGCACGGCTTCGGCCGCTGTCGCCGTGACGATCTCGACCTCGAATGCGCTCGGAGTCGCTTTCGAACAGTCCGCCTACAACCTCATCGGCCAGGCCGGCGATGCACTCCGGCTCGCCTACGACGTCAAGGAGTTGGGTTACGCCACGATCGAGAAGATCGACGTCGACGCGACCGACGGCTGGAAGGCCGAGGCTGCCGAAGACGGATATGTCACCCTGACCGTACCCGAGAACGGCACGACGACGACCGTATCGCTCACCGTCACCGACAATTTCGGACGCAGCGCATCGACCAGCGCCGAAGTGGTGCTGCGCGCCGTGACGACACTCACCCAACGCGCCAACTGCCACCTCGTAGCACCCGGATCGATCGTACGTTTCGATGCCTCGCACCGCGGCAACTCCGACCTGGAGGAGGATCGTCTCGAATCCGTATCGGCCGAACTGCTGTGGCAGGATGCGAAGGGGTTGATCGAGGAGGTCTCGTTCGACATCGCCACGCAGACGATCCAGCTCACGGTAGCGAATATCTCGGGCAACGCCCTGGTGGCCGTACGCTCGCTCGACGGGCAGGTCCTCTGGAGCTGGCATATCTGGGTCACCGACTACGACCCGATGAAAAACGCCCTGGAGGTCCGCAATTTCGAAGGTTCGACCATCACGTGGGTATACATGAACCGCGACCTCGGCGCTACGACCGACGACTGGAAATCGATCGACTTCATGGGTCTCTACTACCAGTGGGGACGTAAGGATCCGTTCCCGCGCCTGGCCAGCCACGAGACGATGGAGGCGCGTCCGCTCTACGACATCACGGGCAGCGAGGTGAAGATCGAATACGACTACGTTCGTACGACGGACAACCTCAAGAATGCGATCCTGCACCCCACGACGTTCTACGGCAACGAGTCCAACAACGTGGGCGACTGGTACACCACGGCCCTCTCCACGCACAACAACGACCTGTGGGGCGGTTCGGCTACGACGCACTGCAAGACGATCTACGATCCGTGTCCCGCAGGTTGGCGCGTACCGGAGAACGACTACAAGACCACAGGAATCGCAGCCGTTCAGACCTACTGCGGCTACTTCGCGCAGCTGATCGGAGGGGATAACGTAGACCGATACGCCAAAGATTACTACGTCGCCGAACTGCCGCTTTCCGATTACAGCTGGTATTTCCCCTTCTCGGGACGTATGAACTCCCAGACGGGCGAAATATCGATCGCCGACTCGTTCGCCTGCTACTGGACGGCCAACCACTACAAAACGGCCAGCTCCTACGGAGCTTACTACTTCACGATCAATACGTTCCTCAGTACCGGAGGAAAAGCCAACACCTACGAGAAGCGCGCCTGCGGACACGCCGTGCGCTGCGTGATCGACAAGAGCTTCGAATAAGCGTCTTCGACGCAAGAACAGCACGGGATTCCGGATGTCAGTCCGGAATCCCGTTTTTTCGTATGCCGCTCCGCCGAGCAGCACCAAAAAAAGTCGCCCGAAACGAATTCGGACGACTTCGATATAGTTCGCGGACGATCGTTATTCGATACCGCGTACGTGCTTTTCCCACTGCCACGAGGTGCGCAGCGTCTCCTCCAGGGGACGATCGGCGCTCCATCCCAGCTCCTCGTTCGCCAGACTCGTATCGGCCCATACGGCAGGCACGTCGCCGGCCCGGCGGTCGACGATCTTATAATTGAGCTTCAGCGAATTGGCTTTTTCGAATCCCTCGACCAGCTCGAGCACCGACACGGGACGGCCCGTTCCGATGTTGAAAATCTCGTAGTCGCTCTTCATCGCCTCGCGCGTCATACGGCCGACGGCTGCCACGTGGGCTTTCGCGAGGTCCACGACGTCGATGTAATCGCGCAGACAGGTACCGTCGGGCGTGTCGTAGTCGTTACCGAAAATCGACAGGCATTCACGAATTCCGGCCGCGGTCTGCGTGATGTAGGGCACCAAGTTCTGCGGCACACCGCGCGGCAGCTCGCCGATGAGTGCCGAAGGATGGGCTCCGATGGGGTTGAAATAACGCAGGGCGATACCGCGGATGCCGTCGTAGGCGGCGCAGCAGTCGCGCAAAATATCCTCGGCCATCTGCTTCGTATTGCCGTAGGGCGACGTAGCGGGCTTGCGGGGCGTCTGCTCCGTCACGGGCAGCACCTCGGCTTCGCCGTAAACCGTCGCCGACGACGAGAAAAGGATGTTGCGGCGTCCGAACTCGCGCATCAGCGCGCAAATGTTCATGAACGACACCAGGTTGTTGCGGTAGTACTTCAACGGTTCGGCGACCGACTCGCCCACGGCCTTATAAGCGGCGAAATGGATCACCGAGTTGAAATCGTACTTCTCGAACACGCGGCGAAGCGCAGCTTCATCGCACGTATCCACCTGTTCGAAAGGCACTTCTACGCCCGTGATCTGCCGCACGCCCTCGACGGCCTTCATCTCCGAATTGGAGAAATTATCGATAATCACGACGTCGTATCCGGCGCCGATGAGTTCTACGGTCGTATGGGTACCGATATATCCGGCGCCGCCACTGACCAATACGCACTCTTTTTTCATGGTTTGAATGGGTTGATGTTCGCACAAAGGTAGCAAAAAACGCAGAAAAAACACGAATTCGTTCACAAAATCTCTCCATACGAGCCTTCCCGGCTAAAAGACAGGAATTATGATCTTAGGCACCGTGTTTCGTGCGGGTTTTGCGGTTCGCCGCCGGGGGGGGGCAGCGAACTGCACGGTCTTCCAGACCGCCCGGCGAAAAGTCTTGGCACGGCTGCTGCGCGACAAGAATCGACAGCAACGCAAGCTGCGGCTCTCAGAGCCGCGCGGGCCGCAGCCTTCGGCGGCGGAGGCCCGCCTATGGCGTTCCTCCGCAGGCTGCGATCCGCAAAACAATCCGCAAAAGAATATGCATCTTACAAAATCGATGTCCCCATCCGAATTCCCGACTCTCCACCGGACAACGAACTGCGGCCGAAAAAGTTCATCCGGGGTATTTTTGCGGACAAGCGCAAGAAAAAAGCATTCCGGGACGATGAATCCGGGAAAAAATCGCTATATTTGTAACGAATTGAAAGCGCCGAAAGCGGAAATCCAACAAAATATAACCCATGTACGGAAAAATCAAAGATCATCTGCGGCAGGAACTCGAAGCGATCGAGGCTGCTGGACTTTACAAACGGGAGCGGATCATCGCTTCGCCCCAGCGCGCCGAAATCGAGGTGGCAGGCCGTAAGGTACTGAACTTCTGCGCCAACAATTATCTCGGGCTGTCGGACAATCCACGGCTGATCGAAGCGGCCAAACGCGCCATGGACAGCCGCGGCTACGGCATGTCGTCCGTACGTTTCATCTGCGGATGCCAGGATATCCACAAAGAACTGGAACAGGCTATCGCCGACTATTTCGGCACGGAGGATACGATTCTCTACGCCGCCTGCTTCGACGCCAACGGCGGCGTTTTCGAACCGCTTTTCGGCGCCGAGGACGCGATCATCTCCGATGCGCTCAACCACGCCTCGATCATCGACGGCGTGCGCCTGTCGAAGGCCGTGCGCTACCGCTACGCCAACGCCGACATGGGCGAACTGGAGGAGTGTCTCCAAAAGGCCCAGGCGCAGCGCTTCCGCATCATCTGCACCGACGGCGTATTCTCGATGGACGGCAACGCCGCGCCGCTCGACGCGATCTGCGCCCTGGCTGAGAAATACGACGCCTTGGTGATGGTCGACGAGTGCCACTCGGCCGGCGTGTTAGGTGCCACAGGACGCGGCATCACGGAGCTCTACGACCTGCGCGGAAAGGTGGACATCATCACCGGAACGCTGGGCAAAGCCTTCGGCGGTGCCGTGGGCGGCTTCACGACGGGACGCCGCGAGATCATCGAGATGCTCCGCCAGCGTTCGCGTCCCTATCTCTTCTCCAACTCGCTGCCCCCCGCAGTCGTCGGCGCAGGCATCGAGCTCTTCCGCATGCTGGGCGAAAGCAGCGAGGCGCACGACCGTCTGGTCGCCAACGTCGAGCACTTCCGCACGGGGATGCTCGCCGCAGGCTTCGACATCAAGCCCACGCAGTCGGCCATCTGCGCCGTGATGCTCTACGACGCCAAGCTGTCGCAGGATTTCGCCGCGAAGTTGCAGGACGAGGGTATTTTCGTCACGGGATTCTACTATCCGGTGGTACCGAAAGGCCAGGCACGCATCCGCGTACAGGTTTCGGCGGGACATACCTTCGAACAGCTCGACCGCTGCATCGAAGCCTTCACGAAAATCGGTCGCGAATTGGGAGTCATCTAAAACTGAAAACCGGAAAGACCGCATACGATTCACCACCGACCAATCCGCCAACCGGATTCCGAACCGACGGGGTGGAAGCAGTAAGCAATCTTCCGAATCATACCACACATGAACAAAACCGCATTGGACGCAATCGACCGCAAGATACTCAAATATCTGATTAAAAATGCGCGCATGCCGTTCCTGGAGATCGCCCGCGAATGCGGCATCTCGGGTGCCGCCATCCACCAGCGCATCCGCAAGCTCAACGAATCGGGCGTCATCATGGGCAGCCGCCTGATCGTCGACCCCAAGATGATGGGATTCGACGTCTGCGCGCACATCAACATCATGCTGCGCGACCCGCAACTGCTCAAACAGACGGTCGACCATCTGAAGAAAATCACCGAGATCGTCGAGTGTCACTTCATCACGGGTTCGAGCACGATCCTCGTCAAACTCTACTGCATCGACAACAAGCACCTCATGCGGACGATTTTCGACGGCATTCTCCGCATCCCGGGCGTCTCGGCCACGGAGACCAACATCTCGTTGCAGGAGGTCTTCCAACGGCAGGTCAACATCGATTTCATCGAGGAGTAGCCCGGTCACGGCATACAGAGAGGCGCCGTCCGAAGTTTCGGACGGCGCCTGCTTTTACGAGCGGCATCACTTCAGATACTCCCCGAAGAAAGCCGCCAGGCGATCGAACGGAATAACGGCGAGATTGTCGTAGAGGTCCGTATGACTTGCGCCGGGGATAATCAGCAGCTCCTTGTTGTCGCCCACAAGATGTGCGAACGCGTCCTCGCTGAAGTAACGCGAATGGGCCTTTTCTCCGTGAATGACCAGCACGGCACTGCGAATTTCGTCGCTATAAGCCAAGATCGGCATGTTGATGAACGACAGGGCCGAAGTCTTGTTCCAGCCGCCGTTGGAATTGAGCGACCGCTCGTGATAGCCGCGCGGCGTCTTGTAATAGGCATGGTAATCCTTCACGAACTGCGGGGCGTCGTCGGGCAGCGGATCCGCGACCCCGCCGCCGAGGGCGTAGCAACCGTTCCGCGCATCCTCCGTGCGCTGGGCGTTGAGTTGCCGGCGCAACTCGTAGCGGGCATCGGCATCCATCGCATCGAAATAACCGCGGGCGCTGACCCGCGTCATGTCGTACATCGTCGAGGCGACGGTGGCTTTGATCCGGGTATCGATCGCCGCAGCATTGAGCGCCATGCCGCCCCAGCCGCAGATACCGAGGATTCCGATGCGCTCGGGGTCCGCATCTTCGTACGTCGAGAGGAAATCCACCGCAGCCGAAAAATCCTCGGTATTGATATCGGGCGACGCCACGTAGCGGGGTTCGCCGCCGCTCTCGCCCGTAAACGAGGGATCGAACGCCAAGGTCAGGAAGCCCCGTTCAGCCAAAGTTTGGGCATAGAGTCCCGATGCCTGCTCCTTCACGGCACCGAACGGGCCGCAGACGGCGATGGCGGAAAGCGGGCCCGCAGCGTTCTTAGGCGTGTAGAGGTCCGCAGCGAGCGTGATGCCGTAGCGGTTGGTAAAAGTCACCTTGCGGTGGGTCACCGCGTCGCTCTGCGGGAAGGTCTTGTCCCACACAGCGGTAAGTTTCAAAGTTTCCATATTTCGATCGTTATTGGTTTTCGTTCCGCAGGCTGCGGCGAACAGCAGCACAGATGCGGCAATGATTTCTCGGGTCATAAAAGATGTCAGCCAATAAAAGGTAAAAAGTTTCGTACAATAAAATGCGATCCGAAGGATCGCGCGGGCCGCAGCCTCCGGCGGCGAAGGCCCGCCTGTGTCCAGGGACAGAAGACGGTAATAAGCAATATCAGCTGCTATTTTCCCGCAATACCCAGCTCTTAGCCAGGCCTTCGCAGGCTGCCTGCCCGCAACGCAAACTGTTATTTATTCTTCGATATTGCGCAGCACCTTCGCCGGAACACCCGCCACGACGGTCCCGGCAGGCACGTCCTTCGTCACCACAGCGCCGGCACCGACGATGGCGTTTTCGCCGACCGTGACGCCCGGCAGCACGACGGCTCCCGCACCGATCCAGGTATTGCGGCGGATCGTCACCGGTTTGACCAGCAGGCGGTGGCGCACCTCGGGGGCTTCGGGATGATGTTCCGTGAGAATCTTCGCGCCGGGGCCGATGAATACCCCGTCCTCCAGCGTGATCCCGCCCTGGTCGAGGAACGTGCAGCCGAAATTAATAAATACCTCCCGTCCTACGCGCGTAAGTTTGCCGAAGGCGGTATGGAAAGGCGGGAACATCCGCACCGAAGCATCCAACGGCTGCCCCCAGATGCGTTCGAGCAGCGCCCGCACCTCGTCGGGCGCATGGTAGCCCGTGTTGAGCTCCCCGACGAGCCGTCTCGTATTTTCGACCTCGGCGCACAGGGCCGGAAAATCGGGATCGCACTCCGCGATCCGCTCCCCGCGCCGCATTCTTTCGATAACCGTATTCATGATTCTTTTTTACCCCCGAAAAGACCGGGTTTCGTTACGGGGACAAAATTAGGGATTCTCCACGGAATGCCGTTACCCGGATTCCGGCCGGAAATACCCCGATTCCGGAAAGTCCCGAAAAACAAACACCGGACCCTTGCAAGGTCCGGTGCCGGAAAAATCGTGCCGCAGCAGTTCAGAACAGCGTGCCTTCGTCGCGGGCGGGCGGATTGAATCCCAAATGGCGGAATGCCAGCTCGGTCGCTTCGCGTCCGCGGGGCGTGCGTTTAAGGAAGCCCTCCTTGATGAGGAACGGTTCGTAAACCTCCTCGATCGTCCCCGCATCTTCGCCGACGGCCGTAGCTACGGTATTCAAACCGACCGGGCCGCCCTTGAACTTCTCGATGATCGTCGCGAGGATTTTGTTGTCCATGCGGTCCAGGCCGCGCGAGTCGATATTGAGGGCCGTCAAGGCGATGCGCGTGATCGGCAGGTCGACATGCCCTTCGCCCTTGACCATCGCGAAGTCGCGCACGCGCCGCAGCAGGGCGTTGGCAATACGCGGCGTACCGCGCGAACGCAGGGCCACTTCGAGGGCCGCATCGTCGTCGATCGTCACGCCGAGGATATGCGCCGAACGGCGGACGATCCCCGCCAGCACCGGAGCGTCGTAGTATTCCAGGTGGCACTGAATGCCGAAGCGCGCCCGCAGAGGCGAAGTCAGCAGACCGCTGCGCGTCGTGGCGCCGATGAGCGTAAAAGGCGACAATTCGATCTGGATCGACCGGGCCGAAGGACCCTTGTCGAGCACGATATCGATCTTAAAATCCTCCATCGCCGAATAAAGGTACTCCTCGACGATCGGGCTCAGGCGGTGTATCTCGTCGATGAAAAGCACGTCGCCCGGGGCAAGGTTCGTCAACAGGCCGGCCAGATCGCCCGGCTTGTCGAGCACGGGGCCCGACGTGACACGCAACTGGGCCCCCATCTCGTTGGCGATGATATTGGCCAGCGTGGTCTTGCCCAGGCCCGGAGGGCCGTGCAGCAGCACGTGGTCGAGCGAATCGCCGCGCATGAGGGCCGCCTTGATGAAGATGCGGAGATTTTCGACGATCTTGTCCTGCCCGGAGAAATTTTCGAGTTCCTGCGGGCGTATTTTATTTTCGAATTCGAGATCGCTCTCGGTATTGCGTACGATAGACATGTTGCAAATATAGCATTTTTCGACCGGATTCGCAGCCTGTAGCTCAAAAAAAGCGACGATCCATCCATACGTCGGCAAACCGGCGTTCCCGAAACCTCTATCTCGAAAAAAAGGTCCGCTCCGCAAGCCGCAGCGAGCAAAACGGACCGACAAGTCCTCCCCCTTCGGAAGCCTTATTCCTGCTTGCGCGGCAGATCGAAGCGCACGTATTTCGTGCCGTTCTGCTGCGTGAGGATGCGGAGCGACAGCCCCTTCTTGTTCTCCAGAAGCGAGGAGATCGGAGTGAGGTCGAACGAAATATAGGTCATGCGGTCCAAACGCGCTTCGGAAGCCCCCTCCGCGTCGTCGTGACGCAGCTCGACGTCGAGATATCCTTCGGTGCTCTCCTCGGGCTCCTCGAGCCGATTGACGATCAGGTGGAACCCGTGTTTGGAGTTATCCTCGACGGGATAGGCTACGCAAAGGGTCATCCACTTTTCGGTCAGATTGCACCCCGTAAGCAGCAGGCTCGTCGGAGCCTTGCCCATCGTCGCGAGCAGCGAAGGGTCCTCCACGATCTCGGCGGCCCCGGTGAAAAGCTCGCGGACGGAGAGGAGCGCGATATCGTAGTCGTAACCCGTACCGCCGCCGAGCAGATCGAAGGTAATGACGGCCCGTTGCCGCTCCTTCGCCTCGTATCCCGGCACGAGGCTCTTGTCGCTCGGATAGAGCGTCTGGCCGTTGTCGCGCTCGAAATAGTAATCACCGTCGTCCAACGTATGGACCGTCACGATCAACGGCCGATAGTATACTTTGTCATCGCGATCATCGTCGCAGGCGGTCAAACAACCCAGCAGCAGAATCGCTGCGAACCAAAAAACTTTTCTTTTCATAATTCATCGATTTGTGTTACCTTTCCTCCGTTAAACGTACCGCAGCGGAAAATACTGCGCAAAGGGAGAAAAAAATTCACCCCGATGCAGTCATCGGCCCCTGCGAGCATTTATAGAAGGAACTCGAACCGAGATGGAGGAACGAATACTGGCCCAAGGATGCCGGGAGGGGAACGATGCCGCCCGCCGGGAGCTGTACGACCGTTATGCCGCAAGGCTGACGGCCGTATGCCTGCGTTATGCAGGCGACCGGGCCGCAGCCGAGGACCTCGTGCACGACGCCTTCCTGAAGATATACGGAGCCTTCGACCGTTTCGAATACCGCGGCCCCGGATCGTTACGGGCCTGGATGGAGCGCATCGCGGTGAACACGGCGCTCGAATGGTTGCGCCGACGCAATCGTTCGGGCATCGTCGCCTTGGACGAAACTCGCATTCCGGAGCCCGTCGCGGAACCCGACAGCCGCGAAATCGCCGCCGTGCCGCAACAGGAATTGCTGCGTTTCGTAGCCGAACTTCCGGAGGGCTATCGCACGGTATTCAACCTCTATTGCATCGAGGAATATTCCCACCGCGAGATCGCACAAATGCTGGGAATCAACGAAAAAAGTTCTTCATCGCAACTCTTTCGGGCCCGTGCGCTGCTGGCGCGCAAGGTGCGGGAGTATTTGCAGACACACTGAGTTATGAAACACGAACCGAATTGGACAGATGCGGTGCGCGACCGACTGCGCGATGCCGAGACGCCCCCTCCGACGGACGGTTGGGAGCGGCTGCGCCGCGAGCTGTCGGCAACAGCGGCTCCCGCAGGTCCGGCGATCGGAGAAGTGCGGGACCGGCGGCTCGGAGCCTGGCGGTGGCGTACGGCGGCCGCAGCAGCGATCGTCGCCCTGTGCATCGGAGCGGGGGAACTGCTGCGTCGTACGGTCGTAGAACCGCAGCACCCCGGACCGCAGCTCGCCCTGTCGAATCGCGACGAGGGTCCGAAGCCGGTTCCGGAAACGTTCGCGACCGAAGAATCGGCCCCGGAGCGCACCGACACGCCGACCCGGAACCCGAGCCGCTCCCGCACGTCGGCCTCCGAAGCGTCCGCCGTGGCAGCGCTCACTCCGCGGAACGGACTCCGAACCGCTCCCGCATCCTCCGATACGAAAACCGCCTCAACGATCCATCCGAAAGACGAAACCGCGACGCAGCAATCCGAAAACGGCGCGCACTCCGGCAGCCCGGAGACCCAGGCGCCGCGCCAGGGGGTATCCTCCGACGAGCTCTCCGGCACGGCGGCCCGTCGTACGGCGTACGCCGGCCACGAAACGACCGTACGCCGCCCCGCACGAAAAACGACCTCGCTCGCCCTCTTCGCAGGCGGCGGAGTCTCGGCTCGGCTCGACGGAACGGCCCCGAACGGCCTGCCCCAACAATCGTCCAACCCCACCTGGGGATACAACAACGTCGGAACGTTCGGCAGCGACCGAATATCGCTCGCCCGGAAGGAGGATTACCGCAACAGCGACTTCCGGCACCGGCAACCGCTCAGCGCCGGATTCTCGATCCGCAAAGAGTTCTCCCACGGGCTCTCGCTCGAAAGCGGTCTGACCTATACGTTGCTGCGCTCGGACGTGCGCATGCCCTACTCCGCGGAGGAACTCCGCCAACGGCTCCATTTCATCGGGGTGCCGCTGCGCGTGAACTGGCGTTTCGTCGAACAGCACGGATTTTCGCTGTACCTGGGTGCGGGCGGTATGGTCGAGAAGTGCGTTTCGGCCCGTCTGGGCGACAGTTCCGTGTCGGAAAAGGCACTGCAATGGTCGCTGGCGGCAGCCGTCGGCGCCGAATACCGGTTCGCAGGCCCCGTGGGACTCTACTTCGAACCCGACCTGTCGTATTACCTCACCTCCACGACCTCCCGTACGATCCGGACCGAATCGCCGCTGACGTTCTCGCTGCGGCTGGGATTGCGGCTGTCGTTCTGATCCGCACGCGACGATACGACGTTCGCCGGATGTTTATCGAAAACATCCGGCGAACGTTTTTCGTGCGAATACCCCACATACATACAGCGCTTTTCGCCCCCGCATTCCCGAAAAATACGGTCCGGTTGTTGCTACGTGTAACGAAGTCCCCGTCGGGTTCGCACCTCGCTCCGGATGTCCAAAAATACTATTTTACGGATTAAAAATGATATTTTTTCTTGTCGTATGGAAATTTGTTATTATTTTTGTTATTCGAACAAGGTGCCTTTTTCATTCCTCCGAACGATAGAATCAGGATACGAAAAAAGCACGAGTGCGTCATACGACACGCTCGTGCTCAAGTAGTCCCGACGGGAATCGAACCCATATCGTAAGAACCGGAATCTTATATTCTATCCATTGAACTACGGGACCGGGATTGCAAAGGTGCGAAAAAAATTTTAAATACAAAAGAAAATGCGAGAAAAACAGAATAATTGGCAACGAATCGAGGCTGTAATCCATTGGGCGAACATGTCGACCAACTATTTCGCACGCTATATCGGACTGGCCCGGGGCGAAAACCTCTACCAGATCAAGCGCGGCAACAACGGCATCTCGCTCGACCTGGCCGACCGAATCGTCGTCAAATTCCCGCAGATCGACAAACTCTGGCTGCTCACCGGCGAAGGTCAGATGTTCGGCGACGAACGGCTGCGCGGCGTGCAAATTCCCTACTACGATATCGACGTCGAACAGGGAATCGCCCACCTCGAACACCTCGAATCGACGAACGACATGGTAGTGCCTCCGATCGGAGATTGCGACCTGGCGATGTTCTACTCCGGACGGGCCATGGGCGAGATGCTGCCCCCCGGAACGATCGTTTTGTTGAAAAAGACGGACACGGATGCGATTATTCCGGGCGGTGAATATGTGATAGTCTCCCAAAAAATAGTAACTTTGCGGATAGTAAGGGCGGCCGGAACGGACGGAAAAGTCCGCCTGGTAGCCGGAGATCGGGAGAAATATGACGACATATTCTTGAATATCAACGACATATCCTCGGTCTACAAAGTAAAGGGCAAACTGATAATAAACACCTAAGGATTATGTTTTCAGGCATCGTGGAGGGTATGGGCGAGGTCGTCGCGATCCGCTCGGACCGTCAGAACAAGGATTTTACGCTCCGTGCGGCATTCGCCCGGGAGTTGAAAATCGACCAGAGTATAGCACATAACGGCGTATGTTTGACAGTTGTGGACACCTGCGACGATACCTACACCGTAACGGCCATGAAAGAGACGCTCGACCGCAGCAACCTCGGATTGCTCCGAACGGGCGATCTGGTGAATCTGGAACGTTCGATGAAACCCGATGCCCTGCTCGACGGACACATCGTCCAGGGGCACGTCGATCAGACGGCCCGCTGCACGGCCAAGGAAGATGCCGACGGCAGTTGGTACTTCACGTTCGAATACGAACCCCGCGGCGGCGGACTGTGCACCGTAGAGAAAGGTTCGGTGACGGTAAACGGCGTGAGCCTCACCGTCTGCGACCCGACGGACCGCTCGTTCCGCGTCGCGATCATCCCTTACACGTTCGAGCACACGAACTTCTGCCGGATCGAACCGGGCTCGGTCGTGAACCTCGAATTCGACATCGTGGGCAAATACATCGCCCGTCTCATGGAACAATACAAATAGTCTTATGCTGGCAATCAAGACCAAGGAGGGGGCGTCGCTGTGGATCGCCCTGCTCGCGGCGCTTTTCGTCGCCGCAGGAATGGGCATATCGGGTTTCAGATGGTGGGTCGTACTCGGCACGGCAGCCGGCATGCTGGTATTCATCGCACTGGCGGCGCTCTTCATCATCCGCAAATACGTAGCCTACAAACTCAAACCGATCTATTCGATCGTGCTCTCGCGCGACGTGCATACCCGGGAAATCTTCTCCGAGCTGAAAGACAAACGCGTCGAGAACATCGGCGAGGAGCTCACGGCCTGGGCCGATACGAACGACAAGGAGATCGCCCGGCTCAAGGAGGCCGAACAGTTCCGCAAGCAGTATTTGGGGAACGTGGCGCACGAACTCAAGACCCCGATATTCAATATCCAAGGCTATATCTCGACGTTGCTCGACGGCGGTCTGGAGGACGAACTCATCAACCGCAAATACCTCGAACGCGCCGAAAAGAGCATCGACCGCCTCATCAACATCGTCAACGACCTCGATACGATCTCGAAGCTGGAGAGCAGCATGAACCGCCTGAACATGGAGCAGTTCGACATCGTGGCCCTGGCCAAGGAGATCGCCGAGCAGGCCGAAATCGAAGCGGACCGCAAGCATATCCGCATCTCGGTCAAAGGGGCGGAGAACCTCCCCTCGCCGTTCTGGGTACTGGCCGACAAACACTACATCGGTCAGGTCTTCGTCAACCTCATCATCAACTCGATCCGCTACGGCAAGGAGGGCGGACAGACACGGGTGCGGTTCCGCGACATGCTCGACAAAATCCTGGTCGAGGTCGAGGACAACGGCCAGGGCATCGGCAAGGAGGACCAGCCGCGCATCTTCGAACGTTTCTACCGCACGGACAAGGGTCGTTCGCGCGAGCAGGGCGGCACGGGTCTCGGCCTGGCGATCGTCAAACATATCGTCGAGGCGCACGGCGAGCGCATCTCGGTCCGCAGCGAACCGGGCGTCGGAAGCACCTTCTCCTTCTCGCTGAAAAAGGTGCCCTTGCAGCAGATGAAATAACGCCGGGGCGAACCGCCAAGGAGGGGGCGTTCGCGGCCCCGCGTACATACTCAAACGAATTCGAATAAATGATACATACGTTAACCATCGTCTGGGATTTCGATCCGGTATTCTTCACCATCGGCACGCTCGACATCCGTTATTACGGAGTGATGTGGGCGCTCGCCATCCTGATCGGAGCCAAATTCTTCGATAACTTCTGCAAACGCGAAGGTCTTCCGGCATCGGTTTCGGAATCGATCTTCGTCTACGGAACGCTGGCGACGATCCTCGGCGCACGCCTGGGCCACTGTCTCTTCTACGACACGATGGAGTACCTGCGACAGCCGTGGACCATCATCACGGGATTCCGCGACGGCGGCATGGCCAGCCACGGCGCCGCGATCGGCCTGCTGATCGGCCTGTGGTTATTCTCGCGCAAGAACAAGCTGCCCTACATCTGGTCGCTCGACCGCATCATGATTCCGGTGGGTATCGGCGGGGCCATCGTCCGCATGGGCAACCTTTTCAATTCCGAGATTTTCGGCACGGCGACCTCGCTGCCGTGGGGTTTCCAATTCCTGCGCTCGGCCAAATGGGTCCGCGAATTCGCTCCGGCAGCCGTGCACCCCACGCAGATTTACGAAGCGCTGTGTTACGTGGCGACCTTCGCCCTGCTCTGCTGGCTCTACTACCGCAAAGATATGGCACGCCGCCGCCCGGGCATTCTGTTCGGCGTGGGGTTGATCGGCGTATTCCTCACGCGCTTCTTCATCGAGTTCATCAAGACCGAGCAGGAGGCGTTCGAGGTCGGCTGGACGCTCGACATGGGCCAATGGCTCAGCATACCTTTCATCGTCCTGGGCGTATGGATGATCTGGCGCGGCATCTCCCGGCCCGCAACGACGCCGCAGGCCGTCTCTCATTCCGTTCAATCCAAAAAGAAGAAGCCATGACGCAATATCCGATGGTGGAACAGGTCAACCGGCTGATCGGCAACATGCTGGCCGCCGACAAAACGGTCGGGCTCCCGGGCGTGGGAACGCTCCGCAGGGTGCGGCGTCCGGCACGGCGCATCGACAAGCGCACCGTAGCACCGCCCTGCTATGCCGTGGATTTTTCGTCGACGGTCGCCGAAACGACGCTGCCCGACGAGATCGCCCGGGCTCTGCGGATCGCAGCGCAAGCCAACGGGTCCCAGCCCGATCCGGCCGCCACGACCGCGCAGGCACAGGATATTTACAACCGCTGGCTGCACCGCACGTCGCAAGACGGCGTATTGACGATCGCCGGAGTCGGCATCCTGAAGAACAAACATTTCGCACTCGACGACGCGTTCGACACGCGGCTCAATCCGCAGGGACACGCTCCCGTGCGGATCAAAGTCAAACGGCGTTTCGACTGGACGATGGCGCTCGGCTGCATCGCGGTCTGCGCCGCCGCAACGATCGGCATCTATGCCTATTTCGAATTCTTCGGCGAAGGTTCTCTCCTCGATAGCCCGCGATCGGAGCGTCAAAGCCCTGAAACGGAGGCGGTCGCCCAACGTACGAACGCTCCAGCGGAGACCGCAGCAACTCCCGCGACCGAAACACCGGAAAGCTCCGCAGACGCGGATATACCGTCAGCCGATCCGCATGACGCAGCATCCGCCCCAACCGCTCAGTCCGCGGCCGACACCACCGCTCCGACGACAGTGCCCGCAAACAAAACAGCAACCTCCCGCCCGGCGACACAACCCGCAGCGGAAAACCGTGCATCGGTCCCGAATGCGGCACAGCTCATTTCGGGGCATCGGTATGTGGTATTGGGTGTTTTCAGTACGCAGGCGAATGCCGAACGCGCGGCACGCGAAGCGACCGAGAAGGACGGCTCGTTCCGCTGCGGCGTCTACCGCTACGGCCCGAAATTCATGGTTTCGCCCTTCGAATCGGAGGATGCCGAGGCCTGCGCGCAATTCATCCGCGGGTATGCCGACCGGTTCCCCGGCATGTGGACCTACACCGCTCGCTGATGCGACTCGGAGAAACGATACTCCGCGCCGTCGATGCGTGCTACATCCGCCCCGTATCGGCATTGATCCCCCAACAGGTATTCCGTTATGCGGCCTGCGGCGGAATCACCTATTTCGCCGTCGATCCGATCAGTTACTTCCTGATTTACAACTACGTCGTCGCACACCGCTATTTCGATCTCGGATGCGTCGTCCTCTCGCCGCATATCGCCGCGATGATTCTCGTCTTCCCGATCACGTTCTGCTGCGGATTCTGGCTCAACCGTCACGTCGCGTTCCGCCGTTCGCCCCTGCGGACCCGCACGCAGCTCGTGCGGTATGCGCTCTCGATCGGCGGTTCGATCCTGCTGACCTATGCGGGATTGAAATTTTTCGTGGAAGGATGCGGCTTGTGGCCCACGCCCGCGAAGCTGCTCACGACGGGCATCACCATGATTTACAGCTTTCTCGCTGCCAAATATTTCACCTTCCGCCACGCGGAGGATTAACGAAAGGAGCCGCATAGACCGCGCCGGAGCCGTCTACCGGCGATTCTCGTCACGCAATTTCTGCAATTCGTACATGCGGTCGCGGAAACGCGCCGCAGCCAGGAAATCCAATGCCTTGGCGGCCCGCTCCATATCCTCGCGGGCCCGGGCGATCAACGCGTCGAGATTCTCGCCCGCCCCGGCAGCCATCGCATCAGGTTGCCGCCCAGCCCCTACGCCTGCATTGCCAGCCGTATACCCCGCCGCGACATCGGCCGCCGTAGCGTAATGCTCCTCGGCGAGGGGATAGGCGACGGCATTGGCGGCCGTCTCGGCCGCGGCACGTCCGGCGAGCAACGCACTCTGACCCGTGCCGCTCTTCTGTGCCCGACGGGGCATCATGCCGTGTTCCATATTGTAGCGGACCTGTATTTCGCGGCGGCGATTGCTCTGTTCGATGGCGTAGCGCATCGACTCGGTGCAGGTATCGGCATAGAGAATGACGTTGCCCTGCGAATGGCGGGCGGCACGACCCGCGATCTGCGTGATCGACCGCACGTTGCGGAGAAATCCCTCCTTGTCGGCGTCGAGAATCGCCACCAGCGCTACTTCGGGAAGGTCCAGACCTTCGCGCAGGAGGTTCACGCCGATGAGCACGTCGAACATCCCGGCCCGTAGGTCCTCCAAAATCTGAATGCGTTCGAGCGTATCGACGTCGGAGTGGATATAACGGTTGCGCACCCCCACCCGATCGAAATATTTGGACAACTCCTCGGCCATGCGTTTGGTAATGGTCGTGACGAGCACCTTATCGTCGCGCTTCACCCGCTTGTCGATCTCCTCCAGGAGGTCGTCGATCTGATTGAGCGTTACGCGGACCTCCAACGGCGGGTCGACCAGTCCCGTGGGGCGGATCAACTGCTCGGCGATCACCCCCTCGCTCTTCATCAGCTCCCAGTCGGCAGGAGTGGCGCTCACATAGATCGAGGTACCCTGCAACTGTTCGAACTCGGAGAAGGTCAGCGGGCGGTTGTCCTTCGCCGCGGGGAGGCGGAATCCGTACTCCACGAGGTTCTCCTTGCGGGCACGGTCGCCGCCGAACATGGCATGGACCTGCGGCAGCGTCACGTGGCTCTCGTCCACGACGATCATGTAGTCCTTCGGGAAATAGTCCAGCAGGCAGAAGGGGCGCGTACCGGCGGCACGGCCGTCGAAGTACCGCGAATAGTTCTCGATGCCGGGACAGTAACCCAGCTCCTTAATCATTTCGAGATCGTATTCCACGCGCTGTTTGATCCGCTGCGCCTCCATCATGCGGCCTTCGCGCTCGAAAAACTCGATCTGCTTGCCCAGGTCGAGGTAGATCTGCTGCACGGCGGCGTTGATGCGCTCCTTGGTGGTGACGAAGAGGTTCGTGGGATAGAGCGTGAGGTTGTCGAGCGAATGGATGCGTTGCCCCGTGACGGGATCGATCGACTGGATGGCCTCGATCTCGTTGTCGTAGAACATCACGCGGAAACACTGGTTGCCGAACTCGCCGAACGCCGCCATGATGTCGACCGTATCGCCGTTCACGCGGAACGTCGCGGGCTCCAGTTCGCGTTCGGTGCGGGTGTAGAGCGCCTCGACCAGCTTGTAGAGGAAATGTTTGTAGCTCACGACCTGCCCCACGCGGATATCGATCGCCGTGGCATGGAAATCCGCCGGGTTGCCGGCGCCGTAAATACACGAAACGCTCGACACGACGATCACGTCGCGCCGCCCCGACAGAAGCGTCGACACGGTACTCAGGCGCATCTTCTCGATCTCGTCGTTGATCGACAGGTCCTTTTCTATATAGGTATCGGTCGAAGGAAGATAGGCCTCCGGCTGGTAGTAGTCGTAGTAGGAGACGAAATATTCGACGGCGTTTTCCGGAAAGAAGTTCCGAAATTCCCCGTAGAGCTGCGCCGCAAGCGTCTTGTTGTGGCTCAGCACGAGTGTCGGGCGGTTGAGCTCCGCGATGACGTTGGCCACGGTGAAGGTCTTTCCCGAGCCCGTCACGCCCAGGAGCACGTTGTGCTGCGAACCGTGGCGGATCGAGCCGACCAACTGCGCGATGGCCTCCGGCTGGTCGCCCATCGGGGCATAATCCGATACGAGTTTGAAATCCATGACACAAAGGTAATGAAGAATTCAAAATTCAGAATTAAGAATTAAGAATTTGTTCTGCAAAATGCAGTCCTGCAGACCGCATTTTACAGGTGAGAAGTCAAAAGTGAAATGTTTTTGCGGTTCTCCGCCAGCGGGGGCTGCCGGAGCCTTCAGGCGAGAGGCAGTCCGCCGCCGGGGGTGGCGGCGAACTGCGCGATCCCGAAGGATCGCATTTTGAGACAATAAATCTTGTTGCAAAATGCAAGGCTGTGCCTTGCCATCTTCGGCCGGCTCGCGCTTTTTACTGCCGAAGAGGATTATTCCTGTAAACCGCATCGCGCGGGCCGCAGCCTTCGGTGGCGAACCGCAAAAACATTTCACCTTTAACTTTTAACCTTTCACCTGTAAACTGTGATCCGCCCGATCCTTTCCCACAATCTTTTTCTGCGAAAAATTGCGGGCAATCCGCTTTTTTGCTATATTTGTCGAAAATAAAAGAGGGGTGCCTTCAAGGGCCGGGCTCCGAGCGACGGACAACAGCCGGACGCAGAGAACCGGCAATCGTTCCGAGCGAGGAACGGGCGAAGGCTGAGATCATACCCTTAGAACCTGACGGATAATGCCGGCGTAGGGACTTGTCGATGCGATTGCGACCCGATCGGGAGCAAGGTACACCTCTTTTTAAGGACATAATACCATGAAAATCTACGTAAATCGCGCCGAAACCGAGCTCGGCGCCGAAGCTACGATAGCCGATCTCGTCGCCGGACAGCAATTGCCCGACCGGGGTATCGCCATCGCCGTGGACAACAAGGTCGTACCCCGCGCCGCGTGGGAGAACACCCCGCTGCACGAGGGCGCCAACGTAACGATCATCCGGGCCGTTTGCGGCGGTTGACGATGCGTATCGTCATCATCACGGCCGAGGGGTTCATCCCCTGCGAGAGCGAAACGATCGCCCGACTCGCCGAGCTGCCCGACGTGCGGATACACCTGCGCAAACCGGGGGCCACGCCGGAACAGTTGCGACAGCTTATCGAGCGGATTCCGCCTTCGGCCTACGCCCGGATATCGCTCCACGACCATCATCGGTTAGCCGTCGAATACGGTCTGGGAGGCGTTCACCTCAACGGCCGCAATCCCCTGCCGCCCGAGGGGTGGGAAGGTCTGCGCAGCCGCTCGTGCCACTCGATCGACGAACTCGCACGCTGCACGGAGGAGGATTACCGCTTTCTGAGCCCGATTTACGACAGCCTCTCCAAAACGGGCTACACGGCCGCCTTCGGAGAGCGGGAGCTCGCCGCGGCTGCGGCAGCCGGGATTCTCGACGCACGCACCGTAGCCTTGGGGGGCGTCACCCCCGAGCGGCTTCCCGAACTGGCCCGTCGGGGTTTCGGCGGCGCAGCATTCTTGGGGTATGTCTGGAGCGATCCGGACCCGCAATCGATCCGAAAACGAATAGACAAAATACTGTGTTACAATTCATCACTCACGAAAACGAGCGACATGACACGCTGAGCGGCGCCACGGAGGCGCTGCGGGGCGGTTGTCGCTGGATACAGCTCCGCATGAAGGAGGCCTCGCAAGAGGAGGTTCTCCGCACAGGCTTGCGCCTGCGCACTTTGTGCGACGAGTACGGCGCCAAACTGATCGTCGACGACCACGTGGAGCTGGTCGAGCGCATCGGTGCCGACGGCGTCCATCTCGGCAAACACGACATGGCGCCCGACGAGGCCCGCAAGCTGCTCGGCCCCGACCGGATCATCGGCGGCACGGCCAACACGGCGGAGGACGTCGAGCGGCTCATCGGCCTGGGCGTAGACTACATCGGCCTGGGGCCCTATCGCTTCACCGAGACGAAAAAGAACCTCAGCCCCCTGTTGGGCGAAGAGGGTTACCGCCGCATCATCGGCCGGTGCCGCGAGCGGGGTTACGCGATTCCGATCGTTGCGATCGGGGGCATCGAGCTGGAAGATATCGCCCCGTTGATGCGCTGCGGAATCACCGGAGTGGCGCTCTCGGGAATGCTGTTACGCGCCGCAGATACGGCCGCCCGGACGCGCGAAGTGCTGCGGATCATCGACGAATACAACGAATCTAAACAATAGATACCCATGGACAAACTGATTATCGGAGGGCGCGAATTCACCTCGCGGCTCTTCGTCGGAACCGGAAAATTCAGTTCGAACGAACGCATGGCCAGCGCCATCGAAGCGACGGGCACCGAGATGGTGACCGTCGCGATGAAGCGCATCGACCTGGAGAACCGCGAGGACGACATGCTGCGCCACATCCGCCGCGACAACATCCAGCTGCTTCCCAACACTTCAGGCGTGCGCAACGCCGACGAGGCCGTGCTCGCGGCCCAGCTGGCGCGCGAAGCCTTCGGCACGAACTTCATCAAACTGGAGATCCACCCCGACCCGCGCTACCTGCTGCCCGACCCCGCAGAGACCCTCGCGGCCACCGAGCGGCTAGCGAAGATGGGATTCGTCGTCCTGCCCTACATCCAGGCCGACCCCGTGCTGTGCAAACGCCTGGAGGATGCCGGCACGGCCGCCGTCATGCCGTTGGGCGCCCCGATCGGCACCAACAAGGGGCTGCTGACGCGCGATTTCCTGCGCATCATCATCGAACAGAGCAACGTCCCCGTGGTGGTGGACGCCGGAATCGGCGCTCCGTCGCATGCGGCCGAGGCGATGGAGCTGGGCGCCGATGCCGTGCTCGTCAACACGGCCATTGCCGTAGCAGGCGACCCCGTAGCCATGGCCGGCGCTTTCCGCAAAGCGGTCGAGGCCGGCCGCGAGGCCTACCTCGCAGGACTGGGAGCCGTATCCGCCTCGGCGCAGGCCGAGGCCAGCAGTCCCCTCACCTCGTTTCTCGACTAAAAACACCGCGTATCATGTTTTCGGAAGAACTCGAAAAATACGACTGGGACCGAACCACGGCGCGGATCATGGCCAAAACTGCGGCCGACGTCGAACGCGCCCTGGCCAAGGAACGCCTCTCGGAGGATGATTTCATGGCCCTCGTGTCGCCCGCTGCGGCACCCTATCTCGAACGGATGGCGCAGTTGAGCCGCAAATATACCCAGGAGCGTTTCGGCCGTACGATGCAGATGTACGTGCCGCTCTACATCACCAATTCGTGCACGAACCATTGCGTCTACTGCGGATTCCGCTACCCGAACCTGATCCCGCGCGTGATTCTCACCGAGGAGGAGATCGTCGCCGAGTGCGAAGCGATCCGCGAACTGGGACCGTTCGAAAACCTGCTGATCGTCACGGGCGAAAATCCGCGCGACGCAGGCGTGGAATACATCGAGCGGGCATTGCAGCTGGCACGACCCCATTTCGCCAACCTTACGATCGAGGTGATGCCTTTAGAGAGCGAGGAGTATGCGCGCCTCGCACAATCGGGTCTCAACGGCGTGGTCTGCTTCCAGGAGACCTACCACCGGGACCGCTACAAAATCTACCACCCTCGCGGCCGGAAGTCCGACTTCGAATGGCGCGTCAACGGATTCGACCGCATGGGCCGAGCCGGATTGCACAAGATCGGCATGGGCGTATTGATCGGTCTGGAGGATTGGCGCACCGACGTGACAATGATGGCCATACACCTGCAATACCTGCGCAAGCACTATTGGCAGACGAAATACAGCGTCAACTTCCCCCGCATGCGCCCCTCGGAGGGGCATTTCCAGCCCAACGTGACGATGAGCGACCGCGAACTGGCGCAGCTGATCTTCGCTTTCCGAATCTTCGACCACGACGTGGACATCTCGGTATCGACCCGCGAATCGGCCGATTTCCGCAACCATATGGCCACGCTCGGCGTCACCTCGATGAGCGCCGGATCGAAGACCGATCCGGGAGGTTACCGCACCCATCCGCAGGCACTCGAACAATTCAGCGTCAACGACGAGCGCACGCCCCGTCAGGTCGAGGCCGACATTCGCCGCATGGGCTACGACGTGGTGTGGAAGGACTGGGACCGGGTTTTCGATTGAGAAAGAGAGCCCGCGGCCGGCTAAAAGCCCGGTTTTATGAGTCGAGTTTGCGGAAATAATCATCTTCGGCGGCTGGGCCGGTCGCGCTGAAAGCGCGAGCCGCCGAAGATGGCAAGGCACAGCCTTGCAGTTTACAAAAACAATGAATTTTTAAGGACAACTACATACAATTTTACACCGAGCCAGTCCTACAATCAAGTCCCCTCCGAGGAGGGGATTTAGGGGAGGGTTAGGCTTGTAAACGCGGCCAAGGGCCGCGAGACAACGACCATCCTAAGCAAAGTGGCAGGCAAGAAACCGACAAGGGGTAAAGTCATATATAGTTACCTTTTTAAGAATACTCAGCTATGGAAAACCGTTACGCACGGCAGACGATGCTGCCGCAGATCGGCGAGCAGGGACAGCGCCGCCTTGCCGAAGCCTCGGTGCTCGTGGTGGGCGTCGGAGGACTCGGCTCGGCCGTGTCGCTCTACCTCACGGCCGCAGGCGTGGGCCGCATCGGTCTCGTGGACGACGACCGAGTATCGCTGACCAACCTCCAGCGGCAGGTGCTTTACACCGAAACGGAGGTCGGAATGCCGAAAACCGCCTGCGCCGAACGGCGCCTGCGGGCCCTCTCGTCGCACACGCGCTTCGATCGGCATGACTGCCGTCTGACCGCAGAGAATGCCGACAGCATCGTCGCACGATACGACGTGGTGGTCGACGGATGCGACAATTTCGCCACGCGCTACACGATCGACGACGCTTGCGCACGCCTCGGAAAGCCCTACGTCTACGGCTCGATCGGCGAATTCCACGGTCAGGTCTCGGTATTCAACTACCGCGGCGGCAAGCGTTACCGCGACCTCTATCCCGAGCGCGAACAGCCGGCCGCCGATCCGACCCGCGTGCTGGGGGTCATGGGTGCGACGCCGGGATTCATCGGATGCCTGGAGGCCTCCGAAGCGATCAAAATCATCGCCGGATGCGACGGCGTGCTGCGCAACCGGCTTTTCGTGATCGATGCGCTCACGATGGAGAGCCAGACGATCGAAATATAGTAGCGGGCAGCAACCTGCGAAACCCGCCTGAGAACAGGGTATTATGGGGAAAGGCTGCGAATATTGTTTCGTGCCGCCTTCAGTCCCCGGACCAAGGCGGGCCTTCGCCGCCGAAGGCTGCGGCCCGCGCGGCTCCGAGAGCCGCATTTGTATAGCTTTTAACAAACACACACTATGGGAAAAGGATTCGACCAATATGCGGACAAATACGACGCATGGTTCCTCGAAAATCGCAATGTCCTCTATTCGGAGGTCGCACTCGTGGCACGCTGTCTGCGCGACGGCGGCCGCATCTTCTCGGTAGGCTGCGGCAGCGGCCTGTTCGAAACGATCCTGCGGGATGAATACGACATCCGCGTGGACGAAGGATTGGAGCCCTCCGAAGGGATGGCCGAGATCGCTCGCAAGCGCGGCATGACCGTGGAGATCACCACCGCCGAGGCCTACGACTTCGGTACGGAACGTTACGACACCATCCTGCTGAACGGCACGCCGAGCTACATCACCGACCTTAAGGCCGTCTTCGAAAAGGCCTACGCCGCATTGCGCCCCGGAGGGCGCATCGTCGTGATCGACGTGCCGAAGGAGAGCTCCTACGGACTGCTCTACAACCTGGCCAAAGCGGTCGGGACGTGGGACCATCCGCTGCTCGCGGGATGCTACCCGCCCAACCCCTACCCGATCGAGTTCGTCGAGGTAGCCAACTGGCGCACGACAGCCGAGAAGATCGCGCTGCTGACCGAAACGGGTTTCACCGATCTGGAGTCGGCACAGACCCTCACGCGCCATCCGCTCTGCTCGGACAACGGCGTGGAGGAACCCACCGAAGGTTACGACCGGGGCGATTATGTCGCCGTTTGCGGTTACAAACGCGAAAAATAAGTCCCCATGGCACACAAATGGAGCGACGAGGCCTGGGAAGCAGCCCGGCCCATCTACGAAAAGATTCTGGAACACCCCTTCGTGAAGGGACTTGCCGACGGTTCGCTGTCCGAGCAACGGTTCCACTTCTACCTGCATCAGGACGTGCTTTACGTCCGTAGTTACGCGCGCCGCCTGCTCTCCCTCGCCGCGCGGATGCCGCAGCGCCGCCAGCAGGTCGATTTCACGACCTTCGCATCGGACGGCGTAGCGATGGAGGAGGTCATGCACCAGTTCTTCCTGAAGGGCTACGATCCCACGGCCGACGAAATGTCGCCCGCATGTCTGCTCTACACCTCGGTGCTCGACGCGCAGATGCTCGAAGCCACAGAGGTAGCGGCGGCTTCGGTACTCCCCTGCTTTTGGGTCTACCAGCGTGTCGGGGAACATATCCTGCGCAACGCCGATCTCGCGGGAAATCCCTACCGCAAATGGGTCGAGGCCTACGGAGACGACTCCTTCGCCGCAGCATGCCGGCGCGCCGTGGAAATCTGCGACGAACTGGCCGAAGCGGCATCGCCCGAACTGCGCCGACGCATGACAGCGATTTTTGTCCTGTGCACCCGTATGGAGTGGCTTTTCTGGGACAGCGCTTGGCACGAAGAGCAATGGAAAATCTGAATCAAGCTATGAAACACTACAAACGTGCCCTGACCATCGCCGGAAGCGATCCGAGCGGCGGTGCAGGCATTCAGGCCGACCTGAAGACCTTCTCGGCCTGCGGATGTTACGGCATGTCGGCCATCGTCGCGGTGGTCGATGAAAACACGGTCGGCGTGACGGGCGTACATCCCGTTCCGGTGGAGTTCGTCACCGGGCAAATCCGCTCGGTATTGAGCGACATCGGTGCCGATGCCGTGAAGATCGGCATGCTGCACTCCTCGGAGTTGATCCGGGCGGTGAAATCGACGCTGGAGGAGTTCGACATGCGCAATGTCGTGCTCGACCCGGTGATGGTCGCCACATCGGGCGATAAACTCCTCCAGGACGAGGCGGTCGAGACGCTGCAACGCGAGTTGATCCCCTACGTGCGGGTCATCACCCCCAACATTCCGGAGGCCGAAATCCTGCTGGGCCGCAAGATCGAATCGCAGGAGCAGTTGCCCGAACTGGCTCGCGAACTGTCGCTCGACGGCCGGGTTTCGGTACTGCTCAAGGCGGGACACCTCACCGACGAGGAGTTAATCGACGTCTTTTACGATGCCGAGAGCGACCGCACGGTCGAATTGCGCTCGCAACGCCTTGCGACGGCCAACACCCACGGCACGGGCTGCACGCTCTCGTCGGCCGTCGCGGCATTCCTGGCCCACGGATACGAACTCACCGAGGCGGTCCGCCGTGCCAAAGCCTATATCGACGCGGCGATCCGTGCAGGCGCCGACTATGCGATCGGTCACGGCCACGGCCCCGTGCACCATTTCCACGGTTTCTGGGAGTAGCTTCGCAGAGCGGTTTCGGAACTTGTCCAAAGGCCTTTTCCGGAGGCCTCGGCAGCAAAAGCGCAAAAAAACACGGAAAAGATTTGCAGGTTCGGAAAATTTGCTTACCTTTGCACTCGCAATGAAAACGAATTAATCTCGGGTTCGTTGCTCGATGGGTCTTCGGACTCGACGGATGGTGCCATAGCTCAGTTGGTAGAGCAAAGGACTGAAAATCCTTGTGTCC
>CANPHE010000034.1 GCA_947573795.1 uncultured Alistipes sp. | reverse complement strand
CCTCGATGAAGGACTGGCGCGGCGGCCGTGCTGCTTCGGGCAACATCATCCCCTCGTCGACCGGCGCTGCCAAGGCCGTAGGTAAGGTGATCCCCGAGCTGAACGGTAAGCTGACGGGTATGTCGATGCGCGTTCCGACGCTGGACGTATCGGTTGTCGACCTGACCGTGAACCTGGCCAAGCCCGCCAAGTACGACGAGATCTGCGCTGCCATGAAGGAGGCTTCGGAGGGCGAGCTGAAGGGCGTGCTGGGCTACACCGAGGAGGCTGTCGTTTCGTCGGACTTCCTGGGCGACGCTCGTACGTCGATCTTCGACAAGGCTGCCGGTATCGCACTGACCGACACGTTCGTGAAGGTCGTTTCGTGGTACGACAACGAGTGGGGTTACTCGAACAAGGTGCTGATGCTCATCGAGAAGATGGCCGCTTACAACAACAAGTAGTCTTAAGCCCACAGCTAAAAATCCGGTCCGGAGCCGCAAACGCGGTTCCGGACTTTTTCGTATCGGACGATTCCAAACGCCGGAACTCGAAATTCCCCAACCAACAGCTTCGGCCCGAATTATTTGGAGATTAAAGATTTAATCCCTATATTGCAAAATAGAAATACACGATACCGGCAACTCTGACAACACCCCGCTACTTGAATATTCGGTATATGCAGACGAATATGACGCCACAATATTCGACCGTCGTAGTTCCCGAAGGTACATCCTGCTACTATATCGGACAAGGCTACTCCATGTGCGACGAACGATGGAATATGCCGGCCATCGTCGAGGAGAGAGAGAGTACGGAATCGTAAACTGCCACGACAATGGATACAATTAAGGTACTGTTACTCATCCTGTGCAGCGGAATGCTGTTGGCTGGCTGCAAAAAAGACGAAACTTACTCGCAAACCGAACAGATGACATTGACCGTCGCTTCGGCAGTTCCGGCCGACAAGGAGGAACTTTATTACTGGACGGCAGAAACGTTCTGGAAGCCGCGGTATATCGTAAAACGAGGTTCCGACGAATGGCAGCTTTGGCCTTCCTGGAACTTCATTCGAGGCTTCGACGAGCAGTACGAACCCGGATACGAATACGTGATCTGGATTGTGCATCGTGTGCTGGCCCATCCGATGGAGGATCAGAATTCGGATGAATACACCTTATTGCAGATCATCTCCAAGACGCGAAAGGATTCGGAAAACATTCCCCCGATCTATCTCGAAGAATAGCTCGAAGCACCTCCGCCGGTCCGCCCCACTGAAACCAACCCGGAACGGAAGGGCAAGCCCACCCATGCGATTGCGGATATTCCGCCTCCATCCGAACCGATTCAGACCGGGACGATTATAAGTACCCCTTAGCATCCCTAAACGAAGAACCCCCGATCCCGCAAGGAATCGAGGGTCCAAAGAACACAACGGCCCGAATACGGACCGCCGCATGACGAAACTATTTCGCGGAGGCGTCGACCTGGCAGGCCTTCGAACCGTCGTAAGCCCACTTCACATAGATCGCACCCCAGGTATAACCGCCGCCGAAAGCCGACAGAATCAAGTTGTCACCCGGACGCAACTCCTTCTCGTAGTCACAGAGGCACGAGGGAATCGTTGCAGCCGTCGTATTGCCGTTGCGGTCGATGTTAATCATGCATTTGTCGCTCGAGATACCCATACGGCGCGCCGTAGCGTCGATGATACGCAGGTTGGCCTGGTGAGGTACGAGGTAGCGGATATCGTCGCCCGTAAGCTGGTGACGGTTCATCATCTCCACCGATACGTCGGCCATCTTCGAAACGGCAGCCTTGAATACGGCATGGCCGTCCCACGAAATCGTATGCCAGTTGTTCTGCACGGTCTCAACCGATGCCGGATAGCGCGAACCGCCGGCCTTCATATAAAGCTGCAACTCGCCCGAACCGTCCGAACGCAGGATCGAATCGATAACGCCCAGCCCCTCGGTATTGGCCTCGAGCAGCACGGCCGCAGCACCGTCACCGAAAATCGGGCAAGTCGAACGGTCCGTATAGTCGACGATCGACGACATCTTGTCCGCACCGACGACGATCACTTTCTGGCTCGTTCCGGCCTCGATGAATTTGGCTCCCGTCGTCAACGCGAAGAGAAATCCGCTGCACGCAGCCGATACGTCGTAAGCGAAAGCGTTCTTGCAACCCGCCTGATCGGCGATGAGGTTACCCGTCGAGGGGAAGAACATATCGGGAGTGATCGTGGCGCAAATCACCGCGTCGATCTCCATCGGATCGACTCCCGTCTTGTCGAGCAGGTTCATCACGGCACGGGCTCCCATGTAGGACGTACCGATACCCTCGCCCTTGAGGATGTGACGCGTCTTGATGCCGACGTGCGACATGATCCACTCGTCGTTGGTATCGACCATACGACTCAACTCCTCGTTGGTGAGGATATAATCGGGGAGGTATTGTCCCACACCCGTTATGGCTGCTGTTATCTTGCCCATTGACTTTCTTCCTTTAGCTGTTTAGAATTAATTTTAGGTAACTATATACAACTTTGCACCTTATCGGTTTCCTGCCCTGCCGATTCGCTTGGGACGGCCGTACGCTCGCGGCCTTTGGCCGCGTTTACAGGTCCGATCCTCCCCTAAATCCCCTCCTCGGAGGGGACTTTTGCGTGCATCCCGCAACGCAATAGCGATTAAAGCAAGTTCCGTGTTAAATCGTATATAATTGCCCAACTTTATTTAGCAACGGTATACAACTCTTACACTTCGTCCGTTTCTCGCCCCCGATTTGCCCGGGAAGGCTGTCGGCTCACGGCCCTGGTTGCACCAGATCGCCCCCTCGAAGGGAAATCCCGGTCGCAACCGCGAGTCAGCGGGTTCCGAACCGGCCTCGGTGTAAAACCGGATGCAATTACCTAATTTCGAAACGCACGCTGCAACCGAGTCGTCAGTCCGGCCCGAATCACCTGCTCGGTCGAGAGGATCATGCTGCGAATCGCCTTGGGCGTCGAACCTCCGTGGCCGATCACCACGGGAGCATTGACACCCAACACGGGAGTACCTCCGACATTCTCATAGTTCATGGCCTCCCAGAACGCATTATCGCCGCCCAACGCCTTGTTGATGCGGTAGAGTCCCTCGGCCATCTTGAGCGCGATATTGCCCACGAAACCGTCGCAGATAATCACATCGGCGACTTTGCCCGAGAAGATGTGCATGCCCTCTACGTTGCCTACGAAATTGATCCGCTCGTCGGCCTTCAGCAGTTCGTAAACCGCCTTGGTCTGTGCGTTGCCTTTCGTATCCTCCTCGCCGATATTGAGCAGCGCAACGCGCGGATGCTCGATATGCAGAACCGATTCGGCATAGAACGACCCGATCAAGCCGTATTGCGCCAACACCTCGGGTTTGCAGTCCACGTTAAGCCCCACGTCCAACAGCAGTGCGGGACGTCCCGCAACGGTGGGAACGAGGGACGTGATCGTAGGACGAATCACCCCTTCGATGGGTTTGACGGCATACATCGAGCCTACCATCATGGCACCCGTGGACCCGGCGCTGGCGAAACCGTCGATCGCGCCCTTGGCCAGATACCCGAAGCCTACCGTGATGCTCGAATCGGCCTTGGTCTGAAATGCCTTGGCAGGATGATCGCCCATCTCGATGACCTCGGTCGTAGCTACGATGTCGAACCGTTCGGCCGGGCATCCCTCGGCGTCGAGCACCTCGCGGATCCGTTTCTCGTCGCCGAACAGCACGATACGGCTATCTTCGCCGATGGCGTCGAGTGCCATGACCGCGCCTTTGACCGCAGCTTCGGGGGCGAAATCGCCGCCCATGGCATCTATACCAATCTTCAACATATTTACAAGCGATTTGGTGTTAGTATCTCCCGAGCCCGCACCGCTACGGCATCCGCCGCACACCGTCCGGGCTCCGAGGGAAGACCTTCATAAATTCAGAAAGAGCTGCGTCTATCGGATGACGCGCTCTTTCGGGGATTATTCGTCCGCTTTCTTCTCGATGGCGAGCTTGCCGCGATAGAAGCCGCACTCGGGGCATACGCGGTGGTACAGTACGGACGCACCGCAGTTCGAGCAGGTAACGACCGTCGGAACTACGGCCTTGTAGTGGGTTCTTCTCTTATCGCGTCGCGTCGACGAGATTTTGTGTTTAGGATGTGCCATTTTAGTGAATGAATTATAAGTTTAAGTATCTTATGCTAATTTATGTTTCTGTATCTTAGGTCTGTCCATTTGCTTTCGTTCGTCTTGCACTCGCGGCCCACGGCCGCGTTTACAAGGCTGACCCTCCCCTAAATCCCCTCCTCGGAGGGGACTTTCGGAGTGCTTCCGAATGCAATCATACGGTCGAATCGTCTTTTGCACTTTCGTCCGCCTCCATGCGTCGTTTGAGCTCCGCAAGCGCCGACAGGCCCTCCTCGGCGATCGGCGGCTCCGCCTGTGCGGCCTGCCGCTCGATGCGGGCGAACTCCTCGTCGGTGACGATGCGAAAACGCTCCAGCATCGCGGGATCGCACTCCCCGTCGGGATGAACCCGCTGGTAGGGCAATGCAAGCACGATGCTCTCGTAAATATATTGTGTGAGGTCCACCTCGGTCTCCGCAGGCGAAAGCCACAGCACCTCGCCGTCGTATTCGCGCACCTCGTCGGAGAATTTGACCAGCAGGCGGCCTTCGTAATCGACCGGAATGCGGCAATCCTCCAAACAGCGGTCGCACGCCACGACGACGTACCCTTCGATGCGGACATCGAAAGCGAGCTGCGTCTCGCTGCGCTCCAGGACGACATGCACGTCGCACGCACCGTCCTTGATTTCAGAGGCTTCGTACGCTTCGAAGAGCGTGCGATCGACCTTGAAATCGAAGTCGTGCGAACCGATTTTCAGCCCTTTGTAAGGGATCGAATATGTCTTTGCGAACCCCATTCGTACACAATTAGTGCGCAAAATTACTAAAAAATAAAAGATTTGCAAAGAAATCCGGCATATTTGCGCATTCAACGCCCTCCGAAGCCGAATAAACTTGACTTTGCACGCAGCTTGTATTACCTTTGCGGCATGACAAACGACAAGGGATATACGATCTCGATTTCGAGCCGCTTCGAAGGATGGTGGCGCTACAATGCCGCGCTCATGTGCGGCTGTTTCGACGCCGAGGAGCGGCGTGTGGATTTCGCTGCGGTGGAATCGCATGTCGCCGACGTGGGGACGGGGTCCCGCATCCGGCCCGCCGGAATCGCAGCCGACCGCAGCGTGACGCTCGCAGCGCCGCCGTGCGACCACCTGATTCTCTATATCTACCTCATCCCCCACACGTTGCCCGAGAACAACGATATCGACGCCTCGCGCCCCTTCGAAGTCGATCTGCGGATCACCTTCGCGGGCAAAAAACTCCGCGCCGAACGGCTGCGCATCAACCAATGGTCGGGCGCTTCGATCGAGATGCGCGTAGAGGCGCCCCGGTAAACCGGAGAATTACGCCCCGAATCCGACGGAGATGAAGGTGAGAATCTGCGCAAGACCCGTCTGCCAGTAGTGCCACGTGTGGCCTCCGTCGCGCATGCGGTATTGCAGCGGAATGCGGCGTTCGCGCATCAGGGCGTAGAGACGGATGTTGCAGGCATAGAGAAAATCGTCATCGCCGCAGTCGATCCGCCAACGTACGGTACGCAGCGGAGCCACCGCCTCCTCGGAGAAAGTCTCCAGCATCCGCACGGGCGAATTGTCGGTGACGGATTGCTGGAAGGCGGGATCGTCCTTGCGCGGCACGGGAAAGGTATCCAGCAGGCCGCTCAGCGAGCAGGCCGAACCGAAGAGCTCGGGATGGCGCATGGCGTAGACCACCGTACCGCCGCCACCCATCGACAGACCCGCCACGGCGCGATGCGCCTTATCCCCGGCAATGCGATATCGCCGTTCGACAGCCGGCATGAACTCCTCGAAAAAGAAGGTCTCGTAGGGCCATCCCTCTACATCGAAATAGCCCATATGGCGTCCCGTACGGTTGGGGCCCTCGCCCGAAGCATCGGGCATGACGATCACCATCGGCTGCGCCACGCCTTCGGCGAAAGCGGCATCGGCGATGCGGCGCACCTGGCCCCGCTCGACCCAAGCCGTATGGTCGTCGCTGGCGCCGTGCAGCAGATAGAGTACGGGATAGTTTTTTTGCGAAGCATCGTATCCGTCGGGCAGATACACCGAACAGGTTTTCGGGGCGCCCAGCACCCAGCTTTCGAGGGTGAAGGTTTCGATACGGCTCTGCGCCGAAACGCCGAGCAGCGAGCCGCAAAGGGCTGCGAGCGATAACAAGTACTTCATCATGGTCGGTTTATTCTACGTAAAGCACCAGTCCCTTGAGGTATTCGCCCTCGGGATGGTAGATATCGATCGGATGATCGGCCGGCTGCGTCAACTGATGCAGAATCCGCACCTTGCGGCCCGCGATGGCCGCCGCCGAAAACACCGTCGTGCGGAACAGCTCCTTCGATACGGCCTGCGAGCAGGAGAAGGTGAAGAGGATGCCCCCGGGACGTATCTGCGACAGGGCGCGGGCATTGAGCCGCTTATAGCCCTGCATGGCGTTGCCCAGCACCTTGTGGTGCTTGGCGAAAGCCGGCGGATCAAGGATAATCAGGTCGTAGCGATCGCCGATATCGCGCAGATACTCCACGGCATCGGCCGCGACCTCCGTATGGGGAACTCCCTCGCCGAAGTTGAGCCGCATGTTCTCCGTCGCCAACGTCACGGCGCGCTCCGAGGAGTCCACCGAGCAGACCTCCCGGGCACCGCCCGCCAGGGCGTAGACCGAAAATCCGCCCGTGTAACAGAAGGTATTGAGCACCGTACGCCCCGCGGCGTAGCGCTTCACCAGCTCGCGGTTTTCCCGCTGGTCGAGGAAAAACCCGGTCTTCTGGCCCTGCTCCCAGTTGACCCGGAAACGATGTCCGTGTTCCAGGACGATCTGCGACGGTCGGTCGGAACGGCCCCACAGATACCCGTCCACGGCACCCAGATCGGCCTTGAACGGCAGCGTTTGCGACGACTTGTCGTAAATGGCCGTGATCCGCTCGCCGTAGACCGCACGAATGGCGGCGGCGATCTCCAGGCGGGAGCGGTACATCCCGACCGAATGACACTGCACGACGGCCGTCGTGCCGTAAATATCGACGACGAGTCCCGGCAGCGAATCGCCCTCGCCGTGGATCAGGCGGTAACACGTCGTTTCGGGATCGTCGGTAAGCCCCAGCCGGCGCCTTACGTCGAACGCGACGGCGATGCGGCGCTCCCACCACGCCCGATCGATCGGCTCGCGGTCGAAAGCGAGGATACGCACGGCGATCGAACCGATCTGGTAATGGCCCTGGGCGATGAACTCGCCCGAGCGGGTATAGACTTCGACGAGCGCCCCTTCGGCGATCTCGGACTCCTCCTCGGCCCGGATATGGTCGATAGCCCCGGAGAATACCCAGGGGTGGAAACGGCGGAGCGACTCCTCCTTGCCTTTGCGCAGGTAGATTTGCGGTATCATGGGAATGGTTTTATTTCACATAATCATATGTCCGGGTCGCACACCTTTCATCCGACGGTCCTTGTTCGCGGCGTTCCGCCGCGTTTACAATTTTGACCCTCCCCTAAATCCCCTCCTCGGAGGGGACTTCCGGGTATATCCCGTCAAGGAACGGGGCTATCCGGACGTCGATACATAATCATCGGCTATTTCGTCCGTTCGAGCGGCGGGGTCTGCATCAGCCGCTCGTAGATGCGCGTACAGACCCACGCATCGGTCGCAGCATAGAGCTGCTGTTTGTCCGTGAGCGAAGTCGCCTCCCAATTGCTGAGCCGTTGGGCCTTCGACACACGCTGCCCCAGCACGATCGCCGAGAGTTTGCGCAGGCTCTTTTCCTCGATTCCCCAACGGGGCGCGATCGTCTGCAAATCGACGAACCCGCCGTCGCGGAACTTGCGCAGCTGCCTGAGCGATCGCAGGTCGCCCGCCACGTCGGCACCGATCTTTTTCAGCGCAGGATCGCCCAACAGGTCCGTGATGGGCTTGATGAGCGCGAAACGGTTGAGCCGGAAAAGATAGCAGCGCTCCGGCGAGGAGAGTTGCAGCAGCGAAACGCGGAACGACACGCCCGGGCGGAACGACGGCCGGGTCTCGGTATCGAATCCGAGGATCGGCTGCTGCGCGAGATACTTGCAGGCGGCGGCGATCTGCCGTTCGTGTTCGATGACCCGAATCTCCCCCGGGAATTCGATGGCCGGGAGCTGGGCGGTCAGTTCGTTGCTGATCTTATCGGTAAAAGGTGTGTCGATGCTCATGCGTTGCTGGGATGTCCGGCAAAATTACGGAATTATTTTCAGAATCGGGGCAACGGGAGCTATTTTGTTGTGCGATTTCCGGAGCGCATCCGGCCCGGTCAGTCGCGGAGCTCCAGCATGCCGTCGCTGCGCGTGACGATGCGCCCCTCGGCCAGGAGCCTGCGGACCGCCTCGGCGATCCTTTCGGGCGGAAGACGCAGCTGCGCGGCGACCTGCTGCGGCGAGACGGGCCCCTGTGCGAGCAGGGCCGCGATCGCCTCTCCGGGAGCAGCCTCCCCACCCTGCTGCCGCTTCTCGGCCCGGCGACGAGCCAGACAAACGTCGCAGATGCCGCACGGCACGGATTCTCCGGCACCGAAATACTCCTCCAGCACCGCACTGCGGCAGCGATCCTCGTTCGCCGCGTAGGTGATCATCCGCTCGAAACGCTCCTGCATAAGCTCCTTGCGCCGCTGGTAGGTCTCGGGCGCGATATAGAGGTCGGCCCGCGGAAGCCGCTCTTCGTTCAGGAAAAGAATGGGCGACCGGTTGGAAGGAATATAGCGGATCACGCGCAACTGCCACAAGCGTTTGAGCAGCTCCTTGACCCGCTCGACCGTATAGCCGCTCCAGGTGGCCAGCTCGCCCTCGTCGATGGGCCGGAACTCGGTGAAAACCCCGTTGTAAAGGCGCAGCAGCGTGCGGATGAAGTGGTCCAGCTCCTCGCGTTGCACGCGCAGCTTGTAGAGGTCGTCGCGACTGACGCAGAACATCACCCGCGCGGGATTGTCCTGCGCATCGGTCAGGGTCATGTAACCGTTCTGCTGCAAAAGCTTCACGGCGCTGACGACCATGCCCGAATAGAGGTGTTCGCGGGCGCAGAAGTCGTGGATGTTGAACAGAAACGACGCCTCAGCACCGTCGCCGATGCCGACCCGAAGGTAGGAGCAGATGCGTTCGTAGATATCCTTGATCTTCTCCAGGGGCGGAAACTCCTGCTCGAAGCGGCGGGCGATACGGTCGCTGTCGTCCGAAGCGACCAGCAGCAGCGCATAGGCCCGCTGCCCGTCGCGCCCGGCACGCCCGGCCTCCTGGTAGTAGCTTTCGAGCGAGTCGCACATGGCATAATGCACGACGAAGCGCACGTCGGGTTTGTCGATACCCATGCCGAAGGCGTTCGTGGCGGCCATCACCCGGACCCGCCCCGAGAGCCACTCCTCCTGGCGCAGCGTCCGTTCGGCATGCCCCATACCGCCGTGATAGGCCGCAGCCGGGATGCCCTCGCGGCGCAGCAGGTCGGCGATCTGCTCGGTGCCCTCGCGCGTGCGGCAATAGACGATGCCCGAGCCGGGGACGTTGCGGAGCAATCGCAACAGCTGTCCGTTCTTATCGTCCGTACGGCGAACGCTGTACGAGAGGTTGGGACGCGCGAAACTGCTGCGCAGGATATGCGGTTCGGCAAACTTCAGGTGGCGCATGATATCGTCGGCGACCACCGGGGTCGCCGAAGCCGTGAGCGCCAGGATCGGAACACCCGGCAGGCGTTCGCGCAGCTCGGCGATGCGCAGGTAGGAAGGGCGGAAATCATAGCCCCACTGCGAGATGCAGTGGGCCTCGTCCACAGCCAGCAGCGAGACGTTCATCCGCACGACGCGCAGGCGGAAAGCCTCCGTGGCCAGCCGCTCGGGCGCCACGTAGAGGAATTTCACGTCGCCATAGGCACAGTTGTCCAGCGCGATGTCGATCTGCCGCGGCGAAAGGCCCGAATGGATCGCCACGGCGGAGATGCGGCGCGCACGCAGACGGTCCACCTGGTCCTTCATCAGGGCGATGAGCGGCGTCACGACGATGCACAGCCCCTCGCGGGCCATCGTCGGGACCTGGTAGGTCAGCGACTTGCCGCCGCCCGTGGGCATCAGCGCCAGGGTGTCGCGCCCCGCCATCACCGAGTCGATGATCTCCCGCTGCACGGGGCGGAAGGAATCGAATCCCCAGTAACGGCGCAATGTCTCCGCTATTTTCTCGTCGTCTGCTCGCATGATCTTTCCACCGAATCGGACTGCTGCGTTTCACCGCCGCCGATCCTGTTGCAAAAATAGCGAGATTTTGCAGCAACAGCAGCCTTCGCCGAGATTTTTTCCGTTTTTTAAGCAACTTATACAACTTATTCGGCCGAAAAACCGACGAGGAGCGAACCTGTTATCCCTTTTATTCGGGGCTACTACCTACAATTTGCCTTAAAACATTATCTCTTTGCGGATTGCACCCGAAGCCCCCGCCTGAGGCGGGGGTTTGGGGGTGGGTCGGATTTGTATACGTGGCCATAGGCCGCGAGGCAACAAGCGTCCTAAGTGCGTCAACGTGCGAAAAACCGACGAGACGTAAAATTTTCTTTAGTAACTTTATGCGCCGAATCGTATTCCTTAAGAGATCGGTTCCCCACTCGCACCCGATCGAAAAACGACCTATGACCCGAAAACTCAGACAGGCGATCCGCTACGGCTGGATCGCGATGATCGCAACGGCGGCCGCATGCGGCAAAGAGGAGCCCGGACAGGCTCGAATCCGGGGTATTCTCTTTTCGACCTCGCAAACCGTAATCCCGGCGGGCGGCACCGCACGCCTTCCGCTGAAAACGGAGAGTTCCGCCGGAACGGCCGATTACGACTTCGCGACAAACACGCTGCAACTGTCGCTCGCCTCCGACAACCCGTCGGTGGTCGCGGTAAACGCCGCCGGAGAGGCCCGCGCGCTGAAGGTCGGTTCGGCCGACGTCACGGCGAGTTCGTCCGACGGCGAGTTGTCGGCCCGCATGCAGGTGATCGTTTCGTTCGATTTCAGCCGGCCGCTGGAACCCTCGCAAATCTACGCCAAAGGGATGCTTCTGCACGACAAGATGGCCATGCAGAGTTTCGACCTGGCCCGAAACGGCGACCTGATCGTCGCCGGATGCCAGGGCCCGGCCCTTCACGTGCAGCGCTGCCCGCGCTCGGGAGTCGCCTCGGAGCCGATGACGATCTACTACGCCGGACACGGAACCAACATTTCGATCGAGGAGCAGGCGGGCGAAATCCATGTTTGGACCTCGAATTTCGCGACCCGCTATGCCGACGGGTCCTACTTCGGCGAACAGATCGTCTCGCGCGTGAAGTTCGAATCCGGCCGCAGCTGTCTCGCCGAGGAGTGCACCGACCATTACTACGTCGGCCCTTACCGCAACCTCTGCGTAGCGGTAAACGCAGCCGACGACCTGCTGTGCATCCTTTGCGGCGACAACGTCGTACCGGGCAAGAACACGCGGTTCGATATTTATCGGCTCTCCGAGGCGAAAGCCGTGCCCGTGAGCGAGGTGACGCTGCTCGAAATCTCGCGCGGCGGCGAGAGCAGCGCCCCGACCCCGGCACAGAAGATCCGCCCGCGCGTGGCGGTGCACGACCTGACGAAAATCGCACCGTTATACCGGTTCTATGCCGACAATGCGCAGCTCAACGGCGGCATGCCCATGCAAGGATACTGCATCGCCCGGGACCGCATCTACTGGTGTGCGGGCGACGGCGGGCGGAACGACGACGGCGCAACGCCGCCGAGTTCCACCCTGACGGAGCTGGACCTGCACGGCCGGATCATCCGCCTGCATACGCCCGTCGCAGCATCCCGCGATGTCGGCCGGCTCGACGCATGCGGACTGACCGACTCGGGGTATTTCGAGGCGGAGGGCGTCAAAATCCGCAACGGACGCTGCTACCTGGGGTTCATCACCACGGCCCGGCAGGATTCGTGGGAGTTCCGGGCCCACGTGCTGCGGCTGGAATGATCCCCGTTCGCCGACCCGAGAAAAAAGGGGCCGTCCGTCCGGACAGCCCCTCGATCGTTTAACGATTCGAATCGTTATTTCACGACAGCTCCGATCACCGTCTTGCCGTCGCGCGAAGCATCCAACTGGTCGATAGTACCCAGCACCTTGCCGAAAATCGGGTCGAGACCCGCGCAGAGGTTCTCCAGCTCGGCGACAGTCATACCGTATTGACGTGCCGGGTTGTTGTCGCCCAGCAGCACGCAGCTCTGCGTAGCGCCGCCGTTGTCGGCCAGCGTGCCGAGCATCTTGGCGAACTCGAACAGCACGCCCGGGATAGCGGCGCCTTCGGCGTCGTAAACCGTCGAGCCGACGATCGAGCTGACGATCTTGTTGTTGGACGACTGCAACTTGACGTTCGATTCGGTGCCGTCCGCCTCGGTATTTCCGGCGATCAACGTGTTGTAAACCTCGATCGTAGCCGGAGCGGCATTCTGCAAAAGACCCGGACCGTAGTTGACATCGATATCGGAGTTGCCCGCCACCGTACAGTTGATGACGTAGGTCTTGCTCGGAGCGGCCGCCGTACCGTGTACCGCGATACCCGCACCGCGACCGCAGTGGTTGCCGTAAACCGTCGAGTTGATAATCACCACGTTGCCGTACTCGCGGGTATAGATGCCGCCGCCGGCACGCGACGCGATCTCCGAATGGAGCGACTGACCGCTGACGGTCGAATTGGAGATCAGCACGTTGGTCGTCGTACCCGTACCCAGGATATAGACACCGACACCCACGCCCGTCGTCTTGTTGTTGGCGATGGTCGTATGGTCGATATGGGTCAGCGTACAGTCGGCGATCCAGAAGGCACCGCTGTTATAGGCGCTGCCGTTGTCGCGGCACGCGTTGTTCTTGATCTCGCAATAGGAGAACAGCGCCTCGGCACCCTTGTCCACACGGATGGCACCCGTACGGGCATCCGTATTGTCCTTGATCTTGCAACGGACGATATCCACCGCCGAATTACCGACGAAGACGGCCGAACCGTAGGTGTTGTAGAAGCGTACGCCGCCGATGGTCGGACCTCCGGCCGAACCGAAGTTCGCCGATCCGCCCGTGATGGTGAATCCGTCGACCACGGCACGCATACCGGTCATCTTCTGAGCTGTGACGCAAACTACGTGGTAGGCCTTCTTATCGCCGTCGAGGATCGTTTCGTTCTTCTCGGGATCGGCTACGGCACCCTCCGCTGCGTCGGCCGGATAGCCGCCGATCATCGTGAAGTTGCTGTGGATTTCGAAGGTCTTGTCCGCATCGGTCTTGACACCCGTCAACGGCACCGTGGGCACATAGCGGCCGGCGGCAACGTGGATGAAGTCGCCGTTCATCGCCAGTTCGAGCGCCTTTTCCATCGTCGTGGCCTTGGCCCAACTCAGACCGTCGTTCGCCGCGTCGCCGTCCGCCTTGACGTAGTAGTTGGTCGCCAGGTCGGAAGCGCTCGCAGCCTCCTGCGTAAGCGTCAGCGAGACCTCCTCGCCCTTGATGACATAGACCGAGATCGTCGCCGTACGCGGATCGAGCGTACGGTTGGCACCGACCGCGACGGTCACCTCCGCATCGCCGTCGCCGTAAGCGGGATCGAACGAGACCCAATCCTTGTCGCTCTTGATGCGCCAGGGCAGGTTCGACTTGATCGTGAGCTTGTACTCCCCGGTAGCCTTACCGGCCTGAAGCGCCGACTCGACGAAGCTCAATTCGGGAGTCGTGGGTTTGAACGCCGTATCGTCGGAGAAGTCCTGACAGGCGCCGAAACCCGCGCACGCCAACGTCAGCAGCATATATCGAAATATCGTTTTCATGAATTCCATCATTTTATTGTTCAACGATAGCCAGTCCGGTCACCACGGAGCGCATGACGCCGCCGTTGTCGGTAGGCCAGTTCAGCAATTCGAGATCGCCCGATCCGGGCATGCGGGCGATGAAGGTCGAGGAACCTCCACCGTCGAGGTTGAGCGCGTCCCAGGCACCGCAGCCCGACATGAGGTTCATCAGGTCGTAGAGATCGGCACCGTTCGAATAGTGGAAATTACGGCCGTCGACCACCATGAGGTAAACCTCCTTGCCGTCCTGCGAGACGCCGATGCAGGTGCGCGGTTCGAGATTGCCGGCCGCCATCGTATTGGCGCTCTGGTCCATCTGCTCGCCGCCGCGCAGCAGCAGCGTACTGCGGCCGCAGACCGCCTCGCTGACATCGGCCTTGTCCATCTGTTTGAACTCGGCATCCGTCATGCAGTAGGCCGTATTGTCCTTCGAGACGACGAAGACGTTGCAGTCGCTGCGGTCGAACGTGGTCTTCACACCCACGCCGTTGCGGTAACAAATACCGTAGGGCACGAAGGTCGACATGTTGAAGAAATCGGCGTTCGTACCGCCCAACACGCGTTTTCCCGCAGGCCGGTTCTTCTGCATGGCTTCGAGCTGCTTCATGATCGTCTGACCCTTGCCGACCTTGTCCTTATCGTCGGCCAGCGTCGTGCGGATCGTGATTCGGTCGCCAAGCGCGATGCGGAACAGGAACATCTGGATCGAAAGACCGTCGTTGGCGACGAATCCCATCTCCAGGACGTCCACGCCGTCGGCCACCGAGTAGGCCTTATCGCTCTTGACGTGAGCGATGTAACCGTTCGATCCATCCATCAGACTTTGTCCCCAGGCCGTCGAGGCCTTCTGCCCGAAAGGAGCATGTTCGTCGAAGGCATTCGAGTTGTCGCAGGCCGCAAAGAGTCCGGCGCAAAGCAGCAACCCGATTATGTATCTGTATAATTTCATTGTTTTCATGGTTTATGCGTATTTGCAGTCACACTTCGCTAATAACCCGGATTGTTGGGTTTCAGATTGGGGTTGTAGAGCAGCTCGCGGCTCGGCAGCGGCATCAGGCATTGATAGTCTTTCGTGCCGAGCGTGGCGGTAGCCTTGCCCGTACGCACGAGATCGTACCAGCGGAAACCCTCGGCCAACAGTTCCAAACGACGCTCCTTGAGGATGGCATCGAGGAAATCGGCCTCGTTGGCCGGCGAAACGCCCTCCAGACCGCGCTTGTTGCGCAGCTCGTTGAGACGCTCCAGACCTCCGCCGTTCAAGCCCTGCGCCTCGGCGCTGATGAGGTACATCTCGGCCAGACGCGAAATGACCACGGGGTCGCTGCCGGTCTGTCCGCTGGGGTACTTGTTGATGAAATTGAGGTTGTCGAGCGTGGTGATCGAAATATCCTTGCGCAGGTCGTTGTCGGCGTACATAGCCATCACCTCCGGAGCCGGACGGTAGTTGTACGAACCCTTGTTGGGGTGATTGTAGGAGTAGAACTGGTTGGAAATCTTGATCGACGAACCGTCGTCCGTGAGGCACGAGAAGGCGAAGATCACTTCGTTGTTGGCCTGGCCGCGGAAAATCTTCTCGAACGAATCGAGCGAATAGCGCGGATTGTTGATCAGGCTCTCGGCCAGCTCGGCAGCCTCCTCCTTCTTGCCGCGGTAGAGCATCACACGGGCCTTGAGGGCCGTAATGGCTGCGGGCGACACGTAATAGCAGCTCTTGGCGGTGAGTCCCGCCATGAACTTCTCCGCCGAAACGAGGTCCTCCTCGACCCGCATCCACGCCTTCTCGGCCGGGTCGCGCGAAACCTTGTCCTGCGTATTGGTCAGCAGCACGGGAACATCGCCGAAACGCGTCACCAGGCACAGATAGATGTGCGCACGGAAGTAGTAGGCCTCGCCCAGCACGCGGTTGCGCGTCTCGCTGTCGGGAAGCCCCTGAGCCACGGAGATGACGTTGTTGACCTGCATCAGCGCCTTATAGTAGCCGTTCCACTGGCTGCTTACGAACGTATGCAGCGCATTGGAGAGCGAATTGATGAGGTCGATCGGACGGCCCGTACTGGTCGTCAGCTCTCCGCCGAAAAGGTCGAAGGCGATATAGGAATAAAAGGTCGGACCCTCCTGCACCTTGTTGTACATACCGATGCGCAGGGCCTCGATATCTCCGGCGCCCACCAGCGTCGGCGAAACGGCCGAATGCGGCTCGATATCGAGCATGCTGCTGCACGCGCCCATGAGCGGCAGCAGAGCAAGCAACATTTTCTTATATAACGATTTCATGTTTTTCCGGATTTAGAAAGTAATGTTAACGCCCATCTTGAAAATACGCGGCTGCGGCACACCGTCGTTATCCTCGCCGTAGAAACGCGGATCGAGGTTGACGCTCGTTTCGGGGTCCCAGCCGGGATAGCGCGAACAGAGGAACAGGTTGTCGCCCTGGAGGTAGACGCGCAATCCCTTCATGCGCAGTTTTGAGGTGATCTGCTGCGGGAAGGTGTAACCCAGCGTCAGCGACCGCAGACGAATGAACGAACCGTCGGTCAGATACATCGTCGAGTTCTTGCCGTTCCAACCGCTGTACGAATAGATCGCACGCGGATACTTATTGGTCGTACCCGGGCCCGTCCAGCGATTCTCGGCCCAGGGGCGCAGCAACGAACGCGTATAACCGGGTTTCGTGCAGTGGACCATCCACGACGCATAGACATCGTTGCCGTAGCTGTACGTGAAGAAGAAGCCCAGTTCGAAACCTTTGTACTTGAAGGTGTTGTTCCAACCTCCCGAGAATTTGGGATTGGGATTTCCCGTCACGATACGGTCGGCATCGGTAATATCGCCGTCACCGTTCTGATCCCAGTATTTCACGTCACCCGCACGTACGCCTCGGTCGTACTGGGGCTGCGGAACTTCGCCGTCGTACTGGTAAATGCCGTCCGTGCGGAAGATATACCACGAACCTACGGGCTTGCCGATCATCAGCGCACGGTTGGCACCGATCGACAGCAGATCGTCTTCGAGCAGCGAGGTAAGCTCGTTGACGTTGCGCGCGATATTGAGCGACGAGCTCCAAGCCACCTTACCCAGGTTGAAATGGGTGTTGATCGTGAACTCGACACCCTTGTTGCGCATCGAACCGATGTTGCTCAGGATCGAGGTCTCGCCCGTGGTGGCGTGCACGGGTTTCGAGTAGAGCAGGTTGTTGGTATTTTTCAGGTAGACGTCGGCGATCATGTTGATCTTACCGCCCAGGAAGCTCAGGTCCAGACCGGCGTTGTACTGATCGGCCGTCTCCCACGTAAGGTTGCTGTTGCCGCTCGAACTGATGGCGATACCGCTCTGTCCGCCGTAGTTGACGCCGCCGCTGATGAGGGCCTGCCAGCCGTAGTTGCTGATGCCGTCCTGGTTACCCGTACGTCCGTAGCTGGCACGGATTTTCAGTTCGGTCTTCTCGGCCTTCCAGAAAGGTTCGTTCGAGACGTTCCAGCCGACCGATACCGACGGGAACCAACCCCAGCGGCAATCGGGAGCGAAACGCGACGAGCCGTCGGTACGTACCGTGGCGTTCACCACGTAACGGTCCTTGTAGGCCAGGCTCAGACGGGCGAAATAGGACTCGATGGCATATTCCGAGAGTCCGCCGCTGGCGCCCACGATGTTGGCGGCGACGCTCGCCACGTCGAACGCGGGCGAAGGATAATTCTGCGCGTCGATATAGGACGTACGCTGCTTGGTCTTGAGGAACGAGTGGCCGACCATCGCGCCGAAATCGAAGTTCTCGCCGAATTTACGGTCGTAGTTGGCGTAGAGATCGAACGTGTTGGTCATCACGAAACGGTTGCGGTCGAGAATACGGCCGTTATCCGCGGCATAGGGGTGATTCTGGTTGTAGTAGATGTAGTCGTAGGTATAGCCCGAGTCGTTGTTGTACGACGCCTTGACCTTCAGACCGTCGATGATCTTCGCTTCGGCCCAGAACGATCCGATGAAACGGTAGTTGTCCGTATAGGAGACCTCCTCGGAAAGAATCTGCACGGCATTGTGGAGGATCAGTTCGTCGGTACCGCCCAGGTAGTAGCCGCCGTTGGGTTTGTAGGGACGGTCGAAGGGTCGCTGCTGTACGGCGCGGCCGATGATCGTCGAACCCAGATCGGCACCCGGAATACGATTGTTATGCAGGTAGTTACCGCCGATGTTGGCACCGATCTTCAACCAGTTGAACATCTCGTGGCTGATATTCGACTTGAGGTTGACCTTCGAAATGTCGTTGGTCTTGATGACACCCTCCTGGTAGTTGTAGCTGCCCGAGAGGTAATATTTGGTCTTGGCATTACCGCCCGAGAACGACACGTCGAGGAAGTGCGACTGTCCCAGGCGCGTGATGAGGTCGAGCCAATCCGTATCGGGCATATCGCCGTAAGGGTTGCGGATATGCTTGACGAAAGACGAACTGTTGACCGTGAAACCGTTCTGACGGTTGTAGTTGTCGATACCCTCGTTGAAGACCTCGACATACTGTTTCGAGTCGATATAGTCGCGGCGGTCCGCATTGGCGAACTGCGTGATGCTGAATCCGTAGTTGACCTTCAGGTCCGATTTGCCCTCGCGGCCCTGCTTGGTGGTGATGAGCACGACGCCGTTCGTGGCGCGCGAACCGTAGATCGCAGCCGACGCGGCATCCTTCAGCACCTCGATCGACTCGATGTCCGAGAGGTTGAGCGTAGCCAGCGAACTCATGCTCTCGCCGAACGAATAGAGCGACGCCGAGTTGTTGACCAGCGGAATACCGTCGACGACGTAGAGGGGTTCGTTGCTGGCGCTGAGCGACGACGAACCGCGGATGCTCATCTTCTCGGCCGAACCCAGGTTACCCGAACTCGTGGTGATCGACACACCGGCGATGCGGCCCTGGAGCAGCTCGGAGGGCGACATGACGCTGCGCATGTTCTCCTCCGTGGGCTTGAACTGGCTGATGGCGTTGGTCACCAGGCTGCGGCGCTGCGTACCGTAACCTACGACGACCACTTCGTCCATCGTCATGTCGTCGTTCTCCATGCGGATTTCATAGAGCCGGTCGGGGTTGTCCACGGGAACCTCGCGCGTCTTCAGACCCAGGTAGGAGACCTGAAGACGGGGATTGGCCTGCGCCCCGGTACGGATCGAGAACGAACCGTCGGGGCCCGTCGTCGTACCGATCGTCGTACCGTCGACGATCACCGTAGCTCCGTAGACGGGCTGTCCGTCGGGAGCGAGCACGACACCCTTGACCGTAGCGTTGCTCACCGGACGCTGGGGTGCGGTCTCGGCTTTGGCAGGCGCCGACATGATCGCAATGATCTTGCCCTCGACACTGCCCACGACACGCTGCCCCGCGAACATCTTCTCGACCACGGTCGCGATCGGCTCGTCCTTGACTTGCAGCGTGATGCGTTTGTTCACGTCGGCATCCTTCGTCTTGATGACGAACGAATAGCCGTAATCCTTTTGCAGACGTTCAATCGCCGCCTTGATCGTCGTATTGCGGAGCGACAGGCTCACCTTCTGGGCCTGTGCGCCGGTAGCCTGCAAGAGGAAGAACAGGACTGCGACGAGCGTGATTAAACTTTTGGCTGAAGATAAAAGTTTATTCATACATTTGAAATTAGAAGTTTGGTTAATCGATTCATTCGTTCGGTTCAGTTTGGTTCGGGTTCTTGGTTTCAGTGCATAGTCTGTGGTTTTTAGGGTTCGGATAAATAATAGATTCCCTTCTCCCGACGGATCGAGAAGAGCCGGTCCTTGTTCAGCGCCTCAAGGATCCGATCCAGCGATTCGTTGTTGATGAAGGAGGCATAGTAGATCTCGTCGCCGAGCGCCTTGTCCGTGATGATGATATCGACATCGAAATGGCGGTGCAAATCGGCGACGATATCCGCGAGCGTCTGATCGACGAAGAAAAAATCGTTGTTGTCCCGCCAGTTCCGATAGGATTCGGGCGCGAAATGGAGAAAATCGATGTGGCTGCTCGTCTTGTCGTAGCGGAGCATGTCGCCGGGCGAGAGGGTCAGACGCCCGTCCATCTTGGCGGCCCGGATGCCCACCGACACGCTGCCTTTCACGAGACTGACCTCCGCCTTGCCGTCCTCGGCGTAGGATTTGAGGTTGAACTGCGTGCCGAGCACCTCGATCTGCAACCGGTCGGCCGAGACGATGAAGGGCCGTTTTTCGTCGCGGCGGACGTCGGCGAACAGCTCGCCCGAAAGATAAATCTGCCGCAACGTGCCGTTGAACTCCTTGGGGTAAATCAGTTTGCTGCCGGCATTGAGCCAGATACGCGAACTGTCGGGCAGCACGATCTCGCGCCGCTCGCCCATCGCGGTGCACACCTCGACCCATTCGCGCGGAGTGGCCGCCTGATGCCGGTAGTGGAAAACCAGCACCAGACATACGACGATCGCCGCGTATTCGGCCGCACGCAGGAGCATCGCCCGGTAACGACGTACCAGCAGGCGATGCTCCGGAGGGGTACATGCTGCGGCGAAAGAATCGAGTTTGCGGCGTACACGCTCCTTGCCAGCGGGATCGTACTCCGTCTCGGTGGCGTCGAGCAAATCGTTGAACAGCTGATCGATGCCCGGATCGTTCAGGTGATTCATCAGCCAGATACGCACCTGCCGGGCTTCGTCCTCCGTACAGCGGTCCTGCATGTAATCGAAAAGCTGTTCGCGTGATATGTTTTTTTTCGCATCCATACGTAAAATCCGTTTCTCAGAAAAGGATTATGAATAGAGGTAACAGGACGGAAATGGTCCTTCGAATCTGTTTGATGGCCAGATCGACGTGTTTTTCGACCGTCCGGATCGAAAGGTTAAGCGCCCGGGCGATCTCGGCGTTGGTCATGTTGCGGTCGTAGCGCATGGAGAATATCTCGCGCCGTTTGTCGGGCATCGACCGCATGGCCGCATCGATGAATCCGGCCCGCTCGCGGTGGAGAAGGTATTCGCCCGCATCGGGGTCCGTATCGGCGACGTCGAGCAGACCGTCGTTGATGTCGCTGCGCAGCAAGTTATAGCGCAGGCGCATGTAATCGAAAAGTTCGTTGCGCGTGGCGACCAGCAGGTAGCTGCGCAGCGAGAGTTTCGAATTGATCCGCTCCTTGCGTATCCACACTTTGATGAAGACGTTCTGGATGATATCCTCCGCAGCGAACGAATCCTTCAAAATCTGCTTGGCGAAGGTATGCAGCAGGTCGTAGTAACGATCGAAGATGGCTTCGAAAGCCTCCTTGTCGCCGTCGCGCATCCGTTCGACCAGGTCCGAATCGCGTAAATATTTCTGCATGGCATTCATCGGATTCAGCGCATATCGGTGATCGTATAGGGTGAAGCGCACGCTTTCAGCGCCGCGTCGATCGCCGTCGGCGCGTTGGCGTCGGTCACGGGCGTCGAATAGGCAGTCGAAGATTCGCTGCGGTTGGAGTAACGGTAAGCGTTGCCCTCGACACCGACTCCCGTACAGGGTGTCACGAGCGTATGGAACACCGTCGCAGCGGCGGCATAGCGGCTGATGCCGTAATCCATATGATAGGTATCCCGCGTGAGGTCCATCGCATTGTTGAGCGACGAAGTACGCAGGTTTTGCAGCGTCGTGCCCGTCGGTATCACGATATCGATGCAGGTCTGTTCGGTGATCTTCTCCACCTGGGCGACGATCGCCCGAAACATCGCCAGCTGATCGGGGAAGTAACGCGGATACATGGTCGCATGGTTGCGTCCGTAGGCCTGGGACATGATGTAGCAGATGGTGGGACGGCGGCGGGGCTGCGCCCGGCGGATTTTGTCGCAGAGACCCAGGATGGCATCCTGTTCGGCGGAGCTCCATTCCCAGGCGTATTTCGAACCCGTATGCTCCTGGAGCGTCACGATATCCCACGTATCCGACGCAACGATGCTTTCGAGCGAACGGTTGAGCGAACCGGTACTCTCCCACTTCGTGCCGCCCGGCTCGCAATAGTAATAGGTGCAGATATCGGCGGCCGAATAGTTTTCATAAAACTCCGGGAGTTTGTATCCGCCGTGATAGGCGCGCACCATGCGGACATTGCCGATTCCGGCGCTGCGCAACATTCCCGGCAGATGCTCGGTGGCGTCGACCGTGAAACTATTGCCGATAAAAAGGATTTTGACGGACGCGGCATTCGCCGTCAACGGCGGGTTGAACGAACGGTCGATCTCGCTGCCGACCTGGATCAGATCGCCGTCGGAGAATGCGAAACAAAGAAACTTGCCCGTATGAAGCACGCAACGGAGCCCTGCCGGATTGGCACCCGGCACGGCGATTCCCGTATCGGCGCCTCCGATGGAGAGACTACCGGTTCCCGTCGATTCGACGGGGGGGGGAATTCCGGCCCTCAAGGCCTTCATATCGGCTTTCGCAGCCGTAGCGGCCCCGTCGGCGGCCCAATAGCCGCCGGTATTGACCGTAAAGAGCGGAACGGAACTCTTGCGCACGCCGTGCGTTCCGGCATCCGCGAACGAAAATTTCAGGATATCGCCGTCGGAGGAGACCGATTCGGCGTAATTGCAGGCTTCGATACGGGCCCGGAGCCAGGTTTTCAGCGCCTCGGGCGAATCGAACAAGGGCACCTCGTCGCGGCGGGCGACATCCTGCGCAACCGGAATTTCGAGCTGCTGCTTTCGACCGTAGCGGATCGTCAGCTGCGAAGACCGCTCCTGCGCCGAGTCGTTGGCCTGCGCCCTGACGCTCACACGGGCAGCCCCCTCGCCCTGAACCGGATCGACGGAAAGCCATTCGGCACCGCACTCGACCGACCATCGGGCATCGGTCGACACCGAGAGTTGCAGCGAGGATTCCGCAGCCCCGAAATGCAGCGACGCGGGGGTCGCATGCAACCGAACGTCGCCCTCGGCGGCCTCCTCGTCCGAAGAACAGGCCGTCGTCAGGCCGAGCATCGGCACACACAGCAAAATACGCAACAAAAGAGTCTTCATCATTCGGTTCATTAGGTCGGTCTATTATAAGTACGAACGGGAGCGAAGTTCTACGTAACCCGACGACCGAAAAAACGACGAGTTCTTCGAACGCGGAATTCCGGGGCCTCGCGCCCCATCCAAAGAGATAACTACATACAACTTTACACTAAACAGTCTTTAAACTATTAAGACCTTGCGGGTTGCATCAGAAGCCCCTCCCTCGGGAGGGGCTTGGGGTGGGGTCAGATCTATAAACGCGGCCAAAGGCCGCGAGACAACGACAATCTTAAGGGTGTCAACGGGCAAAGAACCAGTGAGGGGTAAAGTCGTATATAGTTACCTCCAAAAATAGCATTTTTTACCGCCCGCACCTACTTCGCCGGCATTTTTCTTCGTCCCCGACGGCGAATAGCCCCCGCGAAGGCTTGACGAAACGCCCGATTTTCCGTATCTTCGTACCGGATTTCCGACAGCCTTTCGACGCAACGCCCCGGTCCGGAATCCGACGCCTCGACACGTTGCGAAAGAGGCGCGACACGTGCAAACACCACCATCCGCCATGTATAAGTTCGAACCCATTCTCAAGCAGGTAATCTGGGGCGGCGAAAAGATCGCTCCCTACAAAGGTATCGCGACCGACCGCACGCAAATCGGCGAAAGCTGGGAACTTTCGGGCGTACGCGGCCACGAATCGGTCGTCGCCGAAGGACCCGACGCCGGAATGACGCTCCCCCAACTGATCGCACGCGACGGCGCCCGGCTGCTCGGCCGAACCGTACAGGAACGGTTCGGCGACGAATTCCCGCTGCTCGTGAAATTCATCGACGCCCGGCAGGACCTCTCGATCCAGGTCCATCCCGACGATGCCCTGGCCCTGAAGCGCCACGGTTCGAAGGGAAAAACCGAAATGTGGTACGTCGTGGAGGCCGATCCGGGCGCCCACCTGCGTTCGGGTTTCGCCCGCGAAGCGACTCCGGAGGAGTACGAGGCAGCCGTCGCCGACGACACGATCTGCGACCTTTTGGCCGACTACGCGGTCCGTCCGGGCGACGTCTTCTTCCTCCCGGCCGGCCGCATCCACTCGATCGGCGCCGGATCGTTCATCGCCGAGATTCAGCAAACCTCCGACATCACCTACCGTATCTACGACTTCAACCGCCGCGACGCGCAGGGCAACACGCGCGAGCTGCACACCGAGCTGGCCCGCGAGGCCATCGACTACGAGGTGCAGCCCGACTACCGCACCTATTATAATAATAAGCCCGACGAGGAGGTGGAACTCGTCTCGTGTCCCTACTTCACCACCTCGCTCCTCGAACCCACCCGCCCGGCCGATCTCGACCTCGCGGCGCGGGATTCGTTCCTCATCGTGATCTGCATCGGCGGCGCCGGTTCGCTCACCGACGATTCCGGCGCGACGCTGCCCATCCATCGGGGCGAGACCGTCCTGATTCCGGCTGCGACGAAACGGCTTCGCATCGACCCCGCAGCGGGTTTGCGCCTGCTGACGGCCCGCGTCTGACCCCACTGCGGGTCATGGATTCCGGCGATCTTTTTTCGGAGGAATCATTGCAGTTTTGCAATTTTTGCAATAACTTTGAACAAGAAAAACAACCCCTTATTCATCAATCACCGCAACAACCGTACGACATGAAGAACCGACTTCTCGAAATCGCATCGCACTTCGCTTTGGAAGGAGCCATCGCGTCCATCGACTCGCTGGGCGAAGGTTTCATCAACGACACGTTCATCGTCCGCACCGAGGGCGAGGCTCCGGATTACATCCTCCAACGCAAGAACAAAAATATCTTCCCGGACGTTCCGGCGATGATGGAAAACATCCGCAAGGTAACCGACCATATCCGCCGCGTCGTCGTGGCCGCCGGAGGCGATCCGCGGCGCGAGGTGATGACCGTAGTCCCCGCCACCGACGGCAAGCTCTACCATATCGACACCGACGGCGAATACTGGGCCGTAACGATCTTCATCGCCGATACGATCGCCTACAACAAGGCCGATTCGCCGGAGCTGGCCCGCAAGGGCGGCGAAGGAATCGGTAAATTCCAGGCTCAGCTGGCCGATTTCGCGGAGCCCTTAGCCGAGACGATCAAAGGCTTCCACAACATCCGCCACCGCTTCGTACAGTGGGACGAGGCCGTAGCCCGCGACGCCGCAGGCCGCGTCGCCGAACTCACCGAAGAGATCGGCTGGATCGAGTCGCGCCGCGAGGAGATGCTCGCCTTCTGGTCGAAAGTCGAAGACGGCACGATCCCCACGCGCGTCACGCACAACGACACGAAAATCAACAACATCCTCTTCAACAAGCAAGGCGAGGTACTCTGCGCCATCGACCTTGACACGGTGATGGCCTCCACGTCGCTCAACGACTTCGGCGACGCCATCCGCTCCTACACCAACACGGGAGACGAGGACGATCGCGACCTGACGCGCGTGAGCATGTCGATGGAGATGTTCGCGGCCTATACCGACGGCTACCTGTCGCAGCGTGCCAAGCAACTGGCGCAGTCCGAAATCGACTACCTCGCTTTCTCGGCCCGCTACATCACCTACGAACAGGTATTGCGCTTCCTGATGGACTACATCGACGGCGACACCTACTATAAGATCAAATACCCGGAGCACAACCTCGTCCGCACGCATGCCCAGTATGCCCTGCTGCGCAGCATGGAGGAGCAGTATCCCGAAATGTGCCGCATCGTCCGCGAGACGGCCGAAAAATACAGATAGTCATGGAAGTACGCAAAATAACGGGCATCTCTCCCGACGATACCGCAGCCGTGGAGAAGGCTTTCGAAGGGATTCCGGCTACGGCGATCGCCTGCTGCAACTGGCCCGCAGCGTATCCGTACGCCCCGAAGGTCGCGTTCCGCATGTTCCACACGGGCGACCGGCTGCTGCTGCGCTTCGATGTCGAGGAGCGTTATACCGCCGCGCACGTCACCGAAGACAACGGGCCGGTTTGGACCGATTCCTGCGTAGAATTTTTCATCTCGCCCGACGGCAAGAGCTACTACAACTTCGAGACGAACGCCATCGGACGCATGCTGCTCGCCTCCCGCACGTCGCGAGCCGACGCCGAACCCGCCTCGGCCGAGGTGCTGGGCTCGGTGAAACGCTATCCGACCTACCCCGCCGAGGCGTTCGACGAGCGCGAGGGCGACAACCGCTGGTCGCTGACGCTGGCCATTCCCCCGCAGGCGCTTTTCCGCCACGGGATCACGGACTGGAGCGGCGTGGAGGCCCGCATGAACCTCTACAAATGCGGTGACAACCTCTCGCACCCGCACTTCCTCTCGTGGCAGCCGATCGACACGCCGCAGCCCGATTTCCACCGTCCGGAATTTTTCGCCGCGGTGAAATTCGAGCAATAACCGAGGGGGGGGCTGACGGCAGCGAGCCGTGGCAACCGGCCCCGGAAACCGCAAGACGGCTCTAAAAGGCACGGTCCGAAGTCAAGAGCAACCCCGCTTTGCCGCGCAGCGGCACCGAATCCCCATTTAGGGGAAGGCAAGCGACGCCGAAGGCGGCAAGTGTCGGTCGGCGACCGCGGCAAGTGCCTCCGGGCACTGCTAGAGAACACAAAAAACACGGCTCCGAACCGAAAGCCACCCGCTTTGCCGCGCAGCGGCACCAAGTCCCCTCCCGAGGAGGGGATTTAGGGGAGGGTCGGATTTGCAAACGACGCCGAAGGCGGCGAGTTACTACAATCAGTCGCAGCAACCGGCCCCGGAAACCGCAAAAGAAGACTATAACGCATTAACGTCTATAAACTATGAACAACAAGTATTCACTTCCCAAAGACGGAGGGCTTATCGCGGAATCGGCTCCGCGGGACATCATCCACCGTTACGAGAAGATTCGCACGAAGGTTTACGAAAACGAGTACGAAGGCGTGCAGTACGTCGCCGACATGATCGCCAAAGCGATCCGCACGTACAACGAAATCCACTGCTCGAACGAAGTTTACGAAGAGTCGCAGCCGTTCGTCCTGGGTCTCACGACGGGACGTACGCCCCTGGGTCTCTACCGCGAGCTGGTGAAGCGTCACAAGGAGGGCCTCATCTCGTTCCGCAACGTGGCCGTCTTCAGCCTCGACGAGTTCTACCCGATCAAGTCGACCGAGCAGCAGAGCCGCAACTACCGCATCCACGAGGAGTTCCTCAACCATATCGACATCCTGCCCGAGAACGTCCATATCCCCGACGGCACGGTGACGAAAGACCGCATCTCGGAGTATTGCGCCTCGTACGACCACGCCGTGCGCAAAATCGACCTGATGATTATCGGCGTGGGCGAGGACGGGCAGATCGGCTTCAACGAGCCTGGCTCCTATGCCAAGTCGCGCACGCGTCTGGTACAGCTCACCCACAACTCGCGTAAAATCCAGTCGGGGGCCTTCTTCGGTCTGGAAAACACTCCCAAGATGGCCATCACGATGGGTATCGACACCATCATGCGCGCCGACAAGATCGTCCTGATCGCCTGGGGCGAAAACAAGGCGCAGATCATCCAGAAGGTCGTCGAGGGCGAAATCACTTCGCAGGTGCCCGCTTCGCACCTCCAGTCGCACGGCAACATCGAAGTGGTGATCGACGAAAACGCCGCGCAGCTGCTCACGCGCGAACAGACGCCCTGGATGGTCGGCCCCTGCAACTGGACCCCGAAGTTCACGCGCAAGGCCGTCGTATGGTTGTGCGGCGTCGTGCAGAAACCGATTCTCAAGCTCACCTACAAGGACTATATCGAAAACTCGCTCGGCGAGCTGCTCGAACAGGGCCGCACGTTCGACCAGATCAACATCGACGTGTTCAACG
>CANPHE010000033.1 GCA_947573795.1 uncultured Alistipes sp. | reverse complement strand
ACTGCGATCTTCCAGATCGCGCGAGCCGTAGCCACCCCCGGCGGAGGCTCGCTTCGCTCACCCCGCAGGCTACGACTCGCTCTCAGCCACCGAAGATGACTCTTTTCTGCAAACCGAGACTTGCCCCGCAGCCTACGACCCGCCCGGCCCCCGAAGATGATTTTTCGCATAAATAAAATGCTTCCCGAAAACTTGGCACGCCAAAGGTGTATAATCGCAAAAAAAAAGTACCTTTACACCATGAAACGAACGATAACGCTTCTGACGGCTCTTCTGCTGGCCGGCTCGGCCGCTCAGCAAGCCGCAGCACAACAAGCAGTCCAGCACACCGCACGCATCCACCGCACGCAGGCCTTGCCCTACGACACGCGCCACGAGGCCGAACAGCGCCTGCGCGCCGACGGCGGCCACTATATCGCCTTCACCCCCGCGGTGAGCGCAACGGACGGCACCTCCCTGACCGTAGGAGCCGAGGTCGCGATTCCCTACGAATGGACCGACGGCCTGGTGTTCCTGCACCTGGAGAACGTCCGATCGGCCTATTCGCTGCAAGTCAACGGACAACCCGTTGCCGAGGTCGAGGATTCCGCCACCCCGGCCGATTTCGACCTCACGCCCTTCATCCGTCAGGGCGACAACGACATCCGCCTCGTACTGCGCGAAAGCCGAGCCGAAGAACTCAACGCCGATCCCGCAATGCGCAAAGCCTTCTCGGAAAGCTACCTTTACTTCCAGACCAAGCGGTCGATCCGCGACTTCGAAATCGCCCTCGTGCCCGACACCTTAGGGCGCGACTTCGGCATGCTCGACCTGAAAATCATCGCACAGAACGGCTTCAACTACGAGGAGCCCGTGACTGTCGGTTACGACATCTACTCGCCGCAAGGCAAGCTGCTCGAGTTCGACATGCGCGAGGTGACGATCCCCGGCCGGAGCGTCGATACGGTACGTTTCTCGCCCTTCATCTACGGCGCTTTCGCCAATACGTGGAGCGCCGACAAAAAGAACCCGCCCCTCTACAAGGTGATGCTTTTCACACGACGCGAAGGCACCTATAAAGAATACATGCCCCTGCGCATCGGCTTCGGCAAAACCGAACTGCAAGAGGGCCGCATCATGCGTCTGGGCAAAGAGATCGTACCCGTGACGGCGGTCCTCAACGCCGGGGCGGACCGCACGGCGACAGCTGCCGAGCTGCGCAAGCTGAAAGCTGCGGGCAAGAACACCATCTGCCCGGAATATTCCCAGCCCGCTTGGTTCTACGAATTGTGCGACGAAATCGGACTCTACGTCATCGACCGCGCCAACATCCACGCCGGAGGCAGCGACGACCGCCGCGTGGGCGGCACTCCGGCCAACGACCCGGCCCGTGTCGACGAATTCATCGAACGCGTCAAGGCGATGTACTACCGTTCGCGCAACTTCACCTGCGTAATCGCCTACGCACTGGGCGGTCCCTCGGGCAACGGATACAATATGTATAAGGCCTACGAATGGCTCAAATCGGTGGAGCCCTCGCGTCCGGTGATCTACGAAGGAGCCGCCGGCGAGTGGAACAGCGACCTCTGACCGAAACCGAAAGACCTTCCGGCCCTCCCGAGACGGGGCGTGGCGCCATAGCAACAGCAGTCAACGGAAACGAGACCGCTCCACAAACGCATTTAAATCACAGAAAACCACCGATCTTTTGACCCTCGAACTCATACTTATCGGCAAAACCGACTCGAAGGAGGTCGCCGCACTGGTCGAGATGTACGCCCGGCGGGTGAATTTTTACTGCAAATTCGCCATCACGACGCTGCCCGACGTGCGCAACACGCGCAACCTGACCTTCAAGCAGCAGCGCACGGCCGAGGGCGACGCCATCCTGCGCCAGCTCACCGACGGCGACTACGTCGTCCTGCTCGACGAACGGGGCGAGGAGATGCGCTCCGTGGAGTTCGCCTACTGGCTCCAGAAGCGGCTCAACAGCGGCGTCAAACGTCTGGTGATGGTCATCGGCGGACCCTACGGATTTTCGGAGGAGGTCTACGCCCGCGCGGATGCCAAACTCTCGCTCTCGCGCATGACCTTCTCCCACCAGATCGTCCGGGCGATCTTCGCCGAGCAGATTTACCGCGCCTTCACCATCCTGCGCAACGAACCCTACCACCATGAATGACCGCTCCGCACCTCCCGGCATCGCCGTCGTGGCGTCCAGCGTTCTCACGGGCCTCGGGTTGAAGTCCGTCCTGGGGAAAATCATCCCCGCGGCCGACGTCGCGATCTTCACCGACTTCGACGCCTTCGTCGAGGCGGACCCCGAACGGTTCGTCCACTACTTCGTCGCCGCACCGCTTTTCCGGGCCCACGAAGCCTTCTTCCGCGAACGCATCCGCCGCACGATCCTGCTCGTCGACACCCGCAGCGCGCAAACCTTCGCCGGGATGCGGGCCATCGACGTGGGTACGAGCGAGGAACGTCTCGTGCACGACCTCCTGCAACTCCACCGCACGGCCCACCGGCTGCCCGCGACACCGCAAGCGGCCGCTACCGCGCCGCTGACCGAACGCGAGGCCGAAGTGCTCGTCCTCGTCGCCCGCGGATTCACGAACAAACAGATCGCCCGGCAGCTCGATATCGGCCTTACGACCGCCATCACCCACCGCCGCAACCTCGCCGAGAAACTGGGCATGCGCTCCGTGGCCGAACTGACGCTCTACGCCCTCACGGCCGGATACGTCGATCCGGAGCAGTTCTAAGAAGCGACGGCGCACGTGCCGACACGGAATTTCGCATTTCACGGCCTCGGAAACCGCCGGAAATGCCTCATTTCTGAATTATTTTCGTATCTTCGCCCTCGGATATTCCGCCTCGGATCGTCCGAACGGAATTCCGGCGAACGAATACTCCGTAAATTCCAAAACCTATGACACTCAACGAATACCAGCAGCATGCCCTCGAAACGGCGATTTACCCCGATGACCGCCGCATCATCTACCCCACGCTCGGACTCACGGGCGAAGCAGGCGAAGTGGCCGACAAAGTGAAGAAGGTGATCCGCGACGCCCACGAGGAGTTCACCCCCGAGAAACGGTTGGAAATCGTCAAGGAGATCGGCGACGTGCTGTGGTACTGCGCCACGCTTTCGCGCGATTTAGGCTACGAACTCGACGAAGTGGCGCAGATGAACGTCGACAAACTCCGCTCGCGCATGCAGCGCAACCTGCTCCACGGCAGCGGCGACAACCGTTGACCGACCCGCTTCCGCCATTACATCGAACCCGAAACACTACCCAAACGAAACCAGCCATGTTCCTACGAAACTTACTCATCGGTCTGCTCGCCCTGCCGCTGCTCTGCGGATGCGAAGACGGCAAGCAATATTACACCCAATACCGGGCGACACGCCCCATCCGACTGATCGACGCCGATTCGACACCGATCCACACCTTCCGCAAAGGCGACGTCGTTACGATCTACCGCGACAAGGATTGGAGCGTGTTCGAAAACCGGTTGATCCGCGACGGGAAGGTGGTCGAAACCGACACGCCGTTCAATTTCGACGAGATGGAAGCCTTCGAAACGGTGAAATCCGGCGAACTGATCGCCGACAAGCAGGACCTAAGCCTGCGCGAATACTGGGCTCTGCTGCGCGAAGTGGCGCCCGATAAAATGAAGGCCCGCAACCATTTTCTGTGGATGTTCCTGGTCATGCTCGTCCTGGCCATATTCGCCATCCATAGTCTGGAAAAGCTCGGCACGACCTTCTACGACCCCTGGCAGCTGATCGGAGGAGTGTCGATGATCCTCTTTTCGCTGACCCTGGTGCTCTACTACCAATTGAACCCCGACGAGTCGCTGTGGTACATCAACGACGTCGGATTCTGGGGAGGTATGATCGGAATCATCGGTCTGGCCAGCATGATCGGCATCGTCGCCCAAATGTGGACCAAAATGGTCTGGGCTTTCCGCCGGGGAGCCCACCTCTTCGGAATCCTGGCTCTCGCGGCGATCGGATGCTTCGGATGGTTCCTCATCCTGCTCGTCCCGCAGCTTTTCACCCAATGCGGATTCATCATCTGGACGCTCGTGATCCTCTTCGGCCTCACGGCCGGCGGCGGTATCTCCTCCCTGGCCGACGGAGTGACATCCGGCGGCGGTTCGGGTTCCGACACCGTGAGCGACGGCAACGGCAACACGCTCCACGTCACGCAAGACCTGGGCGGCGGCCGGGTGCAGGTGGGCGAAGACACCTATCGCCGCGGTGCCGACGGGAATTACCGCAAACAATAACGACAGAACAATCGAACAAACCGTAAAACACATGGAAAACAACCGTACATCACTGCCCGAGAACGCCTACCGCGAACTCAAAGCGGGCGAACGGTACACCCCGCTGATGCCCGCCTCGTCGACGCCGCGCGAGGTAACACCCTACTCGGTCGCGATGGGTGTGGCGATGGCCGTCATCTTCTCGGCCGCCGCGGCCCTCCTCGGACTGAAGGTCGGCCAGGTATTCGAAGCCGCCATTCCGATCGCCATCATCGCCGTGGGCGTGGGCAACGTTCTGGGCAAGAAAAACATGCTCGGGCAGAACGTCATCATCCAGTCGATCGGCGCCTCGTCGAGCGTGATCGTCGCCGGAGCGATCTTCACCCTCCCGGCGCTCTACATCCTCGGGCTGGAAGCCGCCTTCTGGCAGGTGTTCCTTTCGTCGCTGTTCGGCGGTCTGCTGGGTATCGTGCTCCTGATTCCCTTCCGCAAATATTTCGTCAAGGAGATGCACGGCAAATACCCCTTCCCCGAAGCCACGGCCACGACCGAGGTGCTCGTCTCGGGCGAGAAGGGCGGCAACCAGGCCAAACTGCTGGCCGTAGCGGGTCTGGTGGGCGGATTGTACGACTTCGTGGTCGGCACGTTCGGTCTCTGGACCGAGGCGGTCTCGACGCGCATCTGCTCGTGGGGCACCATGGCGGCCGATAAGTTCAAGGTGGTCTTCTCGCTCAACACCTCGGCCGCCGTGCTGGGTCTGGGCTACATCATCGGACTGAAATACGCCATGATCATCACCGCCGGTTCGTGCCTCGTATGGTTTCTGATCGTGCCGCTCGTCGGCTCGATGGCCGACGCCATCGACCCCGCGGCGCTGGTTTCGATGTTAGGCGTCACGCGCGCCGATATCGTCGCCGACCCTGCGCGCATCTTCACGGCCGAGAACCTCTTCGCCTTCATCGGCAAGCCGCTGGGCATCGGCGGCATCGCCATGGCCGGCATCATCGGCATCGTGCGCCAGTCGCCGATCATCCGCCAGGCCGTAGGCCTCGCCGTCTCGGAACTGGGCGGCGGCAAGCAGCAAAGCACGACCGCGGAGCGCACGCAGCTCGACATCCCGATGAAGCGCATCCTCGCGATCCTGATCGCCACGCTCGCCTGCGTCTTCGTATACTTCCACTTCGGCCTGCTCGACGGCTGGGTACAGTCCGTCACGGCTTTGGCGATCGTCTTCGTCATCGCCTTCCTCTTCACCACCGTGGCGGCCAACGCCATCGCCATCGTGGGCACGAACCCCGTGTCGGGCATGGCGCTCATGACGCTGATCCTCTCGTCGCTGGTACTCGTATCGGTGGGTCTGAGCGGCACCACGGGCATGACCGCAGCGCTCATCATCGGCGGCGTGGTCTGCACGGCCCTCTCGATGGCCGGAGGCTTCGTCACCGACCTGAAGATCGGCTACTGGCTCGGCACGACGCCCAAGAAGCAGGAGACCTGGAAATTCCTCGGCACGCTGGTTGCAGCGGCGACCGTCGCAGGCGTGATGATCGTGCTGAACAAATCCTACGGATTCGTCGGCGAAGGGGCCCTCGTGGCACCCCAGGCCAACGCCATGGCCGCCGTGATCCAGCCGTTGATGACCGGAGGCCAGACCCCCTGGATGCTCTACTTCTGCGGCGCGGCGCTGGCCCTGGTGCTCACCTCGATCGGAGTCCCGGCCCTGGCCTTCGCACTGGGTATGTTCATCCCCATGGAGCTCAACGCTCCGTTAGTCGTCGGCGGACTGGTCGCCTGGTGGGTCTCCAACCGCTCGAAGGACGAGGCGCTGAACAAGGCGCGTTTCGACCGCGGCACGCTCATCGCCTCGGGATTCATCGCAGGCGGCGCCTTGATGGGCGTCGTGAGCGCCGTGCTCAAATTCCTCGGCGTGGACTGGTATCTCTCGGGCTGGGCTTCGTCGAACGCCGCCGAATGGACCGGCCTGGCGATGTACGTAGCCATCATCCTCTACTTCGGCTGGCACACGCTGCAAGCCAAGAAGGAGGAGTAAGAATTCCCGCAACAAAGGTTTCGACACCATAAACATACGAACTATGGAACTCAAAGAACGCTTTTTGAAATACGTCTCCTACGACACCCAATCGTCGGAGGAGAGCACCACATTCCCCTCGACCGAGAAGCAAAAGGTGCTGCTCGCAGCCCTACGCGACGAGATGGAGGCCCTCGGCATGACCGAGGTGACGATGGACCGGTACGGTTACGTAATGGGAACGATCCCCGCCACGCCGGGGTGCGAAACGGCCCCCGTGATCGGATTCATCGCCCACGTCGACACGTCGCCCGACATGAGCGGCAAGGAGGTCAAGCCCCGCATCGTGGAGAACTACTACGGCGGCGACCTCGTTCTGAACGGGCACCTGACGATGCGCGTGGCGGACTTCCCCGAACTCGCCTGCTTCCGGGGACATACGCTCATCCACACCGACGGCACGACCCTGTTAGGTGCCGACGACAAGGCGGGCGTCGCCGAGATCATGACCGCCGCGGAGTATCTGCTCAGCCATCCGGAGGTGCGTCACGGCAAGATCCGCATCGGCTTCACCCCCGACGAGGAGGTGGGACGCGGCGTCGACTTCTTCGACGTGGCGGCTTTCGGCGTCGACTTCTTCGACGTGGCGGCTTTCGGCGCCGACTTCGCCTACACGGTGGACGGCGGCATGGAGGGCGAACTGGAGTACGAGAACTTCAACGCCGCAAGCGCCAAGATCGAGATTCAGGGCCGCAACGTCCACCCGGGCTACGCCAAGGGCAAGATGATCAACGCCATCGAAGTGGCCTGCGAGTTGCAGGCGTTGCTGCCCGCCGATCAGAAACCCCAGTATACCGAGGGTTACGAAGGATTCTACCACTGCGTCGGTTTCAACGGCACGGTCGAACAAGCTGCGGTAAGCTACATCATCCGCGACCACGACAGCGAGAAGTTCGAGCAGAAGAAGGTCTTTATGTGGGCGGCCGTCGACCTGTTGAAGAAAAAATACGGCGACGAGGTACTGACCCTGACGCTCAAGGACCAGTATTTCAACATGCGCAAGATGGTCGAGCCCCATCCGCAGGTGATCGACAAGGCGCTGCGGGCCATGGAGCTGGCCGGGGTGAAACCCCTCGTAAGGCCCATCCGCGGCGGTACGGACGGCGCACGGCTCTCCTTCATGGGACTCCCCTGCCCCAACCTCTTCACGGGAGGCATGAACTTCCACGGCAAGTTCGAATACTGCTCCCTGACGACCATGGAGCGCGCCCGGCAGGTGATTCTCAACCTGGCGACGCTCTGGGCGGAGTAGGCCTCGCCGCTGCAAGATGAACAGTGAAGAGTCAAAAGTTAAAAGTACTTTTGCAGACTGTGATCGTAAAAACCTTCTACTTTTAACGTTTCACCTTCGGCAACTGGACGGTTCGCCGCTGGCGGCGGACTGCACGATCCCCCAGATCGCAGTTTGCGGAAAAGATCATCTTCGGCGGCTGGGCCGGTCGCGCTGAAAGCGCGAGCCGCCGAAGATGGCAAGGCACAGCCTTGCAGCTTGCGGGCGCAATTAAACCGATACCGTGGAGCGGCACAACGATTCCGCATAAGCGATTCGGAAAAGTCGGCTGAGGGTGATACGTAGCCTGCGGGGTGAGCGCAGCGAGCCTCCGCAGGGGGAGGCTACGGCTCGCGCGGTCTTTTAGACCGCATTTTGCGAAAAGAACAAAAAATAACGTTTTAACGTGGACAATTACGGATTTCTGAAAGTCGCGGCGGCGATCCCGCATCTGCACGTCGGCGACTGCGATTACAATACGGAGCGCATGGCCGCCCTGGCCGAGCAGGCCGCACAGCGGGGCGCGGAGATCGTCGTTTTCCCCGAACTCTCCGTCACGGCCTACACATGCGGCGACCTGCTGCTGCAACCGACCCTGCTCGACGCGGCCGATGCGGCCCTCGAAGAGTTGGTGCGCGCGACGCGCAAGTTGCCCCTGACCCTCATCGCGGGAGCCCCGCTGCGTCACGGCTCGGCGCTCTACAATTGCGCCGTGGTGATGAGCCAGGGCCGCGTGCTGGGCGTCGTTCCGAAGATTCACATTCCGAACTACGCGGAATTCTACGAAGACCGCTGGTTCGCCTCCGGCGCCGGGATCACCGACGAGCAGATCGACGTCGCGGGCCAACAGGCCGATTTCGGCGCCGACCTCACCTTCGCCGTCAGCGGCGCGGAGTTCGGCATCGAAATCTGCGAGGACCTTTGGACCGCCATGCCCCCCTCGTCGCAGACGGCACTGAACGGCGCCCAAGTGATCTTCAACCTCTCGGCCTCGCCCGAATCCATCGGCAAGCACGCCTACCTGCGGCAGCTCGTCGCCCAGCAGTCGGCCCGCATCCTGGGAGCCTATGTCTACTGCTCGGCGGGATTCGGCGAATCCTCCACCGACCTGGTATTCTCGGGCAACGCCTTCATCGCGGAGAACGGCGCCCTGCTCCGCACGGCCGAACGCTTCTCGATGGAGGAGCAGCTCGTCGTCGCCGACGTGGATATCGAGCGCATCGATTTCGAGCGGCGCCGCAACACCTCGTTCCGTATGAACGCCGCAGCGACGGAGAACACCGTGATCGAAATGGAGGTCCCCGAGGGACTGCGCTCCGCGGCGCTCGACCGTTCGGTCGATCCGCACCCCTTCGTCCCGCAGGACCCGACACACCGCAACGAGCGGTGCGAGGAGATTTTCCAGATTCAGTCGCACGGACTGGCCCAACGTCTGGCCCACACGGGCTGCCAATGCGCCGTAGTGGGCATTTCGGGCGGTCTGGATTCGACCCTGGCGCTGCTGGTCACCGCGCGGACCTTCGACAAGCTGGGTCTCGACCGCAGCGGAATCATCGGCATCACCATGCCCGGATTCGGCACCACGGACCGCACCTATAATAATGCGCTGGAACTTATGCGCGGCCTGGGCGTCACGATCCGCGAGATTCCGATCCGCGACGCCTGCCTGCAACACTTCCGCGATATCGGCCTCGATCCCGCGGACCGTTCGGCCGCCTACGAGAACTGCCAAGCGCGCGAACGCACGCAGATTCTCATGGACGTGGCCAACATGACGGGCGGACTGGTGATCGGCACGGGCGACCTCTCGGAACTGGCCCTCGGCTGGGCGACCTACAACGGCGACCAGATGTCGATGTACGGCGTCAACGCCTCGGTGCCCAAGACCCTCGTGCGCCACCTGGTGCAATGGGCCGCCGACACGGAACCCGATGCCGCAACACGCGCGACACTGCTCGACGTGGTGGATACCCCCGTGAGCCCCGAACTGCTGCCCGCCGATGCCGACGGAAAGATTGCCCAAAAGACCGAAGATTTGGTAGGTCCCTACGAGCTCCACGATTTCTTCCTCTACAACTTCCTGCGCGCAGGCTACGGACCCGCGAAGATTCTCTTCCTCGCCGAGCAGGCTTTCGCCGGAAGTTACGACAGCGCCACGATCGAACGCTGGCTCCGGGTCTTCATCCGCCGCTTCTTCTCGCAGCAGTTCAAACGTTCGGCCATGCCCGACGGCCCGAAGGTCGGCTCGGTAGCCCTCTCGCCCCGCGGCGACTGGCGCATGCCCTCGGATGCTGCGGCCGCCATGTGGCTCGCCGAACTGGAATAAACACAAACGAATCGAAAGACACGAAACCCATGAAGAAAACCGCAACGCTCCTTGCCGCCGCCCTGCTGCTCGGCGCAACCGCCGCCCAGGCGCAGGACTGGAAGGACGCACTGAAAAAGGCCGCTTCGACGGTCGTCGACAAAGCCACGGACGGCAAACTGACCCAATACGCCATCGTCGGCAATTGGAACTACACCGGTCCCGGCGTCAAATTCGAAGGCGGCGACCTGGCCAGCGACTTAGGCGCCTCGGCCATCGAAACGACCGTTACACCGAAGCTGGAGAAAGCCTACCAGCTGGCCGGCATCAAACCCGGAGCCTGCACCTTCGTCTTCGAACAGGAAGGAGCCTTCACGGCGACCTTCGGCACCCGGCAGCTCACCGGGACCTACGAATTCGAGGCCTCGACCCACGTAATCACCCTCCACTTCGCCAAAGGCAAACACAACCTGGGCTCGGTACCGGGCCACGCCTACATCAGCGGCACCGACCTGCAACTGGTCTTCCCGGTGACGAAACTCGTCGACATGGTTACGGCCGTAAGCAGCAAGATTTCATCGCTGTCGAGCGTCGCGACACTGCTCAAGAAATACGAGAACGTCTACCTCGGCTTCGAGTTCGAAAAATAGCGGCATTTCCGGAAGAAAAAGGCTTCCGGGAGCTGCTTTTCGCAATTGTCGATATCTTTTTGATAACTTTTTCCGATGACGGATTCGCGCAGAATCCGTCATTTTTCGTTACGAACAGACAGTCGTACAGGCCTCCGCAACGCCTGACAGTAAGTTTTTCGGCACCGGAATATCGTAAAATATTTTACCAAATTCTTAAAGAAGTTGTAAAACAACGATAAAAAGGCTACTTTTAGTCCTCGAAAACGAACATCCAAAAGCATCCCGCTATGACAGAACAAGAGAAACAGTACGTCGAGGATTTCATGAACCGCCTCATCGCCCGCAACCCGGGCGAACCCGAATTCCACCAGGCCGTACGCGAAGTGGCCGAGTCGCTCGCCCCCCACATCACGGCCAGCCCCGTATTGCAGAAGATGAAGATTCTGGAGCGTATCGCCGAACCCGAGCGCGTCATCATCTTCCGCGTGCCCTGGCTCAACGACAAGGGCGAAATCGAGATCAACCGCGGCTACCGCGTGCAGATGAACAGCGCCATCGGCCCCTACAAGGGCGGCATCCGGTTCCACCCCTCGGTCAACCTCTCGATCCTGAAGTTCCTGGCCTTCGAACAGACCTTCAAGAACAGCCTGACGACCCTGCCCATGGGCGGCGGCAAAGGCGGTTCGGACTTCAACCCCAAGGGTAAATCGGACAACGAGGTGATGAAATTCTGTCAGTCGTTCATGACCGAACTCCAGCGCCATATCGGTCAGGATACGGACGTTCCGGCGGGAGACATCGGCGTCGGAGGACGCGAAATCGGCTTCCTGTTCGGCCAGTACAAGCGTCTGCGCGACGAGTTCACCGGCACGCTCACGGGCAAAGGCCGCGACTGGGGCGGCAGTCCGCTGCGTCCCGAAGCCACGGGTTACGGAGTCTGCTACTTCGCCCAGGAGATGCTCGCCACGCGCAACGAGAGCTTCGAGGGCAAGACGGTCTGCATCTCCGGATCGGGCAACGTCGCCCAATATGCCTGCGAGAAGGCGACCCAGTTGGGAGCCAAGGTCGTGACACTCTCCGATTCGTCGGGCTACGTCTACGACCCCGAAGGCATCGACGCCGAGAAGCTCGAATACGTCATGGAGCTCAAGAATATCTTCCGCGGCCGCATCCGCGAATACGCCGACCGCTATCCGTCGGCCACCTACTACCCCGGAGAGCGTCCGTGGGGCGTGAAGTGCGACATCGCGCTGCCCTGCGCCACGCAAAACGAGCTCAACGAGGAGAATGCACGCGCGCTGGTCGGCAACGGCTGCATGTGCGTGGCCGAGGGTGCCAACATGCCCTCGACACCCGAGGCGATCCGTGTCTTCCAGCAGAACAAGCTGCTCTATGCCCCGGGTAAAGCGGCCAATGCGGGCGGCGTAGCGACTTCGGGACTCGAAATGACGCAGAATTCGATGCGTCTGGTCTGGACGCCCGAGGAGGTGGATGCCCGTCTGCACTCCATCATGCGCAACATCCACGAAGTCTGCGTCCGCTACGGCACGCAAGAGGACGGATATATCAACTACGTCGTCGGCGCCAACATCGGCGGCTTTATGAAGGTCGCCAACGCCATGCTCGCCCAGGGCTGCGTTTAATCGAGGCGCTTCACGCGACTTCACACGAACCTTCCGCCATTCGGTGGGAGGTTTTTTATGCGAAGAATAAGACCGCAGTTTGCGGAAAACTCATGCTGGGCCGGTCGCGCTGAAAGCACGAACCGCCGAAAATGACAAGACTTTGCCTCAATACTGATAAAGAGTATGGTTTCTCGAAATGGAAAATTCCGTCAGAAGAACAACACCGCAAGAGTCGTAACGGCGAAACCGCCGAAAAATCCGGCGGCGATCTGAAGCGGAGTATGACACCCCAGATAGAGCCGTGCCGAAGCGAGCGCCCCGGAGAGCAGGATCACGACCGTCAAAGGGATCAACATATTACCGACCCCGACGACATTCATCACGACGAGCATCGCCACGGCAGCTCCCATTCCGGTCAGGTGCAGACTGATCTTCCAGCGCGTCGACACCAGCAGGCACATCGTCTCGCAACAGGCCGCCGCGATCATGAATTTGCGCAGGAAGACCGCCGACGGGAGTCTGGCGATCGTCACGGCGCACAGCACGTAGCAGATCGCACCGATCAACAGAGGCAGCAACCGTTCGCGACGGTCGCGGATCATGTAGTCCGAGATTCGACCCAACGAGCGCAACACCCCCAGCGCCAGCATGGGAATGATGATCGTATAGAGCACGACGACCCACAGCAGATAGAACTTCGCCCCGGGCGAATAATGCGCGAAAGCCGTGAGAGTCAGCAATACGAGCATCAGATACAACGGCAGGAAGAAAGGATGCAGCATCCACGAAAGGCCGTTCGCTATTTTTCGATAATTCATAGAAGGTCGGTTTTGAGAGTCGCTGCAAACGACGCGAGTTCAAAAGTTTCGGTTGACAAAGATACGGATAAGCGAGGGCAATGCCAAATTTATTTGGGCATTGCCGAGCGGGAGTATCTTCGGCGCAGCCAAAGTGCGAATAAGCGAGGGCAATGGCAAATTTATTTGAACATTGCCGAGCGGGAGTATCTTCGACGAAGCCAAAGTGCGAATAAGCGAGAGCAATGCCAAATTTATTTGGGTATTGCCGAGTGGAAGCATCTTCAATAGCCTCAAAATTCCGACCGCACCGACTCCGCATAACGAACGGGGCCGCCCTACGATAAAGGCAGCCCCGAAAATACCGTCGGACGCAAACCGTACGCTTACTCCACGCTCTCGATCGATTCGCGCAGACGGCGTTTGAACCGTTCGCCGATAATGGTCATCGAATCGGTCTTTTCGAAAAGTTTCGCTTTGTTCTGCTCGTAGGCTCCGAGGAATTCCGCGATACGCTGCGGCTCCTCCTGGATGAAATTCGGGCACTGCGACACCCGGAGATACTCCTCGGGAAGCAGCAGATAGGTTTCGCCGTGGGCTCCCTGCTCGGTCTTGAACTCCACCGTCAGATCGACACAACGTTTGAATACGCCGCTTTTGCCATAGAGGTCGGCAGCATGCTCCACGGCGTAATCGTCCAGCGTCAACACCACGTCGAGCGCCTTATCGCAAGCCGTCGGACGCACATAGACCACAGGGGCGAGCGTGTAAGCGTCATAGCCCCATTCGCCGGCCTTGGGGAAACGGGCGTAGGGATACTCCACGCCATCGACCGTCACGCGCTGCGGCGGGAAGGTCGCGGGAAAGCGCAGTTCGTAGCTGCGGCGCTCGGGAGCGCCCTCGTAGCTGCCCTCGCGTGCCGCGATGCGCACACGGACCGTCTTGCCCTCCTGCTGCTTCGTGATGCGGGTCGTGGCAAACGTACGGTCGTACTGCTGGCTCATGCCGTCGTCCTCGTAGTGGTTCAGTTCACCGTCGGCTCCGGGAATGAAGGTCACGACGAGCGTATCGCACGGCTGCTGAAGGTTCTTCACCGTAGCGGGATTCATCGGAAGGATCGCTCCGGCCTTGGCATACCAGGGATTCTCGGCGAGCTTATAGCGCAGCGTATGCGTCGTGCCGCCCTCGTACATCGCCCCCGTAGCGCAGTCGTACCAGTCGTTGCCCTCGGGGAACCAGATGCGGCGCGAAGCCAGCCCCGTCACGCTGTCGGCGGGTTCGACGATGGCCGTAGCGAGGATATCGTCGCCGAAAAGGAACTGTTCGAGCGTTTCATAAGCCGCATCGACCTCGGGATAGTCGTAATACATCGGACGACACATGCCGACACCCGTATCGTAGTTCTTGCGCGCAGCGTTATAGATATAAGGCGCGAGCGTATAGCGCAACCGGATGGCATCGCGCATGACGAACATCTGTTCGGGAAAGAGCCACGGATAGCGTTCGATGCGCGGATCCTTGGTCGAATGGGTCTTGAAGATCGGGGTGAAGACGCCGTACTGCAACCAACGGGTGTAAAGTTCGGGATCGGTGTGCTTCTGATCGGCATGGAACATATGGCCGCCGATATCGTGGCCCCAATAACCGTAGTTGACGTTCGAAGCCGTCGCCGTGAAATAAGGCAGGAACGCAAGCGTCGCCCAGGTAGCGAAGGTGTCGCCCGAGAAAGCCAGCTGGTAGCGGTGGCTGCCCAGACCGCCCCAACGGTGGTAGATGAAGGGGCGCAAACCGGGATTCTGCTGCGCCGCGTGGTGGAAGAAGGTGTGGTTGAGCCAGAAAGTATTCGACAGTCCCGGGGTGTATTTCGACTCCATCCACTGCTGCCAGTCGAGCCACCAGAAATCCACGCCGTCGCGCTCCATGGGTTCGAGCACGGTCTTGAAATAGGTATCGGCCCACTTGCGTTCGTCGATATGGAACGGTACGCTCTTGCCCTTCTCGGTCCAGCCGTACTCCTTCGTGAAGGCGTCGTAAACATCCTCGTAGGGCTGGATGCCCGAAGCCGGATGGAGGTTGAGCGCGACTTTCAGCTGCTCGTTCTCAGTCCACCGGAGGAAATTGGCCGGCGAGGGGAACAGCTCCTTCTGCCACGTATAACCCGTCCAGCCGATGCGCTGGCCGTATTCGTCCTTGGGCGAATCCTTCCTGCGCAGCCCCCAGGTCTCGTGCCAGTCCATGTCGACGATCAACACGTCGATGGGAATATCCAACGACTTGATTTTCTGAACCAGGTCGACGAATTCGTTGTCCGAGTACTGCCAATAGCGGCTCCACCAATATCCGAAGACATATTTCGGGGGCAGGGGCGAACGTCCCGCAACGAGCTGGTAATCGGCCAACGCCTGCTTATAATCGTGGCCGTAGGCGAACAGGTAGAGGTCCTGCCGGTCGCCCTCGGGACGCGTCTCTACCCACTCCTTCCAGGCGGAGTCGTCGGCACGCAGCACGTGGCGCTCGCTGTCGTCCACCAGGCTCCAGCCCGCACGCGACAGCAATCCCTGCTCCATCGGCTCGCGGCCCAGTTTATTGCCGTCGCAGCGGTCGAGCGTGCGGGTCGTACCCATAAGATTCTGGGGATTCTCCATGCCCGGAGTCCAGGTCACGGGTTTGCCGTTCAGCGCGAAGACGACCTTGAGATTATCCGCCGAGAACCGGCCGTTTTTGAGATACGTGAGCGTCAGGGCGGAGGTGCGGATCGTAAGTTTCGATTTACTTTCGCTAACTTTGAATTCCGGAACCGGAAGTTCGCGGTTGACGAATGTGAGGGTCGCGCGGTCCTCGAACCGGCCGTCGGCGCTCCACTCCATGCGGACGAGCTGCGGGGTTAAGACCGTAAAACGGGCATTTCCGACCGTAACGACCGCTTTTTCATCGGCTTTCGGGTTGTCGGCCCACACCGGCGCGGCGACTAACAACAAGGCGATACAGCGTAAAAGATGCTTCATAGATTTTTGTTTTAGGTAATAGTCCGGTTCAGGGGCGTTTTCAGTCGGTCCGTACGGCGACCGATTTCATACTCCGAATTGCAAGGTCGATGAAACCGCCGAAACAAAGTTACGACTTTCGGATCGAAACGCCAAATTATTTCACAGCTTTTCCGCACGATCGAATAAGAGTCGGGGGCTCTGAAAACCGCACGGGTTACACAATTTCACGTTTCGCTTGCACCCTCAACGCCTCGGGCGTTGCATCTTCGGCGGCTCGCATCTTCGATGCGACGCCCCCGGCTGCCCAGCTAAAAGCCGGAGCAATTAAGAATTGCCCGGTTCAGAACTGCTGGCTTTGCAGGGCCGCAAACCGCAAGACGGAGTCTTGCCATCTTCGGCCGGCTCGCGCTTTTAGCGCGACCGGCCCAGCCGCCGAAGATGATCGTTCTTACTACAAAATCAATCCTAAAACCCCGCTCTTAGCGGGGCGAGCCGCAGCCTCCCCGAGCAGAGGCTCGCTATACCTGCCCCGCAGGCCGCGACTCGTCCTCCACAGAACGGCTACTTTACTATTGCCGGACACCGTGAAAAACCATTCCCCCTTAACATCCAAAAAACAGACGGCCGCCTTTCGGCAGCCGTCCGCAAATCGGGGATCGAAGGGCTTATTTGGGCTGTTTGCCGATATAAGCCAGGATACCGCCGTCGACGTAGAGCACGTGGCCGTTGACGAAGTTCGAGGCCTCCGAAGCGAGGAACACGGCGGGACCCATCAGGTCTTCGGGCGTACCCCAGCGAGCTGCGGGGGTCTTCGCTACGATGAAGGCGTCGAACGGATGGCGCGAACCGTCGGGCTGCTTCTCGCGCAGCGGCGCGGTCTGCGGCGTGGCGATATAACCCGGGCCGATACCGTTGCACTGGATGTTATACTCGCCGTACTCCGAAGCGATGTTGCGCGTGAGCATCTTCAGACCGCCCTTCGCTGCGGCGTAAGCCGAAACGGTCTCGCGGCCCAGCTCCGACATCATCGAGCAGATGTTGATGATCTTACCGTGGCCCTTCTTAATCATCGAGGGAATGACGGCCTTCGAAACGATGAACGGACCGTTGAGGTCGATATCGATCACCTGGCGGAACTCGGCGGCGGTCATTTCGCACATCGGAATGCGCTTGATGATACCGGCGTTGTTGACCAGGATATCGATCACGCCGACCTCCTTTTCGATCTGAGCCACCAGAGCGTTGACCTGCTCTTCGTTCGTGACGTCGCAGACATAACCCTTGGCCTCGATGCCTTCGGCGGCGTAGGCGGCCAGACCTTTGTCTACGAGTTCCTGTTTGATGTCGTTGAAGACGATCTTGGCGCCCTGACGCGCGAAAGCCGTCGCGAGGGCGAATCCGATTCCGTAGGAGGCACCCGTTACGAGGGCTACCTTACCTTCCAAAGAAAAGTTTACCATTGTTATGATTTATTGAAGATTGTTTATCCGTCGTAATGCTACGAACTGAAAATCGGCCGGCCGACGCACAATACCCCTCCTATCCGGTCCCCGAGAACGGGGAACCGATGCGGTCGGCCGGGCCGATTGCGTGATTTTACTTCAGATCGGTGATCTTCGAAAAGTCCTGATCGCCGTAGTCGAGGTTCTCGCCGCCCATACCCCAGATGAAGGTATAGTTGTGCGTAGCTGCGGCGCTGTGGATCGACCACTCGGGCGACAGCACGGCCTGGTCGCCGCGCATCCAGATGTGGCGCGTCTCGTCGACCTCGCCCATGAAGTGGCAAACGGCCTGGTCTTCGGGCACCTCGAAATAGAAATAGGCCTCCATGCGGCGCGAGTGTACGTGCGCGGGCATCGTATTCCACACGCTGCCCGGAAGCAGTTCGGTCATACCCATCTGCAACTGGCAGGTCGGAAGCACCTGGTTGACGAGCATCTTGTTGATATTACGGTCGTTCGAACCTTCGAGCGAACCCATGTGCGCCACGACGGCATCGGCTTTGGTGACCTTCTTGTCGGGGTAATTGCGGTGTGCCGTCAGCGAGTTGAAATAGAATTTGGCGGGGTTCGCCGCATCCTTGCTGACGAAATAGACCTCGCGGTCGCCCGAACCGAGGTAGAGCGCCTCCTTGTAGTCGAGTTCGTAAACCGCATCGCCGACCTTCACGGCACCCGGACCGCCGACGTTGTAAATACCCATCTCGCGGCGGGTCAGGAAATAGGGGGCCTTCAGCGGATCGATGGCTTCGAGCTTCAGCTCCTCGGCCACGGGCATCGCACCGCCCACGACCATACGGTCGTACATCGAGTATACCATGTTCACCTCGTCGGCAGCGAAGACCTTTTCGATCAGGAAGTCGCGGCGCAGGCGCGCGGTGTCGTAATGTTTCGCATCCTCGGGATGAGCCGCGTAGCGAATTTCGTAATTAGTTTTCATCGTATTTCGGTTTTAGTATTCGGTTATTTTCCGGAGCTCGAAATTGGCTAACCAATTTCACCGGATGCAAAGATAACGAAATATTCGTTACCTGCAACGTTTCGGAGGTTAAAATTCTTACGTCATTCGATTTTTATTCCTTCCGATCGCCCGCTCCTCATTTATGAGGATTGCACGAACCGAAATATTTTGGTTACTTTGCAGACGAAAACGGGAATTCATGAACGCATCGGGCCGGCTGTACCTCTTGACACTCTGCCTGCTGCCGCTCGGCGCGGCGGCCGCAGACGCATATCCGTACGCCCGACGGCCCGACGGCGCGCAAGCCGTCTCGGCGCACGAAGCCCGCCCCGCCTCCGACACGACAATCCGCATCGACCGCGTGCAGGTCACGGCCATCAAGCAGGGTCCCGTGCTGCGAGCGCAGCCCGTAGCCTCCACCGTCGTCGGCGTGCGCGACATCCGGCGGCAGCGCGTCCATGCGCTCAAGGAGCTTTCGCAGCGCGTTCCCAACCTCCACATCCCCGACTACGGATCGCGCATGACCGCCTCGATCTACGTGCGCGGCCTCGGGGCCCGCATCGACCAGCCCGTCGTGGGGCTCAACGTCGACAACGTTCCGGTGCTGAGCAAGGACAATTTCGACACGGAGATCGCCGACGCCGAGCGCATCGAGGTGCTGCGGGGCCCCCAGTCGACCCTTTACGGCCGCAACACGATGGGCGGCGTCATTAACGTCTACACCCTCTCGCCCCTCTCCTACCAAGGCTTGCGGCTGATGGCCGAATACGGCAGCGGCAATACGCAGCGCTACCGCGCCTCGGTCTACTTCAAGCTCCGGCCCGACCTGGGGATGAGCCTGGCGGCCTACCGCGCTTCGTGCGACGGATTTTTCGAGAACCGCGCCACGGGACGACGCTGCGACGACGAGCGCACGCAGGGCGGCCGCTGGAAATTCCAGTGGCGCAACGGCCGCGGACTGCACGTCGAAAATACCTTCTCCTGCTCGTGGCTCGACCAGGGAGGATATCCCTACGCCTACGTCGGCGAGGAGAAGCACGACGAGGCCGGCAATACGCTCGTCCGCCCGGGCGAAATCCGCTACGACGACCCCTCGACCTACCGCCGCACGACCCTCGGCGACGGACTGACCGTACGCTACGACGCCGCACGCTACTCCGTATCGGCCATCACGGCCTACCAGTATTCCGACGACGAAATGGCCCTCGACCAGGATTTCCTGCCCCTGAGCTACTTCACGCTCCGCCAGGCGCGCCGCGAACATGCCGTGACGGAGGACGTCGTTTTCCGTTCGCGCGGCGGGCGCCGCTACGGCTGGCTGCTGGGCGTCTTCGGCTTCTACCGCAGTTCGTCGATGGAAGCTCCCGTGGAGTTCAAGCGAACGGGCATCGAGGAGCTGATCCTCAAGAACGCCAACGCCAACGATCCGCAATACTCCTACGACGCGTGGGACGACGACCGGCTGCTGCTCGAAAGCGATTTCACGAACCCGACGGCGGGCGGTGCCCTCTACCACGAATCGACCCTCTCGGCAGGGCACTGGCGCCTGACCGCCGGGGTGCGCTTCGACTACGAATCGGCTCGTCTCGACTACCGCAGCACCACCCGCAGCGGCTACACGGCCACCAACCGCCTCGACGGCACGACGGCCCATTACCCCGTGGCGATCGACCTCGACGACTGCCTGCGGCAGTCGTTCACCGAGGTACTCCCGAAATTCTCGGTGCTCTACGACTTCGACAGCGGACGCAACCTCTACCTCTCCGTAGCGAAGGGCTACAAGGCCGGAGGATTCAACACGCAGATGTTTTCCGACCTGTTACAGCAGACGATGATGCAACGCATCTCGGGCATGGGAACCTCTTACGATGCCGATCAGGTCGTAAGCTACCGCCCCGAATACAGCTGGAACTACGAACTGGGCGGCCACTTCTCCTGCATGGAGGGTGCCGTGCGGGGCGACTTCGCCCTGTTCTGGATCGACTGCCGCGATCAGCAGCTCACCGTCTTCCCGGAAGGGACGACCACCGGGCGGATGATGACCAACGCCGGACGCACACGCAGCCGCGGCGCCGAGCTGGCATTGCGGATCATCCCCCACCGCGCCGTGAGCCTCGACCTGGCCTACGGCTACACCGACGCCCGCTTCCGCCGCTACGAAAACCGGGAGAAACAGCCCGACGGCACCTACCTGCGGGTCGACTACCGCGGCAACCGCATCCCCTACGCTCCGCAGCACACGCTTTCGGCCGGGGCGACGTGGACCCTTGCGACGGGCGTCGGGATACTGGGCGACGTGGTGCTGCATGCCGGAATGCGCGGCACCGGCCCCATCTGCTGGAACGAGAGCAACACCCGGCGCCAACCCTTCTACGCCCTGCTGGACGCCTCGGTACGCCTGGAGCACGCTCGCTACTCGCTCGATTTCTGGGGCCGCAACCTCGCCGGAGGCCGTTACGACGTCTTCTACTTCAAATCGATGGACAACGAGTTCGTCCAGCGCGGAAAACCCCGCCGATTCGGAATCACCCTGCACATTCATCTACAAACCTGCAAATAATCGACTTCCATGAAAAAACTGATGCTTCTGCTCGCGCTCGCGGCTGCCACGGCCTGCAACACCGAAGACGACCGTCCGCTGACCACCTCGGCGGTTTACACGGGGCAGCTCACCGTAACGAGCAATAACGACCCCGATGCCGCACCGTTCCGCATGGAGGAGGCCCGCTACGAAATGAGCGAAGCGGAAAACGGCACCTTCAACCTGACGCTGCACGAAATCCGGTTCGCCGAAACGATGCGCATGTCGCTGACGATCGTACTGCCGGAGCTGCGCACGCTGAGCGAATCGAAAAGAGGAATATACGAGATCGTCAGCACGGCGACGCCCATCGTTCCCTACATCGGCGGCAAACCCTACGAGGCGTTCGAGATTCTCGATTTCAAGGCTTCGTTCGCCGAGTCGGGATCGGAACTGCGCGTCGCCTTCACCTGTCGCAATCCGCAGATTCCGGTCGGGGACGAACGGCTCGACCACCGCGCCGTCTTCACGGGGACCATCGCCCGATAAACGCGCGAAAAACAGCGTCCGCAGACAATTAAACCGCAATTCGGACGTTAGAGACAAGAGACAGAAACGACATAATCAATTACAGAACGATGAAACCCGAATACAAACCTTTCGTAGACGCCTTGATCGAATTGTGCATCAAGGAGGATATCGGCGACGGAGACCATACGTCGCTTTGCTGCATTCCCGCCGAGGAACACGGCCGCATGCGCCTGCTGTGCAAGCAGGAGGGCACGATCGCCGGCATCGAGATCGCGCAACTCGTACTCCGGCGCCTCGATCCCGAAATGCAGTTCGAGCAGCTCCTCCGGGACGGCGACCGCGTGAAACCCGGCGACGTGGCGTTCTACGTCTCAGGACGTCTGCGCTCGCTGTTGCAGGCCGAACGCATCCTGCTCAACATCATGCAGCGCATGAGCGGCGTAGCGACCCAGACGGCCGTCTACGTCGCCCGGCTCGAAGGGCTCCGCACCAAGGTGCTCGACACGCGCAAGACCACGCCCGGCATGCGCGTGCTGGACAAGATGGCCGTGAAGATCGGCGGCGGCGAGAACCACCGCATGGGTCTGTTCGACATGATCCTGCTGAAGGACAACCACATCGACTTCGCCGGAGGCATCGGCAACGCCATCCGCGGCGCCCGCGAGTATCTCGCGGCCAAGGGTAAGAATATCCCCATCGAATGCGAGGTCCGCACCTTGGAGAATATCGACGAGGTGTTCGCCGCCGGGGGTGTCGACCGCATCATGTTCGACAACTTCACCCCCGAAATGACGCGCCGGGCCGTCGAGAAGGTCGCCGGACGCTGCGAAACCGAATCGAGCGGCGGCATCACGCTCGAAAACCTGCGCGACTACGCCGAATGCGGCGTGGACTTCATTTCGGTCGGCGCCCTCACGCACCAGATCAAGTCGCTCGACATGTCGCTGAAGGCCTGCGAATAGAGCCGCAGCCGGAACCTCGGAATGAAACGCCTGTTCCATACCCCGCTGGGGATGCTTCTGCGGCGCATCGCACTGCTCTACGTCGTGTTGCTGCTCTGCCGCGCGGTGTTCTACCTCTACAACGCACAGCTCCTCGGACCGCTCTCGTGGTCCGAGGCTGCGGCGTTGCTGCGCGGTGCCTTGCGCTTCGACACCGCCTCGGTGGTCTACGCCGACGGGGCGTTCGTCCTGTTGTCGCTCCTGCCGCTGCACGTGCGCGAAAAAGCGTGGTATCGGACGACGATGTACGTCTATTACGTCGCGGTCAACGCCCTGCTGATCGTCGCGACGAACCTCGCGGACTGCGTTTATTTCCGCTATACGCAGAAGCGTTTCACGGCCGAGGAGATTTTCTTCGCCGGGAACGACAACTCGCTGCAACTCGTCGGCAAATTCCTCGTCGAAAACTGGTACCTGGCACTCGTCGCCGCAGCCTTCACGGTGCTGCTGGCACGGGGGTACGGACGCAAGGTCCGCGAGGAGAGTCTGCTGCGCGGGCCCTGGACCTACTACGGCGGCGGCGCAGCCCTGCTGCTCGTCGCTGCGGGGCTCTGCATCGCGGGAGTCCGCGGCGGCATGACCCGCATGACGCGGCCGATCACGCTCTCCAACGCACTGCTCTACACGGCGGACGGCAACCGCGCGAACCTTATCCTGAGCAATCCCTTCTGCATCCTGCGCACCGTGGGAAGCGCCGGGAAGGTCAGCTACCGCAAATATTTCGATCCCGAAGAGCTCGAACGGCGTTTCTCGCCCGTGCATCGGCCGGCCGAACGTCCCGACGAAACGGACTCCCTGCCCGGGATATCCGGAGCCGAAGCGGGCTCTCTGAAGGGCCGCAACGTCATGATCTTCATCTTAGAGAGCATGTCCGCCGAACATTCGGCCCTTCTGTGCCCGGAGCTTTATGCCGACCTGCCGCAAAAGGGATTCACGCCCTTCCTCGATTCGCTCATGCGCGAGGGATTGTGCTTCCGCCGCATGTATGCCAACGGCACGCGCTCGATCCAGGCCATGCCTTCGGTGCTGGGCAGCATCCCGTCGCTGCGCACCCCCTTCGTGCTGATGCCCCAGTCGCTCGGTCCGAGCCGCCAGCTCCCGGCGATGCTGGCCGCGAAAGGTTATTCCACGGCTTTCTTCTGCGGATCGGAACACGGCTCGATGGGCTTCGGAGCCTACGCCCGCTCGGCGGGTATCGACCGGCTGGTCAGCCGCGAGGATTACGAGGCCGAACACGGCACCGGAGCTTTCGACGGCTATTGGGGCATCTGGGACGAGGAGTTTCTCCAATTCGCAGGCGAGGAGCTCGCACGGATGCCCGAACCGTTCTTCGGAGCGCTGTTCACCCTCTCGTCGCACCACCCCTTCGTCGTGCCGGAACGCTATGCCGCGACGCTGCCCGAAGGCTACACGAAGATTCACCGCGGCGTGGCCTACGACGACCTGGCTTTCCGTCGCTTTTTCGAACGATTCGCGGGCGAGGAGTGGTTCCGTCGCACGGTTTTTGTGTTCGTAGCCGATCACGTATCATCCGAGAAATTCGCCGAGAAAACCCGTTCCTATCCCGGAAACATGCATATCCTGAGCTTCATATACACGCCCGACGGCACTTTGCGGGGGGGGGTCGACCAAATCGCCCAGCAACTCGACCTGATGCCGACGCTGCTGGGACTGCTGGGTAACGAGGAGCCCTATTTCGCTTTCGGCCGCGACGTCTTCAACGAACCGCAGCGGCCCCGCTGGTCGATATCCTACGACGGCGGATTCCGTGCGCTGACCGACGAGGGCGTACTCTTTTTCGACGATACGGATACCCCGTCCGCCGAAGGGTCCGAGGCCGAGCTTTTGCCGAATTTCCGGGCCCTCGTGCAGCAATACTACACCCGGACCGAGCAAAAGAATTACACGGCCAATGATTGAGTTTCGTCCCGTGCGTCTCGAAGACCGCAGCGTCATCGAGCGCCATACGATGCCGTCCGGAATCGCGAACTGCGACCTCGCCTTCGCCAACATGTACTGCTGGCAGGAGCTCTACCGCAGCGCTTGGGCCATCGTCGAAGGTTTTCTGGTCATTCGCTTCCGCATCGACGGCGGCGAGCGGATCGGGTACATGCAGCCCTTGGGCGAGGGCGATTTCACCCCCATCCTGCCGCTGCTACGCGAAGACGCCCACGCCCACGGACAGCGGCTACGTATCATCGGACTCACCGAGCTGGCGTGCGCCGCGATGCGCGAAAGGCACCCGGAGCAATTCGCCTTCGAATCGGACCGCGCGCTGGAAGATTACGTCTATGCGGCCGACGATCTGCGCAACCTCCCGGGGCGCCGCTACCAGCCCAAGCGCAACCACATCAACCGCTTCACGGCCGAATACCCCGACTATCGCTACGAGGAGCTGACACCCGAGCGTTTCGACGAATGCATGACCCTCGAACGGGCCTGGCGCAGCGCACACGAGGGCCACACGGCGGAGCTTTGCGCCGAGCAGCGGGCCATGCAGCGGGCCTTCGCCCATTTCGAGGAATTGGGGCTCTACGGAGGCTGTATCTACGTGGGGGACAAGTTAGTCGCCTTTACCTACGGTTCGGCGGTCAACGACCGCACGTTCGTCACCCACGTCGAAAAGGCCGATACGGAATTCGACGGGGCTTTCACGATCATCAACAAGCTCTTCGCACAACACCTGCCCGAGCGATTTCTGTTCATCGACCGCGAGGAGGACCTCGGACTGGAGGGGCTGCGGCGGGCCAAACTCTCCTATCACCCGGCGTTTCTGCAACGCAAATTCCAGGCGATCCGGCTCCACCCCGACGAAATAGCCTTCAAACGGCTGTGGATCGAGGCCTTCGGCGACGAGGAGGCGTTCGTCGATTCGCTGCTGATTCGCTATTACAGCCGCCGGAGGATGCTCGCCGCCACGTGCGACGGACGCCTGGCGGCGATGCTGCACCTGCTGCCGTTCCGCACCGAACTGGGACGCACGACCTATATTTACGGCGTAGCTACGGCCCCGGAGTTCCGCGGCCGCGGGCTGGCATCGCAGCTTATGCGCGAGGCCGTGCGGCTGATCGACGCGCGGGGCGACGATGCGGCTATCCTGATTCCGACACCCGGGCAATCGTGGCTGCGCGACTTCTACGGCCGCTTCGGATTCGCGGGCGATTGTCCTGTACGGTTCGAGACGCCCGACGGCTTCGACTTCGGCACGGGCGATCCCGCCACCGACCGGGCGATGGTCCGGCTGCGCAGCCGTGCGACGGCGGTTGCGGTCCCTACCGCCGGAATGACATCTCCCGACGGAATCGCGGCCGCGCCTCACACCGAGGCCGAACAGACGGCACCATTCATCCCCGCCTCGCTGACAGCCGTTTGGGCCGGGATTCACGATTGATTTTATACTCGGCAAACTGCGATCCTTGGGATCGCGCGAGCCGTAGCCCCCGCGCGGCGAAGGCTCGCTCTGCTCGCCCCGCAGGCTACGTCTCGCCCCCGACCACCGAAGAAATCGCCCGGGGAAAACCACCCCGGCGGTTATTCGGCCCCGGCCTGACGGAGTACGATTTCGGCTTCGGCACTGCCGGACAAGCTGTTTTTAACCTCCGACCGGACAAGCAGCTCCGTACTTTTAGGCGCAGACTGCCCGTTCGGCTGCGCGGCGATACGCAACGTCTGGAGATATCTCGGAAGCTGTTCGACGGTTCCGTCCTTCCATTTCCATTCGGTGTAGTCGTAGATCGCCTCCTCGCCGAGTTTATCCAGCAGCTCGACGCCGAAGCACCCGGACGAAGCCGTCGGACCGTCACCCGGTATTCCGCCCGAAACGATCTTCAGATCGACCGTGCCGCCCGCCGCGGGAAAATCTACGACATACCGATGCGCCGGGACGAGTCGATCACCTGCCAATACGAACGCATCGTCGTGTCCCGGTCGGGTTCCGAGCCTCGAATCCTCCTCTTTGCACGAGGTCAGCAGGGCACAACCGGCAAGTAGCAGGACCAATAGTCTTTTCATATCAATAACTATTAATGATAAGATCTTTGCGTTTAGAAGAATACTCTACATATCCATCGGCCGTGTTCAATCCAATATCATCATCTTGATACCATCCATTAAACGAAGCAGCCCCACCCCAATTCATCGAATAGTAAGTAACGGTATGCAGATCATTAGGGTCATAACTATCTACCTCAAAATAATCGAATTCGGGATAAGCAGCACCATCCAAAACATATAATTTATATTCTGTATAAGTCCGTGTTGTTTTATATCCATCTATAACCCATGCATGCCCTTCACCACTTTCTTTATCAATACCTAGTGTAAAAACAGGCCTTCTGTTGTTTAACGATACGGTGATTGCATATGTATTATGTGTATCAACAGAGTTGTTATACCCATAAGAAGATAAGACTCGTTTCGCATCACTAACAGTAGAGGAACCATAATTATCAACTTTCAACTCGGTTCTGAGTCGTGCAAGAAACGTAGAGAGCGTAGGCGTAGACACTCCTTGAGAATAAGGCATATCATCCCAATCAAACGTAGAAGGGTGCTCGAAATAACGCATCAACTGCCCTACGGCAACCGTCACACAACCCAAAAGCCGTTCATCGGGCACCAATGAATTATACGGAGAACTTTGCTTCCACTCAGACTTTACATAAGGCCCAAATTGGATAGTTTCTCGAACCTGTCTCTCCGTAATAACCGCCGTTTCCATACAATTGAAAGGAGTGCCGGCCCACGGATCATCGCCGTCGGCGAGTTCGCAAAAACGCTGATAGACGGCATCCGGCAATCCTTCGGGCTTCCGGAATAGCGGATAGCAATTGCAGCCTTCATCTGCCCATTTCGTATACCAACGATCCTGGCAAGCGACAAGATCATCCATATCCGACCGAGTCGCGGCGATTTGCGGCCGAGAAACCGTACGCTCCTCGTAGGGGAACCAGGCGTATCGGCTCTCAGGCACAAGGGTGGAATCGGCACGCACCGCTTCGATCGTCTCGACCATCTCCTGCAAGACGACATGCAGGCCGAAGCGCTCGCCGTCGAGCGTAAACGTACCGTGATCGACCTGGGCCAAAATGGGATAGTAGCGTTTCGTCGCCGAAACGAGCAGATAGCCGTCCTCCAGGTTCACGGCATAGATCGCCGGACGCCCTTCGGCATCGGGAACGGTTACGACGTTGCGGACACGCTGAGCCGCACGCGTCGGAGCATTGGCGGCATGGAACATTTCGGCCACTTTCACCGCATCATCGGAGGTCAGCTCGGACGATTTCGTGATAGATGTCACAGCAGGCGGAACCTGCACCGGCTGGGTCGGATCGGGAGATTCGCTCCTTTCGCAGGAGACACCGAACAGCAGG
>CANPHE010000032.1 GCA_947573795.1 uncultured Alistipes sp. | reverse complement strand
GGCGGCTGGGCCGGTCGCGCTGAAAGCGCGAGCCGCCGAAGATGCAACGCCTGAGACGTTGAATTTGCGGGCAAGCAGCCTGTGGCCTGTGAGGCTCCGAGGAGCCGCAGTTTCGAGGAGTTGGCTCGCTATATGTCGCTGCGGGTGGTGAATGAAATCGGTGTGCTGTGTTTCATTGCAGTGGGGACGCTGCGCTTCGCCTTTTCCATTCTGGCTGCGGTCCTAAAGAAAGAACTCTGAACAAATAGCCCGAGGCGGTTTGTACAAGCACGAACCTCCTCGGGCTATTTGTTTGCAATCGTACCGATTGCTCGATCTTGCTATCGGATGGAATTCATCCGAATGCTCGCCTTGACCAGTGCGATGGCGCGGATGCGGGCGATGGCGATCTCCTTGTCCGCGTGGTGGGGATTCTGGCTGACGAGTTTCACATACCCTTCGCGGTCGCATTTCTGAATGTATTTCACCGTCACGTACTCCTCGCCGTCGATATCGATCGAGAGCAGGTACATGTCGCCCCAAAAAATGTCGTTCAGGTCGTGCAGTTGCTTGTAGAGAACGATATCGCCGCTCTTGAGCAGCGGGTACATCGAGTCGCCGACGATATAGATCGCTCCGTCGCACTTGGGCAGGTTGGGGATATGGATGTAGTTGACGGGCTTGGCATGCGTGCGGTCCGTGAAAAGCGGCACGAGTCCCGCCGTCCCTTCGATCGAGTAGAGCGGCACGCTCTGCATCGGCAGCGAATTGTCCGTGCGGAGCCGGTAGGCCGTCAGGTCGGGTTCGGTATTGAACATGTCGCCCTCGCCGTTGTCGATCCATTCCGGATTGACGTTCAATTCCTGAACCAGGATGTTGCGGTTGCGCGCCGACAGTCCCGCTTTGCCCGTCTCGATCATTGAAAGGGCCGCTTTCCCGATCCCAAGACGTTGAGCCAATTGTTCTTGCGTCATCCCGAGCTGTTTGCGTATCAATTTTACCCGTTCGTTCATAAGTTTCAATCGGAAAATTTTATATCAAATATTTGAATAAAATTGAACAAAATTCAAATTTTGAATTTATATTTGCACTACAAAGTTAAACAATTTGTTTTTTATCTGCAAAAACTTTTGCAAAAATTCGGTTCAATATCAATGATCTATTCGGTTTCACCTGAACTTTACCGCGAGACGGCCGAACGGCTGATCGAAGCGATCGGGGCGGAAAATTACTTTTCGGGTAGCGTGACGTTCCCGTTCGGCGGGGTCGATTGCCGTCTGCGGACGTCGGTCATCGTCTATCGCGAGCGCCGGTCGTTGCCCGAAGGTACGTTCGATGCCGTTGCCGATCTGGTGCCTGTGTGGTGGGAATTCCACATTGACGCCGCGACCGGCGAGCTGCTCAACGACTTCGATTTCGCCGAGCTGAAGCGCTACCTTTGACGTCGGCTCCGTCCCGCGCGTTTCGGAATCCTCCTCTCTGCGGATGCGGCGACATCCTCCGGAACGCTTTCGAAAACCTCCCCGCCGCGTCGCCGCGCAAGGGGTTTTCCAACCTTTATTTTATGTCTAAAAAACTCCTTTCGACCTCTGCGGAGCATTCCTCCGCAGAGGTTTTCGTAACGGGGGATAACCTTCTCCCCGAACCGCCCTCCTTCGCGGCGTTCGCGCAGGAGGTCTACCCGTTCCTCGAACTTCAACCCTTTCACCGGGCCTATTATCGGGTGCTGGAGGCCTTCGCCCGAGGGCGCGTCCGTCGGTTGATCGTCACCATGCCTCCGCAGCACGGCAAGAGCGTCGGCGCCACGACCTTGCTTCCGGCCTACGTGCTGGGGCTCGATCCCGATTGCCGGGTTGCGATCGCCTCCTATTCGGGGGCTTTGGCTTCGAAATTCAACCGCCGCGTGCAACGCATCCTCGAATCGCGCGAATACGAGGCGTTGTTTCCCGCCACGACCATCAAAAAGGGCGCCAAGCCGCCCAGCTACATCCGTACGGCCGACGAGGTGGAGATCATCGGTCGCCGGGGCGGATTGCTTTCGGTCGGCCGCGAAGGTTCGCTTACGGGCAACCGGGTCGATTGCTTCATCCTCGACGACCTCTACAAGGATGCCTTGGAGGCCAATTCGCCGTTGATCCGTGCCAACTGTTGGGAGTGGTATACCTCGGTGGTGCGTACGCGCATGCATAACGCTTCGCGCGAATTGATCGTCTTCACGCGCTGGCACGAGGAGGACCTTATCGGCACCCTCTCGACGCGCGAACCTGTCACGGAGTTGCGCGACTGGTCGCAGCTCGACACGCTGGCTCCCGACACGTGGCTGCACCTGAATTTCGAGGCCATCAAGAGCTCGCCGCCTTCGGAGGTCGATCCGCGGCCGCAGGGCGCAGCACTGTGGGAAGAGCAGCACGGCGTGGCGCTGCTCCAGGCCAAACGGCGGCTCGATCCCTTGCAGTTCGAAGCCATGTATCAAGGCCATCCCTCCTCACGCGAGGGGTTGCTCTACGGTTCCCGCTTCGCGGAGTACGACACCCTGCCGCGCGAGATCGTCCGCCGGGCCAACTACACCGATACGGCCGATTCGGGCGACGACTACCTCTGTTCGATTTCCTATGCGGTCGATGCCGACGGGGCGATCTACGTCACCGATGCGGTCTACACGCGCGAGCGGATGGAGATCACCGAACCGTTGGTCGCCGAGATGCTCGTGCGTTCCGAGACGCGGCAGGCGGCCGTCGAGAGCAACAACGGCGGTCGGGGATTCGCTCGCGCGGTGCAGGCCTTAGTGCCCGACGTGCGTGTGGAGTGGTTCCACCAGTCGGCCAACAAGGAGGCCCGCATTCTGTCGAACGCAGCCACGGTGCAGCACTTGGTGCGCTTTCCGGCGGGGTGGCACCTGCGCTGGCCCGAATTGTACGCCCACTTGACGACCTACCGGCGGCAGTTCCGCTCGAACCGCTGGCACGATGCCGCCGACGTCGTCACGGGCATCGTCGAACGCGAATGCGCCGACCGCTCGCGCCGCCGCCTGCGCGGGCTGCGCATCTGCGGTGCTAAATGCGTGTGATTGTTCGGTGCGTTCGGTGAATTGTTCGTAAGGTTCGAATTTTCGGGGTGGTGCTTGGATGTTTGAAAAAATGCATTACTTTTGCCTGTGAAATGATATTAAAATAATATTATATCGGATTTGTGAAAAATACTTAAACCGAGTTGTTATGAATCTTTTTCTGAAACGCATCGAAGATCGCGAACTCACCTTGCAAGAGTGTATTCTTTGGGACCCCTGGAGCTGCATAGTGCTTGCTGTGTCTGGTGTCTTGGGAATGGTCGGTATATTTCTTCTGAATAAGGCTGTCGGAGAGCCGTTGCTGTGGTGTAGCTTGGCGTTGTGTGGTGTTGATGCATTGCGCATGTGTTACCTTTGGCGCCGTCGCAAGAGCTATGATTTCTCGAAATCCCGCGATTTTTTCAAGCGCTATGCCGGGGTAGTGACAGGTATCGACGTGGCTATTGCGATGGTGATGATCGTCGCACTGGTGGCGATGATGGTCGATATATTCCTGCTGTGACCGATTTAAATTATTTATGCTGATATGATATTTTGCTGCCGATGTCCGTCCGAGATGTTGCGCGACCGGCGGATTTTTCCTATCCTGACCCTCGAATTCAACGTATGGATTGGAAAAAACCGTTCCGGGAACACGAACTCAACCGGGAGGAGTGTATCGTGTGGTTTGTGTGGCTGTGGTGTAACCGCGACGATTATGATTTCTCGGCGTCGCAAGCTTTCTATCGTCGTTTTCACTGATGGATGCTGTTCTTGGAACTCATCGGTATCATTGCTGCAATTCTTGTATTGATTTATCTTTGGGGGAATCAGTAGTCCGATCCGCCGAACTTTTGCCCGCAGGAACATTTCCTGCGGGCTTTTTGTGCTTTATATCGGAAAAAATGTACGGAAAAGGAATGCCGGACCAATTTAATTCGTACCTTTGACGCTGCCGAAGATACTCCCGCTCGGCAACATGCAAACAGGTTGCTTTTGCCTCGCTTATGCGTATCTTTGACACGGTTAGGTTATTCACTATTTAATCCGAACAACTATGAAGACATTGAAAATCGGTGATCTGTGCGCCTCGGTTCCCATCGTCCAGGGCGGCATGGGCGTAGGCATATCCCTCTCGGGCCTGGCTTCGGCCGTGGCGCGCGAGGGCGGCATCGGCGTCATCTCGTCGGCCGGCTTAGGCGTGATTTACAGCGATTATTCGAAGGATTACCGCGAGGCGTCGATCTGGGGCCTGCGGCAGGAGTTGCGCAAGGCCCGCGAGAAGGCCCGCGGCATCATCGGCGTCAACGTCATGGTCGCCATGTCCAATTTCGCGGATATGGTCCGCACGGCGGTCGCCGAGAAGGCCGACATCATCTTCTCGGGTGCGGGGCTTCCGCTGAATCTCCCGTCGTTCTTGCCCGAGGGAGCCAAGACCAAGCTGGCACCGATCGTCTCGTCGGCCCGTGCCGCGGGGCTGCTCTGCCGCAAATGGTTCTCCGAGTTCCACTACATTCCCGATGCCATCGTGGTCGAGGGTCCCAAGGCGGGCGGACACCTGGGTTATAAGCCCGAGCAGATCGACGATGCGCATTTCGCCCTCGAAACCGTCGTTCCGCAGGTCGTTGCCGAGGTCCGCGCCTTCGAGGCGGAGCACGACTGCCACATCCCGGTCATCGCCGGGGGCGGCGTCTATACGGGCGAGGATATCTACCGCATCCTCTCGCTCGGTGCCGAAGGGGTTCAGATGGGGACCCGCTTCGTGACTACCGAGGAGTGCGATGCCGATCCGGCCTTCAAGCAGAGTTATCTCGATGCTACGGCCGACGATATCGAAATCATCCAGAGCCCCGTAGGCATGCCCGGGCGGGCTATCCGCAACTCGTTTCTCGACCGGGTGAAGGAGGGACTGAAGCGTCCTAAGGCGTGTCCGTTCGACTGCATCAAGACGTGCGATGTCACGCACAGTCCCTATTGCATCATGCTGGCGCTTTACAATGCCTTCCGGGGACGCTTGCAGAACGGTTATGCCTTCTGCGGGGCGAATGCCTGGCGAGCCGAGAAAATCCAGACGGTGCGCGAGCTCATCGCCTCGCTGAAGGAGGAGTACGACAGCTTCTCGTTGCGCGAGCGGCTGTTCGGCCGATAGTGCAACGAGGACCTTCGGAACGGTCTTTTTTCGGGGTTGCGGATTGTAAGCCGCGGCCCCGATTTTCGTTACATTCCGGAGTTCTGTCGGAAAGGTAGATTATAGTTCGTTAGGTTTGAAAAAATTTTTTAAGAATGTGTTAACGATTTAAGAATAAAAAGCTTATATTTGTAACCGAACCGGCGTATTTTAGGTTGACGGCGGTTGCTTCACTTCTTAAAAATTAATAGGTATGAGAAAATTTTACGGACGCATTTTCAGCGTCGTGTGCGGCTGTATGCTGCTGGCGACTTTCACGGGTTGCGGATATGATGACGACGATCTGTGGCGCAGCGTCGACGAACTGACTAAACGCATTGAAACCGTCGAATCTCGACTCGATGCCATGAACGGCGATATCGTCGCTTTGCAGAGTGCCGTGAAGGCCCTCGAAGGTAAAGTCTACGTCGAGCGTGTCGAGACTACGCAGAACGGTTACCGGATCGTCTTCACCGACGGTACCTCGGCCGAGATATCCGACGGAGCGAAGGGCACCGACGGTAAGGACGGTGCCGATGCGCCCGTAATCGGAATGCAGCAGGAAGAGGGTGTTTGGTACTGGACGCTGACGGCCGACGGCAAGACGGAATACCTGCTCGACGGAGCCGGAAACCGGATGCCTGTTACGGGCGTGACTCCCGTATTGGACGTGGATGCCGAAGGGTATTGGACCGTAAGTTACGACGGCGGAAAGAGCTTCGCCCGTGTGACGGATGCTGCGGGGAATCCCGTTTCGGCCAAAGCGGATTCCGCGATATTCAAAGAGGTTACGGAGGACGAAGCTAATGTCTATCTGACGTTGGCCGACGGTAGGACGATTGCGATCCCGAAAGCTCCGGCGCTCGCGCTGACGATCGACGGCGCTGCCGCGACGGTCGGATTCGAATTCGGCGAGACGAAGGTGTTCGACGTGACGTCGCAGGGTGTCGAAAAAGTGATCGTCACCAAGCCCGACGAGTGGCGCGCGGCCTATGCCGATGGCAAACTGACCGTCACGGCGCCTTCGGAGGAGCATAAGAACTGCGCCGAGCTCGAAGGCGAGGTCGCATTGCTCTACTACGGTGCCAACAACGGCAGCGGTGCTGCGATATTGGGTGTGAAGATCGTGATTGCCCCCAAGATCGGCGACTATTACTATGCCGACGGTACGTGGAGCGACGGCGGTTTGATTTCGATCGAGGCCGACGGTCTGAACGCCGTATGGGCCGAGACGAAACCGGCTCCCGAAGCGGGAAAACAGGTGATCGGTATCGTCTGCCAGACCTTCGCCGACCGCATCGCTCAGACCGAGAAGGATGCGGGTTATACCCACGGTTATGTTCTGTCGGTGCGTACGGCGCATCCGGATACGAAGGAGACGACTTTCTGGTCGAAGGACTGGGAGTTCTCGTGCCTGAAATCCGCGAAGGTAGCTTCGACTTGGTATTCGAATGTCAATGGTTATCAGGAGACGATGACGGTGAAAGCGACCTACGGCGACAATATCGCGACGATGATGCCGGCGTTCGACCTGGTGCTGAACCATTTCCCGCTTGCGGCTCCGGCAGCTTCCAGCGGATGGTTCCTGCCCAGCACGGGCCAGTTGTGGGATGCCCTGGCCAATCTGTGCGGCAGTGAGGTCGCCTCGATCATGAAGGGATGGCAGACCTATTCGCGCGATGCGACCTGGTACTGCTCGGAGAAGGCCTCCTACGACGCTTTGGCACGCTTCAATGCCGCCATGTCGGAGATCCCTGCCGATCAGAAGGACGAGTGGGACGTGATCGACAGCCGGAAGACCTACGGTTCGATGTGGACCTCGACGCCTTACGATGCCGAATCGGCTTGCCAGTTCAATGTCGGCAAGGACGGTTTGATCGAATGTATGTGTGACTGGTACGACGGCGACGCTGTGGCCCGTCCGATCCTGGCGTTCTAAATCATAGCGACGCTTCGACGGAGAAACGCCGAACGGATTGCCCCGGCAAGGTCCTGCGGATCTTGCCGGGGCTTTTTTGCGGTGGCCCCGCTTCGGTGGCGGGACTTATGATTGTTGTGCGGAGGCAGCCTGTCGGCGGCTGCGGCCTGCGCGATCCGGTGGATCGCCGTTTGCGAAGCCGATTGAAATTCCCGATGTCTGGCCGATGCCGTTATCGGGGCAGCTGTTTTTCGAAATGCTGGTAATCCTTGCAACTGCGCCAGTCGCCGCCCCAGACGAATCCGTGGCGCAGGAACTCCTGGCAGCAGCGGTCGCCGCGCTCGATCTTGTAGGGGAATGCGGCCGTGCGGTCGACGTAGGGGCGTCCCGCCTCGGGTTCCACGCGGGTGCGGCCGTTGCGCGTCACGACGTAAGGATTGTAAAGCGGATTGATGTCCACGGCCAGGCCCCGGCTGTGGCTCGACGGTTTTGTCGTTCCCGAGATGAAGCGGAAATTGAACGCCGAGGAGTTGTTCGCGGCCATCGACCGCTCGTCGTCGGCATCGTACCGGTCGATCAGCACCATGCGTTCGATGGGGTAGCCGGCGTCGTAGAGCGTGCGGAAGATTTCGAGCAGCTCGCCGGCGATCGTGCGGTGGCAGATCAGCTCGCCCGCGCGGATGTTCCCCTCGATATCGACGTGCAGCACGGTCAGATAGCGCAATTCGCTGCGAGGCGTCGTGCAATCCGTTTTGAAGGAGCGGCCGTAGATACGCTCGAAAAGCGCGTCGTCGATCTCCCGTTGCGTAAAGCAGCGGGAGATGCCGCAGCGTTCGATCCGCTCCTTCGGAACGATCTCCCCGGCGATCCACCGTTCCGGATCGGCCGGTTCCTGCGCCCGGACTGCGAGGCTTGCGATGAGTGCGCAGAGCAGCGGAATGATGCGAAGCCGTATCACAGCCGTTTGCATTTTCCGCTCATCGAGCGAATCGTCAGCCGGACGATGGCGGTGCGGGCGAACGACTTCGCGGCGTAAATCCGACCCGTGGGCCGATCGTGCGGGCAGTATTTGGCGAGCAGCAGCTCCAGTGCGTGCATGCGTTCCGCATCGTCCGACGCGACGGCCGCGTCGCATTCCGCCACGATGCTTTCATAACCCGTGGTGAATCGTTCGGGTGCGACCTGCGTAGGGCCCGTGACGCAGAAACTCGTGCGGGCGCAGCGGGCCAGACAACGCAGCTTGCGACCTTCGGGAGCGCAGTGGAGGTAGATCGTCCGCGCTCCGTCCCAGACATAGCTTACGGGAATGCCGTAGCCTCCGCCCTCCTCGGCCTGCATCGAGAGAACGCCGTATTCGCCCTCGGCGAGCAGCTTTCGGGCGCGGGTTTCGTCCAGAATCCGATCCTGCCGACGGATTTGCGACGTGTCGTATCGCAGCGTCATGCCAGCTCCTCCAATCGAGCCGCGGGCGATACGTCGAGCGAAGAGAATTCGCCCTGACGATAGCGGTAGTAACCTGCCATGGCGATCATCGCGGCGTTGTCGGTCGTGAACTTGAATTCGGGCAGGAAGGTTCTCCAGCCGCGTCGGCGTCCCGCCTCGACGATGCCGTCGCGCAGTCCCGAGTTGGCCGAGACGCCTCCGGCGATGGCGATGTCGCGGATACCCGTCTGCTTCGAGGCGCGGACGAGCTTGTCGAGCAGGATTTCGACGATCGTGTGTTGCAGCGAGGCGCACAGGTCGGCCTTGCGGCGTTCGATGAAATCGGGGTCGCCGGCCACGGCGTCGCGCAGCGTGTAGAGGAACGAGGTCTTGAGTCCCGAGAACGAATAATCGTACCCTTCGACGCGCGGCCGTGCGAAGCGGAACGCCTCGCGATCGCCTTCGCGGGCCAGTTTGTCGATCACCGGGCCGCCGGGGTAGGGGAGTCCCATCACTTTGGCACATTTATCGAAGGCTTCGCCGGCGGCGTCGTCGATCGTCGTGCCGATGATCCGCATTTCGAGCGGCGAATCCACGCGGACGATCTGCGTATGTCCGCCGCTGACGAGCAGACACAGGAACGGAAAATCGGGGTGGGGCAGCTGCCGGTCGGGCAGGTCGACGAAGTGCGAAAGAATATGACCCTGAAGGTGGTTGACCTCGACCATCGGGATGTTGCGGGCGATCGAGAGCCCTTTGGCGAACGATACGCCCACGAGCAGCGATCCCACCAGGCCGGGGCCGCGCGTGAAGGCGATGGCGTCGATCTGCGACGCCGTGACGCCCGCTTCGCGCAGCGCCGTGTCGACTACGGGGATGATATTCTGCTGATGGGCGCGCGATGCCAGTTCGGGGATTACGCCCCCGTATTTGACGTGGACGGCCTGCGAGGCGATGACGTTCGACAGCAGTACGTTGTTGCGCAGTACGGCGGCCGACGTGTCGTCGCACGACGATTCGATGCCGAGTATTGTAATATCCATCCGGTTTTTCGTTTTTTTGACGAATTTAGTTAATTTTGCAGGTTACTGAACGACCTCTCGTGCGCAAAGGTATAAAAATATTGGGAAAGGTGTTATCGGCGATCGTCTTGTCGCTGATAATTATTCCCGTAGTGCTCTCCATTCTGCTCGACATTCCCGCCGTGCAGAACTTCGCCGTGCAGCAGGTCGTGCGCGCCGTGTCGCGCAAACTGGAGACGCGCGTGGCGGTCGGCAGGGTCGATATCGGACTCTTCTCGAAGGTGCGCCTCGAAGGATTCTATGTCGAGGATTACCAGCGCGATACGCTGCTCTATGTCGGTAAGTTGGACGCCTACGTCACGGGGCTGGGACTTTGGGGCGGGGGCGTGTCGCTCAGCCGCGGCGAACTCTCGGGCGTGAAACTTTTTCTGCGCGAGACTCCCGAGGGGGAGATGAACATCAAGCAGGTCGTGGCGCGTCTGAGCAATCCCGACAAAAAGAAGAAGGGCGATTTCCGGCTTTCGATCCGCAAGGCGTCGATCGAGGGGATGGAATTCGTGCTCCAGCGGCTCGAACCGCGCAATCCCGAATACGGCATCGACTTCGGCCGCATGCACCTCTACGACCTTACGGCCCGCGTAGACGACTTCACCATCGACGGGCAGTCGATCTATACGGCCATCGACGCCCTCTCGGCGCGCGAGCGCAGCGGTTTCGCGCTCGACCGGCTGGCCGGACGTTTCTACCTGACCAACGGCTGTCTGGGATTCCAGGACGTGGAGATCGTCACCGAGCGTTCCCGCGTGTCGATACCCTATATTTCGCTTGCGGGCGACTCCTGGGCCGAATACAAGGATTTCATCGGGCAGGTCCGGCTGGACGGCATGCTGCGCAATACGAGCGTTTCGACCGACGACATCGCCTATTTCTCGCCGAAGCTGCGCGACTGGCATGTCGATTTTTCGAATATCGACGTCGAGGTGGCGGGTGTCGTCGCCGATTTCACGGCCGAAATCCATAGCCTGCGCGTCGGCGAAGGAACCTGGCTCACGGCCGATGCCGCCGTGACGGGGCTGCCCGATATCCGCGAGACCCGTTTCGATTTGACCGTACCCCGTCTGACGACCACCGCGGCGGATGCCGACCGCCTGATGCGGAGCGTCGCGGGGCGTGCGATGCCGTCGAACCTCGCGGCGATGCTCGGACGCGCGGGGCGCTGCGATTTCTCGGCGCGCTTCCGGGGCAAACTCTCGTCGTTCGACATGCGCCTGGGTGCCTCCACGCAGGTGGGCGACCTCTCGGTCGACCTGCTCGTGCAGCCGCTCAAAAACGGGCGCCAGCATGTCAAGGGCAACGTCTCGACGCGCGAATTGAAACTGGGCCGCCTGCTGGGGCGGAGCGACCTGCTGGGAAACGCCGCGCTGACGGCCCGCGTCGACGGCATGCTGGGACGCGGATACGCCGATGCTGCGGTCGACGGACGGGTCTCGCGGCTGGATTTCAACGGTTACGTCTACGACTCGCTGCGGCTCGACGGACGCCTGCGCAACCGCGAATTCGACGGCCGCATTACGGCGCGCGACCCGAGTCTGGATTTCGATTTCCTCGGCATGATCGACTTCAACGACTCGATACCCCTTTACGACTTCACGATGGACCTGCGCCGTGCCGACCTGGCGGCGATGCGCATCAACCGCCGCGATTCGGTGTCGGTGCTCTCGGCGCGCATCGCCGCCAAGGCCGGAGGTCGCTCGCTGGACGATCTGAACGGTATTATCCGGATCACCGACGCCGAATACCGCTACAACGACAAGCGTATCGAGGCGCGCAGCATGATCGTCCAGGGCGAAAATTCGGCCGACAGCAAACTGGTCGAACTGCGCTCGGATTTCGCCGATGCCACATTCCGTTCGAAGACGAGTTATCGCGTCGTGTTCGATTATTTGCAGCGCAGTGCTTGGAAATACCTGCCCCTGTTGGGCGGTAAGGAGCAGCAATCGGGGCCCGTGTCCCGGGCAACCTCCGTTGCGGACGATTATTCGCTGCTGTCGGTCAATATCCGCAACATCAATCCCATTACGGATGCCGTTTCGGCCGGTTTGCAGATCGCCGACGGATCGTCGATGCAGTTGCTTTTCAATCCGGCGAGCGACAAACTCTCGCTCAAGGCGACTTCGGAGTATATCGAGCGGCGCCGCATGCTGGCGACCCGGCTGTCGGTCAACGCCTCGAACCGGGGCGATTCGCTGGCCGTCTACGCCTCGGCCGAGGACCTTTATGCCGGAGCGTTCCATTTCCCGCATCTCTCCGTCACGGGCGGGGCGCGGGCGGGACGCGTGCAGCTTTCGACGGGTTTCAACGACACGGTCCGCCGCTTCTCGGGACTCATCGGCATCCAGGCCGGAATCCTGACCGAGAACAGTCCCAACGGCCGGCAGATCGGTATGCGGATTCTCCCGTCGCACATCACCCGCGGCGACAAACGTTGGGAAATCTTCGCCCGCGGGATTCTCATCGATACGGCGCAGATCGTCATCGACCGTTTCAGCGTGATGAACCGCGATCAGGAACTATCGCTCGACGGCGTGGCTTCGCGCCGTCTCGACGACTCGCTGACGCTGCGGCTGCGCAATTTCGACCTGGCGCCTTTCACCCAGTTCGCCGACCGGATGGGCTATACGATCGAGGGGCGCTCGCACGGCGACGCCACGATGCGTTCGGTGCTGCACGGCGCCGAGATTTCGGCCGATATCCTGCTCGACAGCGTGGAGGTCAACGACATTCCGGCTCCGCCCATGCGGCTTACGTCGCGCTGGGACTTCGCCCGCAGCCGTGCGGGCGTCACCGTCACCGACCGGCAGAAGCGCGATACGCTCATCCGGGGATTCTATGATCCGGGACAGGTGCGCTACTATGCCCGTCTGAAGGTGGACAGCCTCGATCTGGGACTGCTTGACCCCATTTTGCTCGGGGTGATTTCCTCGACTTCGGGATATGCCACGGCCGACCTGACGTTGCAGGGCCAGCGGCGGGATGCCGAGCTGCGGGGCGAGGTGCGGGTCGCCGATCTGCGTACGACGGTCGATTTCACGCAGGTGACCTACCGCATGCCGTCGGCCGTACTCGACGTGAGCGGCAACCGCTTCCGGGCGTCGGACGTGGCGGTCTACGACCCGGAGGGCAACCGGGGCCGTTTCGATTTCGATCTGAACCTCAATCACCTTTCGAATATCTCCTACGACGTGCGGATGGCTCCCCGGCAGATGTTGGTGCTCGACACCGATCAGCGTGACAACGATTTCTTCTACGGTCGCGTCTACGCCACCGGCACGGCTCGCATTTCGGGCGACAAGGGCAACGTCGATATGGATATCGTGGCCACGAGCGACGACAATTCGACGTTCTTCATGCCGCTGTCGAACAAATCGAATATCTCGTATGCCGATTTCGTCACCTTCGTGCAGCCCGTGAAAGCCGATTCGGTGGATCGCGTGGCCCAGCGTAAACTGCTTTTCGAACGCAAGCACCGGGAGAAGTCCGAAACGGGCAGCCTTATGAACATTTCGATGGCGTTGAACGTGCGGCCGAATGTCGAGGTCGAGTTGATGGTCTCGGGCAATGCCGTCAAGGCGCGCGGCGAGGGCATGCTCAACCTTCAGATCGCTCCCCGCAACAATATTTTCGAGATGTACGGCGACTATACGATCGCCGAAGGAAACTATAACTTCTCGTTGCAGGACGTCATCAACAAGCGGTTCGTCATCGAACCCGGTTCGACGATCCAGTGGACCGGAGCGCCGATGGATGCGCTGCTCGATATCGATGCCGTCTACAAGCTCAAAGCCTCGCTGCAACCGCTGCTCCAGAGTTCGGTCACGTCGACCGACGGCAGCGGCATGGGCGACCGTTCGGTGCCGGTGGAGTGTGTCATCCACTTGGGCGAACACCTTTCGAATCCGGCCATTACGTTCGACGTGCGCGTCCCGGGCTCCGATCCCGAGACGCAGGCCGTCGTCGCCAATGCGCTCGGTTCGCCCGAGGAGGTCGATTTGCAATTCCTTTACCTGCTGCTGTTCAACAGCTTCATGGCCGAGAACAATTTCGGCACGGGTTCCAACATCGGTGCTTCGGTCTCGGCGGCCGCAGGTCTGGAATTCTTGAGCAACATGGTCAGCAACATGCTTTCGGCCGACGACTACAACATCGTGATCCGCTATCGACCCAAGTCGGAGCTGACGAGCGACGAGGTGGATTTCGGACTTTCGAAGAGTTTGATAAACAACCGCCTGTTCGTCGAGGTCGAGGGCAACTACTTGATCGACAACAAGCAGGCGGTGAACAGTTCCATGTCCAATTTCATGGGCGAGGCCTACATCACTTACCTGATCGACCGTGCGGGAACGCTCAAACTCAAGGCTTTCACGCAGACGATCGACCGTTTCGACGAGAACCAGGGTCTCCAGGAGACGGGTATCGGTATCTACTACAAGGAGGACTTCGACAACTTCAGCGACCTGCGGCGCCGGGTCAAGGAGCGTTTTACCAATAAGAAGCGCAAGGCGCGGCGCCTGGCCCGCCGCGAGGCGCGCAAGGCTGCGGCGGCCGAAGGGGCGGGGGAGGCTCCGGCGGCGGATGGTGCCGAATCCCGGAGCGAAGGCGTTGTCCCGACGAACGAATGACGATAACTTTAAAAAATAAAACGAACAACGAACTATGATGACTTTTTTGCAGGCTACCGTTGATGAGGTGGCGATGAGTGAGGAGACCCGGATGGGGCTGTGGACCCTGTTTACGAAGGGCGGATGGTTGATGTGGCCGCTGCTGTTGCTGGGAGGCGTGACGATTTTCATTTTCGTCGAACGTTTCCTGGCGATCCGCAAGGCCTCGGTGCTGGATATGAACTTCATGAACCGGATTCGCGACTATATCTCCGACGGGAAGATCGCCGTGGCGGTCAACCTCTGCAAGAAGACCGATACGCCCATCGCCCGCATGATCGAGAAGGGTATCGAGCGCATCGGCCGTCCGATGAACGACGTGCAGACGGCTATCGAGAACGTGGCCAACCTCGAAGTCTCGAAGTTGGAGAACGGACTTCCGTTCCTGGCGACGATCGCCGGCGGCGCTCCGATGATCGGATTCCTCGGTACGGTGCTCGGTATGGTGCAGACCTTCATGGATATGTCCGCAGCGGGCGGTACGGTCGATCTGGGACTACTGTCGAGCGGTATGTACGTGGCGATGGTCACCACGGTGATGGGTCTTCTGGTCGGTATTCCGGCCTACTTCGGCTACAACTACCTGGTGGCACGCATCGAGAAGCTGGTGTTCCAGATGGAGGCCAACTCGATCGCTTTCATGGATATTCTGAATCAACCCGTTCAAAAATAGCTCGTTATGGCCATTAAACACGGTTCGAAGGTCGACAAGAGTTTCTCCGCGTCGTCGATGACCGACCTGATGTTCCTGCTGCTGCTGTTCCTGCTGATCGCCACGACGCTCATCAATCCCAATGCGTTGAAGCTGATGCTGCCGAAGAGCTCGAACCAGCTCAAAGACAAGGCGATGACGACGGTTTCGATCCAGCAGAACGGATCGGGCTACAACTATTACGTCGAGCTGGAGCGCGTGCAGGGCATCGAGGGGGTCGAACAGGCGCTCAAAAGCCGTCTGGCGGGTCAGGACGACGCCACCGTATCGCTGCATTGCGACAAGACGGTCGCCGTGGACGAGGTGGTCAAGGTGATGAATATCGCCAAAGATAACAATTACAAGTTGATTCTGGCGACGTCGCCGAATTGACGTTCCGCCGCACAGCGTGCGGTGCGAAGCCGTAAAACCGCTTATGCACTACGATAACTATTACTACGATCCCGAGAATCGGTCGCCGCGCCGATGGGCCCTCCTCGCAGCTGCTGTTTATGCGCTGCTGCTCGTCGGAGCGTTCTTGGGCGTGTCGTTCGACGTCACGGCAGTGGTCGAAAAACCGGGCGATACGATCCTCGTGGATTTCACTGAGCCTCCGGCACCCGAGCCGCCCAAACCTCCGGTGAAACCGGCCGTCGAACCGCGTCTGCACGATGCCGTGGCTCCCGAGGAGCAGACGGCCCAGGTCGCGGGCAAGGACGAGACGACGCAGACGCCCAATCCGAAGGCGCTCTTCAAGATGAACAAGAGCGGTGCCGACGAACCCGAAAATGCCGGAAATCCGCATGCTCCCCAGGGGGAGGATAAGGCTTCGGGAACGGGGCCCGGGCTCAATCCCGACGGTCTCGACCAGCTCGACAAGGGGTTGCAGGGGCGCGGTTTGGTCGGAAATTTGCCCAAACCGGCCTATCCGGGTACGCACAGCGGCAAGATCGTGATTCGCGTGACGGTCGATGCCTCGGGCAAAGTTACCAGCGCGACTTTCGAACCCAAAGGCTCGACTCAGAGCGATGCCCAGCTGGTCGCTGCGGCGATCGCTGCCGCCCGCAAGGCGCGATTCACGGAGAGCCGGGCCGCGGTGCAGGGCGGAACCATCACCTATATCTTCCGCATGGAGTGATTAGGAATTGACTTTACCGCAAGAAAAATCATCTTCGGCGGCTGGGCCGGTCGCGCTGAAAGCGCGAGCCGCCGAAGATGGCAAGGCTTGGCCTTGCAGTTTGCGAAACCCGGCTTAGAAAATATTTTGAATATGAAGAAGATACTGATGCTCTTGCTGGGTTGTCTCTGCCTGGCTGCGACGCACGGCGCGCCGCAGTCCGGAGACGCTCTGCAATCCGGGGCCGCCGAGAAGGAAGCCCCTGTGCTGCATATCGACGCTCCGTCGTGGAATTTCGGCGACGTACCCCGCAAGGGCGGCGACGTGTCGCACGATTTCGTGTTTCGCAACGACGGCGGGGCGCCGCTGGTCGTGCTGCGTGTCGTCACGTCGTGTTCGTGCGTCAAGGCATCGTTTCCGAAACGTCCGGTAGCTCCGGGCGAGAGCGGTACGATCCGGATCACCTACGAGCCCCACAAGAGCGAGCCGGGTACCTTCAGCAAGGTGATTCAGATCATTTCGAATGCGGGCCGTGACGTGGTGACCGTCCGCGGCACCTCGCTCGACGAGGAGCCCAAAGTGAAGATCAAGAACGACAAATTGAAAATCAAATAGCTATGGCACTGCTTTTTACCGATGCCGCGGTGCTGCCGATGACTGCCTGCGGCGACGTTGCGAAGACTTTCACCGGTTCGGTGGGGATCGTCGGCAACCGTATCGCGCTCGTTTCGAGTGTCGACGCCGAAATCGAGGCTTTCCGCGAGGCGCATCCCGATCTGAAAACCTACGACTGCCGCGGAAAACTCGTCATGCCGGGCTTGATCGACACCCATTGTCATGCCGCCATGACCCTGCAACGCAGTTATGCGGACGATATTCCGCTCATGCGGTGGCTCAACGACTATATCTGGCCCTTCGAGGCGCATCAGACGCCCGACGACGTAGCGCTCGGCATGGAGTTGGGAATCGTCGAAATGTTGTTAGGGGGCGTGACGTCGGTCGTAGACATGTACTATTACGAGGATCGCTGCGTGGAGGTCGCCCGGCGTATGGGCATACGCGCCATGCTGGGCTGCAACTATTTCGACCGCAATATCGACGAGGTGTTGCCTCAGATCGAACGGGCCGTCGAGCTTTCGGCCGACTGCGATCGTATCCGCATTGCCGCCGCACCCCACGCCCCCTATACCGTTTCGCCGGATAACTTGCTGCGGGGCAAGGAGATTTGCGACCGTTACGGGCTGCACCTGATGACCCATGTCGCCGAGACGCAGGACGAGGTGCGCATCGTGCGCGAGCGTTATGCGAAGACGCCTGTCGGGCACCTCGATGCCCTGGGACTGCTGTCGCCCCGCACGATTGCGGCGCACTGCGTGCATCTCGATGCGCAGGATATCGCTACGTTGGCCGACCGGGGTGTCGTCGTGTCGCACAATCCGCAGAGCAACATGAAGATATCGAGCGGTGTGGCGCCGATTGCGGAGTTGTTGCGTGCCGGGGCTACGGTGACGGTCGCGACGGACGGCACCTGTTCGAACAACGACCTGGATATGTGGGAGGAGCTGCGCACGGCGTCGTTCCTGCAAAAATCGGCGACGGGCGATCCGTGCGTACTGCCGGCCTACGAAGCGCTGAAACTGGCCACGGCCAGCGGTGCCCGCGCGATGGGACGCTCCGACGGCGAGCTGGGCGTACTGCGCGAGGGGGCTTTGGCCGATCTGATCGTCGTGGACCTGCAAAAACCGCATCTGCAACCCATTCACGATGTCGTGTCGAACCTGGTCTACTGCGGCAAGGCGTCGGATGTCGAAACGGTCGTCGTGGACGGCCGTGTCGTGGTCGAGCAACGGCAGGTGCTCGGGGCGAACCTTCCGGAGCTGTTCGCGCGAGTCGATGAAACGGTGCGCCGGATTCTTGCGAAGATTCGTAATAGTCAGCTGGTCTGTTGAGGGCGTGTCGTGGCCTGCGGGGCGAGCATAGCGGGCCTCCGCCCGGGGAAGGCTACGGCTCGCGCGGCTCAAAGAGCCGCAAAATATTCCGCATGCTCGTTCGGAGCGCCTGGCTAAGACCGGGTTTTAGAAATTGGCCGTGCGGTTCGTAATAAAAGGCTTGATCTTATTTCGTCCGCGTAAGCGACGGGTGAGTGACGATCCCGCGAGAACGACATGCGGATACGTTTAGGTGCTTTTTTGGGGGTAAAAAGTATATGGAAAATCGAATCGCGAAGGTTTCCGAAAATCATTTTTGACAGTGGAAAGCGGGTTGCAGCCTGCGAAGCCCGGCTAAAGCCGGGTATTACGGGGAAATGGCTGCAATGATTGCTTCTTAGCGTCTGCTGTCCCCGAACTTAGGCGGGCCTTCGCCGCCGGAGGCTGCGGCCCGCGCGATCCTGAAGGATCGCAGTTTTCCGAAAAGCTTTTTATTTGTATGTCTATTCCGTGGGCCCTAACGCTGGCTCCGCCTTTCTAAGAGCCGGGTTTTAGAAAGAGCTGTGCGCCTCACAACCATAGCCCCCGACTGCCGAAAAATCGTATAAAAAAAGACCACCCGAATGGGCGGTCTTTTTTGCTAAAGAACGATCAGCTATTTCGTCACGCGCTCCAGCCATTTGACCATCGCCAGCATGGCGAACATCGAAATTCCGCACACGACGACGAAGACGCTCCACGTCGCCGAGATCGAAATATGCTTGTAGAGGATCGGGCCGAGGAACAGCAGACCGTTACCGAGGGCCGTAGCACCCAGCCAGCAGCCCTGCATCAATCCCTGGAGTTTCTGCGGTGCGACCTTCGAGACGAACGACAGACCCAGCGGCGAGATGAACAGCTCGGCGACCGTAAGGATCAGATAGGTGGCGACCAGCAACCACGGCGTCACACGTTCGGCGGCGGGCAGACCTCCCTGTGCCTGTACTTCGGCCAGACGGGGCAGTCCCAGCGAACCTACGACCATCAACACGTAGGCGAACGCTGCGATACCCATACCGATGGCGATCTTCATGGGCGTCGAAGGCTCCTTGCCGCGGTTGCGCAGCCAGGCGAAGATCGCGATGATAACGGGCGTCAATACCACGACGCAGATCGGGTTCGCCGACTGGAAAATCTCGGCCGAGATCGGCACTCCGAAGATTTCGAGACGCGTATAATCCTGTGCGAACAACGTCAGCGTCAGACCGTTCTGGTGGAACGAGAACCAGAAGAAGATCACGATGGCGAAGACGGCGAACAGCGCGTAGAGACGCTGTTTGATCTCGCGGGCATCCTGCTGGATCTCCTCCTTCGACACCGAAGCCTTCGATGCCGACTTCGGGTCGGGCAGCTTGCTCTTGTTGGCCAGGAAGATCACCAGCGAAAAGAGCATCGCCACGATGGCCACGCCGAACGCATAGTGGAATCCCGTGTTGAAAGCCGTGAGATAGTTCGTGGCGAAAGCACCCATATCGGTCGGGGCGCCCGCCAGACTTACCTGTGCGGCCAGCTCGCTGAAGCGTCCCGAAACCACCTCGGGGCTCATCGAGCCGTCGATATACTGATGGCACAGCGCCGAGAGGTCCGAATTGTAGAGGAAGCCCTGCGAACGCAGCCACCAATTGCGCACGCCCACGGCTGCGAACGGAGCCACCATGGCGCCCACGTTGATGAACATGTAGAAAATCTGGAAACCCGTATCGCGCAGCTTGGCGTAGGTCTCGTTGTCGTAGAGCTGTCCGACGAGCGCCTGGAGGTTGCCTTTGAAGAGACCGTTGCCGAAGGCGATCACCATCAGGGCGCCGATCACCATCGTTTTCGACGTCACGGTGGGGATCATCAGCAGCACGTAACCCAAGGTCATCACCAGGATACCGGCGATGATCGTTCCCTTGTAGTTGCGCAGGCGGTCGGCGATAAGGCCTCCGACGAGAGCCAGAATGTAGATCGAGGTGTAGAAGAACGAGTAGATTTTGCCGGCCTGCTCGCCGTCGATGCCGAATTTCGACATCAGAAAGAGCGTCAGGATCGCCATCATCGTGTAGAAACCGAAACGTTCCCCCGTGTTGGCGAGCGCCGCTGCGATCAGTCCTTTGGGTTGTTTGAGCATAATGGTTTAAGTATTGGTAAGAAAATGGGGTTGCATCTTTAGGTGACAAATATACCAAATATTAGTTACATTCGGTGCAAAAGAGCGATAAAAAAGCGGCCGGAACCGCTTTTATGCGCACAATGGCGGTTTTCGAAGCCTCGGCCCCGCCGTGTTTGTCGGTCGTCTGCCGGCTGTCGTGTCCGCCGTGTTTGCCGGTCGTCTGCCATCAGCTGTGTCTGTCGTGCTCGTCGTGTTTGTTTGCCGGTGCCGGGCATTGTGCCGGTGCCGGTCCTGCGTCGTCGCCCCCGGCATCATTTGTTTATCGAGCTGAACCGCGTCGTGATGTCGCGGCCGTCGTCGAGCGATGGGCTGGCCGACATTCCCTCCGACCCGGTCTTGTCGCCCGATTTCGTCTTGTTGAATTTGTAACTCAGGTTGACGCACCAGTAGCGGCCGAGGCTCGGCTGGGTGTTGTACTGCCGGTAATCGGCGAGCACCGACATCCGGAAATTCGAACTGCGGTTCAGCAGGTCGTAGCAGGCGATGCTCACGGCGCCTTTGCCTTTCAGGAACTTGTAGCCCGCCATGGCGTTGAGCGTATGCTCCTCGTTGCGTATTCCCTGCCGATTGCGTATCGGAATATGGAGCCTGCCTTCATACGTGGTATTGAGGAATATCTTCTTGGTTATGTTCCAGTTTATTCTGCCCGTAATCCGTTCGGTGAAGTAGCGGACATCGTTGCCGATGTTGTTCCGGGTGTAGGCATACCTGCTGATGGCCGAGACTTGCAGGCGGAAAACTCTCGAAAAATTGCTGGATATTCCGAGATTCACGCCCGGGGCGAATTGCTCGGTGGTGTTTTTCGCATCGCCGATATAGGAGGAATTCCGCCGATAAGTGCCTGCGAGGGCCATGCGGCATCGCAGCCGGAGTGCTTTCCAGACAAAAGCGTACTCGATGTTCGGAGAAAACCAGAACTCTCCTCCGGCATTGGCATAGGTGGTAAACGATCCTCCGGCCGGAATCCGGTAGCCGCCGTAATCTGCGAGTGTAGTTCCCTCTTTGTAGAAGAATGTGCGGTTGACGATGGCGCGTTGGCGGTAATTCAGCATCCAATTTACCGTCAAGGTGTTGCCTTTTGAACTCGTCCTGAAATATTGGAAGGGAAATTCATGCAGCACGGTCGGTTTCAGAGATGGATTTCCAGCGCTGACCCACAGCGGATTGGAGTCGTTGATGCGTCCCGAAAGCTGCTCCATCGCCGGCAGGGTGGCTATGATATTATATTGGGTGAAAATCCGTGACGCATTGATCTCCCGGGTGTATTGCAGGCGGGGGGTCAGATTGACGAAGCGTCTTCGTCCCCGATCCTCTTCCGGAAGTCGGGCCCGCCGGTTCATGGTCGAAATCTCGACGGGCAAGTGGACGGTTAAATAGCCCGCTTCCGATTTCGACGAGAACGAGATTTCGATTAGGGGCCTGTGGGTCGTGTAGTCGTAGGTGAAGGCGCGGCTGGAGGGGACATCCAGTTCTCCCGAAGCGGCGGCATAACGCAGCAGATGGCTTTTCTCGTAATGGTAATCGATCCCGTAGCCGAGTCCGACGTTGGTGATGATCCCTTTTTGAGGTTGATAGTTTACTTGAATACTCCCCTTTGCCGAGAGGTTTCGGTCCAAGGGCGATGCGTAATATTCCGAATGACTCTGGCGCTCCGAAAGACTGTCGCGCTGCGTTTGGGTGCCGTTGCCCCGGCCCAACTGGAATTGGCCGAGCAGTTTTATCCTCCATCGGTCGCTTAGGGATTGGTTCTTGTAGATGGAAGCCGAGTAGGAGTAGTTCCGCATCCGGGAATTGGCTTCGGCCGTGGAGCCCGAGCGCTCTTCATCCGTTGTCGATTCGCTCAGCTGCCTTGTGTCGAAGGTGTTTCGTGAGTAGGAAAACCCCGAGGAGACGTCCCAGCCGTCCCAATTGAACGAGGCATGGCCGAAATGCGATTCGAGATGCTGTCGGCTGCGGAGCGAATCGGCATAGCTGCGTACGGTGTACTCCGGTGTGGGGAAATACTCGCGCGTGGTGTACTTTTCGCTGCGCGTGTAATCTTTTTTGTAGGCGTAGTTTACTTCCAGTTCGGGACTTTCGTAGGGTTTGTCGCCGAAACGCTGGAAATAACCCGCTCCGATGTAGTTGTTCTCGGTGTAGTCGGGGCTCGGCTTCAGGTAGAGTATCTCGTCCAGCCGGTTCGATGCACGGTTCACGTTGTTGGCATAGGCATTGGCCGAGAGCCGCAGTTGCTCCGAGAAGAAATTGGCCGTCAGCCCTGCGCCGTAGCGTTGCTGGCCTCCCTTGCCGCTACGATCCATATCCGTGCCGTAGGAGGCCAGAAAATGGCCCGTCGTGGCATTGAGCAGCGGTTTTTGGGTCTGAATGTCGAGCACCCGGCGTTTTTGGGCGCCCCGGCGCTTGTAGCGGCGGTCCTCTTCGTTCAGTTCGTCGTAAATCCGGATTTTCTGTACATCGGCCGCCGTCAGGTTGAGCAGCGCCGCCATGGGGCCGGGGCCGAAGATCTGCCGGCCGTTGACATAGGTTCGTTCGACCTCTTTGCCCATCGCCGTGATCGAACCGTTGCTCAGAACGATGCCCGGCAGATACTCCAGGATGCGGATCGCATCGTCGCCTTCGAGGGTCTTGACCGCCGCGGCGTTGTAGATCAGTGTGTCGCCGCTCCGCTTGAAAAGCGGAATTTCGGCTTTGACGGTTACCTGCTCGATCTGTTTGACCGCTTGTTCGAGTTCGATCTTCTCGACGTAGCGCTTTCCCGCCTCGAACCGCATCTCCTTTTCGTAGGGCTTGCAGGCAAGATGGGTGACGCGAATCCGCACGTCACCCGCCTTTATTTTTCGGAGTATGAATGCTCCTGTCCCGCTCCCCGTTACGGTTCTCAGGGTGTCTGGCCCGGATACGACCTCCACGACAGCACCTTCTATCGGCCAAATACCCTCGGAAAAGTTGGGATTAGGCCCGTATACCGTCCCGGAGAATATTGCGTGCTGCGATTGTGCGGCCGCAATGCCCCCGAGCAACAGGAAAAGTGCTGTCGTGAAGATTCGTAATGGGGTCATCGTGAGACGGAGTTAGATACTTTGTCGTCAGCTGGAGGTAAAGAAACGTCTAAAAGGCGTTTTTCAGCCGGGACCTCCACTATCGTGGTGCAATATCCTACATAGGAAAATTTAAATAGGAGGCTTTGAGCAGGGACCTTAATGCTGTATCGTCCATCAACGTCGGTACTGGTCGCGTACGAAGTTCCTAGAACTTCAACGCGAACACCCACAAGTTCATCCCCAGTAGCTTTATCTGTTACAAATCCGACAACTGTTTTTACTGCATTATTCGTTGAATAGGTCTCTATTTTTTGTTTAGATTTTCTACCGGCGAAAGCGCCTTGCGGAAGAACGAGCGACAGCATGCCCAAGGCAAGCAGCATGGAGAGAAGCTTTTTCATAATTATTAGTTTTAAAAGATTAGCGAGGCAATGTAATGATTTTAAACTATTTTAACAAATTATTCGGGCGGAAAATGCGTCTGAAACGGCAAAAAAGCGCTGTTCGGGCCGATATTCGAAAAAAAATGTTATATTTGTGATATCCAAGCTCGACGGCCGTATGCGGAGGCGACGCTCGGAAAATCGCAATACCTTATATTTATGGAAAAGACACGCAGACTTCCGATCGTCGAACGCGACGAGTGGCTGCATCCCGTCGAGGATGAAATGAACCGTCGTCACGAACGCTATGCCGACCGTCTTGCCGAGATCGAACGGGCCGCCGGTTCGATCTCTGACTACGCCAACGGATATCGTTATTTCGGCTGGCAGTGGGACGATACGCTCGACGGATGGTGGCTGCGCGAGTGGCTGCCCGGCGCTGCGGACGTCTATGTCTTCGGCGATTTCAACAACTGGCAGCGCACCGAAATCCGCATGCACAAGGATGCCGCGGGGGTGTGGAGCGCCTTTTTTCCGGCGGCGATGTACCGCGACCGGCTCACGCACGGTTCGCTCTACAAGCTCCACGTTCATGGCGACAACGGCTGGATGGACCGTATCCCGGCCTATGCGCGCCGCGTGGTGCAGGACGACGAAACGAAGAACTACACGGCGCAGTTCTGGTGGCCCGCCGAGCCGTTCGACTGGCGCGGCGATGCGTTCGACATCTCGAAGAACGGCAGCCTTTTGATCTACGAAGCCCATATCGGCATGGCGCAGGAGCGCGAGGGGGTCGGCACCTACCGCGAATTCACCGACAAGATTCTGCCGATCATCAAGCGCGACGGCTATAATGCCGTGCAGTTGATGGCTATCGCCGAACACCCTTATTACGGCTCGTTCGGCTATCACGTGTCGAGCTTCTTCGCCCCGACGTCGCGCTGCGGCACGCCCGAGGAGCTCAAGGAGCTGATCCGCCGGGCCCACGAACTGGGGCTGGCCGTCATCATGGACCTCGTGCACGCCCACTACGTCAAGAATCTCAACGAGGGTATCTCCGAACTCGACGGCACCGACCACCTCTATTCGCTGCCCGGCGAGGCGGGCTACCAGCCCTACTGGGATTCGAAACTCTTCGACTACGGCAAACGCGAGGTGGAGCATTTCCTGCTTTCGAACGTTAAATACTGGCTCGACGAATACCATTTCGACGGCTTCCGTTTCGACGGGGTGACCTCGATGATCTACCACCACCACGGTTACGTCGATTTTGACTGCCGCGAGAAGTTTTTCGATGCCGGGGTCAACACCGATGCCTTGTGTTACCTTACGCTGGCCAATCGCCTCGTGCACGAGTTCCGTCCCGCAGCCGTGACCATCGCCGAAGACGTGAGCGGCATGCCGGGCATGTGCATCCCGATCGAGGAGGGCGGTATCGGTTTCGATTATCGCCTCGGCATGGCGATTCCCGACTTCTGGATACGTCTGCTGAAGGAGGTGCCCGACGAGGAGTGGAACATCCGCGAAATCTGGTCGGTGATGACCGACCGCCTGCCCGAGGTGAAGACCGTGGCTTATGCCGAGTCGCACGATCAAGCGCTTGTGGGAGACAAAACGCTGGCTTTCAGGTTGATGGATAAGGAGATGTATTTCAAGATGGACCGAGCGTCGGAGAGCCTGACCGTGGATCGCGGCATGGCCCTGCACAAGATGATCCGCCTGATGACGATCTCGACCGGCGGCCAGGCTTATCTCAACTTCATGGGCAACGAATTCGGCCATCCCGAGTGGATCGATTTTCCGCGCGAAGGCAACGGCTGGAGCTACGCCCACGCACGGCGCCAGTGGTCGCTTTCCCGCAACGGATTCCTGCGCTATGCGTGGCTCGGGGATTTCGACCGGGCGATGATCCGCCTCGTGAAGAAATACAAGGTCCTCGCCGACGGTTATGCCTGGAACCTGTTGATGGACGATCGCAACAAGACGATGGTTTTCGCCCACGGCAACCTGCTGTTCGTCTTCAACTGGCACCCCACGGCGTCGATTCCCGATTACGAACTGCCCGTGCGACGGCCGGGAAAATATGTTCCGATTCTTTCGACCGACGAACGGCGTTTCGGCGGCCAGGAGCGCCAGGCGATGGATGCCGAGCACTTTTCGTTCGATGTCGAGGGCGACGACGGCAAGCGCTACCCCCGCATCCGCATCTACAACACCTCGCGTACGGCGACGGTTTTCCTGCGCAAGCGCTGAGGGATAGGGCGTTGAAAGATCGGAGGTGAGAGGTCCGAGGGGGCTTTTCACCTCTTTTGTTGCCGGCTCTTCCTTGCAGCTGCAATAGCAAGATTCTCGATGTCTGCATCTTCGGCTGTTTGCACTTTCGGCGCAATCGGGCCGATCTGTTGAAAATAATCGGGCGAGGAATACCGTTCGCCTTAAAAAGCGTTCCCACCGCGGGACCGTTTTGGGTATCACGGTCTCTCGCGGCGGGTCCGCAGCCGGAAGAGGCGCTTCCGGAGGTTTTGGCAGAGATGTAGATTATTATTGTATTTCTTGAATGTTTAGATTTTCGAATTTATTCCAACCTTCCGCTTCCCGATATGCATTTATATAGCCTTTGGGAACATAAAGAATACACCCGTGGACATCCCAGCTTGAGGAACTAACTGCACGGTTAATTGTAGGAGGAATAGTTCTAAAGCAGGTGATAGATTGCATATTGTTAGGAATCAATATGTTAATATTCTCAACGCTCTCCGGAATCGTTAGATTTCCATCTTGCCATTCGATATTACATTCAATATCTATAACTCCATAAGGAATTTCATATTCTATCAAACCACTATATGCAAATGCTACCAATCTATTGTTTATTATCAAACATCTATTATCAGGAGAAGCAAAACGACTGATGAATTTCTTAAGATTATCATTGTCGTCAAAGGCATATGCCCCAAGTCTAGTAACGCTTGATGGAATCGTAATAGAAGTCAGATTGGTCCCACAAAAAGCCGCTTGCTCGATTTCCTTTAGACCACTGGGTAGAATGACATTGTTTAATTGGGAGCAACCCTTGAATGATTCATATCCGATGGCTGTAACGGTATTTGGAATATAAACGGTTTGTAAATCTTGTGCGAAACAAAATGCAGCGTCCCCAATTCTCGTAATTCCTTGCGGTATGTCGTATTCAGATAAACCATTGGTTGCGCATGCAATTAAAATGTTGTCTTTTATCAATGCGCGTTTGTCATTGGTAGCATATCGGGAATTAAATTCTTTAATATTTGGAGAATATCGGAATATTGCTTCACTTAATGTTTCCAAATGATTGGGTAAATAAACTATTTCGAGTTTATGACATGAATTGAAAGCATTATCGCCAATGTTGGTAACATTTTCTGGAACAGAGATTGTTTTGAATCCACATCCTGTAAAAGCATGACGCTGAATGGCTTTAAGATTGGGTGGAAAAATGATTGATTGAAGATTTGAGCAATTGTGAAATGTCCAGCCGTCAAAATTGGGGGTATTAATATTTCCGATTGACTCCAATCCGATAAAATATTGCAGTTCATTGAACGAAGTAATATTTTTATTCTCTTTGAACACAGTACCCAAATCCGTCACCGCGGCGGCTTCTGCGTAGGAGAATTCTCCGTCGCCGTTGGCATCCCAGTTTTTCAGACAAATAGCCTTGACGATCGGATCGGCGAACGGGATCGGATCGTTCTCCGAAGTCGGATTCTCGGGTGAAGGTACGGTGCGTTCGGCCCGCGCCAAATCGGCAGGCATCCCCTTGATAACGGCTCGTTGGAAATCAAGCGGTGCGGAGAGTTTGAAGGTGTAGTGCGCCCGATCGGTCTTTACGACGATCGCTCCCGCGTACTCGCCCGGCGCAATCGTGAGGTATACGCGCGCCGCATTGTCGCGGGAGGAGGGAATGGCTGCCGGTTCTTCGAGCACGGTGGAAGCCACTGCGGATTCGTACCCCGAGATGTTCAATTCGCCTTTGGCCGTTACGGCGGTCAGATCGAAGGGGAATTCCCCGGCCAGCGGGGCGTCTGCTTCGAAGGTTATCGAACGGATCACCTCGTTGCGGATCGCCTCGTCCGAAGCGTAAAGCTGCAACTCGATAATGGCTCCCAACTGTTTGAATCGTACGCTGCTCATGCGGCAGGCGTAGGAATCCTGCACGCCCGGGAACTCCATCGGCAGCGCGACTAACGGATTCGACTCTCCGTTGTATACATCGGCCTTACTCTGCTTCTGTGCCACGGGAATCGACAGCGTTACCGCCGCAGGATCGGCGGCTTGCGCTGCATCGT
>CANPHE010000031.1 GCA_947573795.1 uncultured Alistipes sp. | reverse complement strand
ATAATTCGCTAAAAGTTTATTCCTCAATCGGTTAAGTCTAACCGACTAAAATCTTAAATACGATTTTTACACTGTCGTCGGTTTCTTGCCTGCCGATTCGCTTGGGACGGCTGCATTTTTCCCTAAATCCCCTCCTCGGAGGGAATTTAAGGGTGCGTCCCGCAAAGCAATGGAGTCGTGAAACGTCCTTCGTGCGAAGTAATAATTATGAGTGAATATAACCTAACTTATTCGTAAAAACCAATGCAAAGATAGCGAAAAACCGGCCTTCTGATTCTTTACGGACGTAAAAAATTGATAGAAAAATGATTGTGATTTCAGTTAGGATGATTCTGCTTCGGTATGGTTACGGATTGTAACTGAAATTGCAGAAATCGGCTCGGATCGTAACGGGCGTAAAAACGGGGGAATAGCGGGCGGGGGCTATTCCGGGTCGGGAAACGGCATCGGGTCGCTATCCGACGGCGTTTCGTGTCGGGGCGAGCGCAGAATCCGTTCCGAAAGGTAGTCTACGGCGGCTTTTCGGGCCTGGGCATGCTGGTAACAGCGGGGAATGCGGTAGATGCGGCCCTCCTTGCGCAGGCGGGCGCCGGTCTGGTGGAAGGTGAAGGGAATTCCGGCTTCGACGCACTGGTCGCGCAGGGCTACGACCCAATCGAAGTCGCAAACGCGTGCGGCGGGGCCCGATTCTCCGCCTGCGGAGACCTCCTCGATGCGGGGCGAGAGCCACGGCGCGAGGTCGAGCGATTCGAGCAGCGGGGCGCAGATGATGAGCCGGTGGCGGATCGGCAATTCGAGGAAAACGGGTAGACGCAGTTCCGCGGCCTGCCGGTTCTCGACCGTGCAGCCGATGGCGACGTTCTCGTAGCCCGCGCCCCAGTCCGGGGGCAAAACCTCCGCGAGTCGTCCGATGCGTTTGGTGAAGAAGACGAACCGCAGGTCGCTGCGCAGCCGCATCATGGCCCACGCCTCGGCGCGCCACGGATCGGCCTCCTCCAGGAGGAAATCCGACGTGAAGCAGGTATAGACCGTCTCGCCGCCCGGAATCCGCCACCGTCCGTCGCGCCGGCGCTGTACGGGAAGTCCGAATGCGGCCGTGCGGCGCACCGTGCGGCTGTCGGCGTCGAACGCGGCGTCCTGCCGGTAGACGTAGCAGTTGCGGCATCCTTCGCTCAGTTTGCGGCATCCGTGCCAGGGGTTCCAACCGACGGACATCTTATCGGGGTGTTTGATCGGAATCGGGTGTCAGCTCCATCGCCAGGCGTACCATATGGCGGCATTCGAGTCCGTTTTCGTAGATCGGGGCGGGGTAGTAGCGGCGGAAATAGTCGCGGTCGAGGCTCGTGCGGACGAAGCCGCAGCGCTCGTAAAGGGCTATCTGCCCCAGTCCCGAGTCGCCCGTGCCGATCTCCAAACGCCGGAAGCCGCGGCTGCGGGCCGTCGCTACGGCATGGCGCAGGAGTGCCGTGCCGATGCCCTGTCGCTGGCTGGCGGGTTCTACGGCGATGTTCACCACCTCGGCCGTGAAGGGGCGCGTATGCAGCAGCAGGTATTGGCCGACGATCCGCCCGTCGCGCACGAAGGCATAACAATCGCTGCGCGGAAGATAGTCCGCCACCGAGGCTTCGTATTCGTCGGCCAGCAGCAGCAATTCGTGCGACGGGGTATCGATCGGTCGGATTTCGAAATTCATGGCGGCGTGTTTCAGAATAGGGAGACGATACCTTGGAAGGAGAGCAGCACGACGACGTAGCGGGCGGTCTTCCCAGCGAACATCGCCGCGGCGGTGATCGGGAGGTTGCTGCGCATCAATCCGAGGAGGATGGCGATGGCTTCGCCGATGGTCGGCAGAAAGGCGAAGAAGGCCATTGCGGCGCCGCGTCCGGCGAGGAACTTCCGTGCGCGCGCCAACTGACGCGGGGTGACTCCCAGCCGTTCGATCCAGCTCGTGCGGCCCAGCATCCCGATGGCGTAGCAGGTCATGCCGCCCAGCGTGTTGCCCGAGGCGGCGGCAGCGACGCACAGCACGGGATCGAGCCCCATGCGTACCAGTACGACGAGTACCGCTTCGGAGCTGAAGGGCAGGATGCTTCCGGCGACGAACGCCGAGAGAAAAAGGCCCCAGTAGCCCCAGTCGACGAGCAGTTGCGTGAGTGTTTCCATGATTGCGGGCGAGTCGCCGTAGCGGTCAGACGACCGGTTTTTCCTGCGGTTTGGCGTTGGCGAGGATGGTATCGGTCAGGGCCTTGATGATCGAACTTTTTACATAGGTGCGGCGTACGGCGACGGCGATCTTGCGCGAAGTGGCGCCTTTGGCCAGCATCTTGAGCCGGTCGCGGCGTTCGGCCGGGATGTATTCTGCGGCCATTTCGGGGATGATCGTCAGGCAGGCCGTGCAGTCCACGATGCGCATCAACGTATCGAGCGATCCCGACTCGAAGGAGTAGTGCGACGGCACGTCGCGTTTGGCCTGGCAGAGTTCGATGATCTGGTCGCGCATGCAGTTTCCGGCGCTCAGGATCACCAGGTCTTTCAGGTCGATGTCCTCGATGCGGATGTTCGAACGCTCGTAGAGCGGGTTTTCGGGCGAGACGTAGGCGTAGAAACGGTCGTTGAAAAGTTCCTGTTCGAGGATGCCCTCGCCGCATGTACCGCTGGCGACCAGCGCAGCGTCGATCCGGTCGCGCTTGAGGGCCTCGACGATATTCGAGGTCACCATCTCCGAGATTTCCAGTTCCACCTTCGGGAAGTCGCGCACGAAAGCCGGAATGAATTTGTGCAGCAGGTAGGGTGCGATGGTCGGAATGACTCCCAGCCGCAGTTTTCCCGCAGTCTCGCCCTTGAGCTCCGAGACCGACTCGCGGATAAGGTTGTAGGCCCGGAGCGTTTCGCGGGCCCGGTCGAGAACCACTTCGCCCGCTTCGGTCGGGATGACGGGCTTTTTCGAACGGTCGAGCAGCACGACGCCCAACTCCTCTTCGAGCGCTTTTATCTGCATGCTCAGCGAGGGCTGCGTGACGAAACAGTGTTCGGCGGCGAGCGAGAAGCTGCCGCAATTGGCCACGGCCAGGAGGTATTCGAGTTGGATGATCGTCATAACGTCGGGCTATTTCCGTATGCGAAAATATAAAAAAAAACGATAACGCCCAACTTTTTTGGCAGCCGACGCGGTTTTTCGTAAGTTTGCGCAATATTAGGTATAATAGCGATATAAGGGAGTGTCCGGCCGCGCGGAAGCGGTGCGACGCTTCGGAAAACGTGCATATAATATAAGTATATAAATGGGAAAAATCATTCTTACGGGCGACCGTCCTACGGGCCGTCTCCATTTGGGACATTACGTCGGTTCGCTGCGCCGCCGCGTCGAGTTGCAGAACTCGGGCGAATTCGAGCGAATTTTCATCATGATCGCCGATGCTCAGGCGCTTACCGATAATGCCGATAACCCCGAGAAGGTGCGTCAGAACATCATCGAGGTGGCTTTGGACTACCTTTCGGCCGGTCTCGATCCCGAGAAATCGACGCTTTTCATCCAGTCGCAGGTTCCCGAGCTGTGCGAATTGGCGTTCTACTACATGAACCTCGTGACGGTGCAGCGCTTGCAACGCAACCCGACGGTGAAGGCCGAAATTCAGCTCCGCGGCTTCTCGGAGAACGCCGCCGAGGGCGACACGACGCAGCGCCAGGGTATTCCCGTGGGATTCTTCACCTATCCCATCAGCCAGGCGTCGGACATCACGGCTTTCCGGGCCACGACCGTGCCTGCGGGCGAGGACCAGGAGCCGATGATCGAGCAGACGCGCGAGATCGTCCACAAATTCAACGCCGTCTACGGCGAAACGCTCGTCGAGCCGGAGATTCTGTTGCCCGACAACGCCGCCTGCATGCGTCTGCCGGGTACGGACGGCAAGGCCAAAATGTCCAAGTCGCTGGGCAACTGCATCTACCTGTCGGATACGGCCGACGAGGTGAAGAAGAAGGTGATGGGCATGTATACCGATCCGGACCACCTGCGCGTCGAAGACCCCGGCAAGGTCGAGGGCAATACGGTCTTCACCTACCTCGACGCTTTCTGCCGGGAGGAGCACTTCGCCAAGTATCTGCCCGACTACGCTTCGCTCGACGAGCTGAAGGCCCACTACCGTCGCGGCGGTCTGGGCGACGTGAAGGTCAAGCGGCTGCTGATCGCCGTGCTCAACGAGGTGCTGGACCCCATCCGCGAACGCCGCCGCTATTTCGAGGGGCGCATCGAGGAGGTCTACAAGGTGCTCGAAGCGGGTTCCGCCGCCGCGCGCGCTACGGCTGCCTCGACGCTCGAAGACGTGCGCAACGCCATGCGCATCAATTATTTCGGGGATAAGGAGCTGATCGAAAAGCAGGCTCGGGCCTATGCCGAGAAGAACGCGGCGAAGTAAGTGCCGAGGGGGAAGTGCTCTCGGTCGGTCGTATTCGGCGGTCGTGTCGGGCGCATCTTTGAATGCGGCGAAACCGTCCGTTCGCCGAAATCGTAAAAACGGTATAAAACGTGCAGGATAGCAACATCCGATATTAAAACGTGGAAGCCATGCAACTTCGTGCGGATCGTATCTACGCCGTATTCCTCCGCCTGACGCGGCGATTGTCCAACAGCCAGATGATGATGGTTCTGGCCGTTATCATCGGTGTGCTCGCCGGGCTGGGAACCTATCTGTTCGAAATTCTGCTCTATGCCATCAAAGGCGGTCTGACGCGTTGGTTCCCGGTCGACAGTGCCCATTTCCTCTATCTGATCTATCCGGTTGTGGGTATCATTCTGGCAACGTTGTTCGTCAAATACATCGTCCGGGCCAATATTTCGGAGGGCGTGACCCGGGTGCTGTACGCTATGTCGAGCACCCATTCGCGCATCGCGCCCCACAACTGCTGGACCTCGGTGGTCGGCGGCGGCGTGACGATCGGATTCGGCGGTTCGGTGGGTCCCGAGGCCCCGATCGTGCTGACGGGCGCGGCCATCGGTTCGAACGTCGCACAGCTCGCGCGGCTCAACTACAAACAGACGACGCTGCTGCTCTGCTGCGGTGCGGGCGCGGCGCTGGCCGCCATCTTCAAAGCCCCGATCACGGGCGTGGTCTTCGTGCTGGAGATTCTGATGCTCGACATTACCGCTTCGTCGGTCATTCCGCTGCTCATCGCCTCGATCACCGCCACGACGATGGCTTTCATGCTGCGGGGCTTCGACCCCCTGCTGGCCGTGACGCTGGCTCCGGGCGATGCCTTCGAGTTGTGGCAGATTCCGCTTTATATCCTGTTGGGCGTCTTCACGGGATTGATGTCCTGGTATTTCACGACGATGAATTCGTACGTGGGAGCCTATTTCAAGAAGATCGACCGGCAGTATAAGAAATGGATCGTCGGAGGTGCCGTGCTGGGCATTCTCATCTTCGTTTTCCCGCCGTTGTACGGCGAAGGTTACGAGGGCCTTACGACGTTGATGCACGGCAACGAGAAACAGCTTTTCGACAGTTCGCTGTTCTACCGGTTCCGCGATATCGACTGGGTGGTGATTCTTTTCATCGTCGCCTCGATGTTCTTCAAGGTCATTGCCATGGCCTCGACCAATGCCGCGGGAGGTGTCGGCGGAACTTTCGCTCCGTCGCTGTTCGTCGGCGGATTCACCGGGGCGAGCGTGGCGCTTATTTGCAACGCCTTGTTCCACTGGGACGTGCCGCTCGTGTCGTTCACGTTGGTGGGTATGGCGGGTGTCATGGCGGGGGTGATGAACGCGCCGCTGACCTCGATTTTCCTCATCGCCGAGCTGTCGAGCGGCTACGGACTTTTCATCCCGCTGATGATTACGGCCTGCATCTCGTTCGCCGTGGATTACTACCTCGATCCCGACTCGATCTACACCAAACAGCTGCGGTTGAAGGGCGAACTGCTGACCCACGACAAGGACCAGTCGGTGTTCGTCTTCCTGAAGCTGGACGAGTTGATGGAGACCGATTTTCTGCGCATCAAGGAGCATTTCACGCTGGGCGATATCGTGCACATCATCTCGACGGCCCACCGCAACATATTCCCCGTGATCGACAATTTCGGGCATCTGCTGGGTGTCGTACAGTTGGACGATCTGCGCGAGGATATGTTCAAGCGCGAGAAATACGGACATCCGATCTCCGATTACATGATCCAGCCGCCCGATCGGATTCTGGAGCACGAGGCGATCCAGAGCGTTCTGCCCAAGTTCGAGGACAGCCATACGTGGATGCTTCCCGTCGTGGACAAGCAGAACCGTTACCTGGGGTTCATCTCCAAATCGCGCATTCTGAACGCCTACCGCGAGCAGCTGGTGAAAATCCAGCAGTAGAATCGGCTCTGCGTCTCCGGCCTTTTCGCATGGTCGGAGCGCGACGGATCGGTGTATTTTATCGACGAAAAATGCACCGGATGCGGGATACGATGCGTTTTGCAGCGAAATTTTCACTATCTTGCTGCGGAAAACGCAACTTATCATGAAAAGACTGTCGATTTTTCTTTGTGCGATCGTTTTTTGCGCATTTTCTGCCGTAGCACAGACGCCCGAGTTCCCCGAACCCGAATTCATCGGGCAGGTGTTGGCCATCCGCAAAGACGATACGACCTGCCAGCTTCCGCAGGAGAGCATGACGCCCCGTCACCGTTCTTCCGTAGGTCAGATATTATTCGGTATCGGCAAGGACCATATCGACGAAATGACGCTCAAGGGGCAGCATGCCCTCACGCGTTTCGGTGCGGACGACGGCATCGCCTTCATCGTGCGGGTTCCCGACAATCGGATAGACCCCATGTCGGCCATCAGCGTCATCCGCTTCAAGGTCAAAAAGCGGACGCGCGTAGCCGAATACGCCTCGGTCGGGACCTTCGGCGAGCGGCAAAGCAATACGCTCGAACGCCAGCCTTTCACGGCGCGGCGTTTCGGTGGGAGCTCCTACCTGATTATCCTCAAGAATGCGACTCCGGGCGAATACGGCATTACGGTCGACATGCTCGGCAGCCTCAATATCTCGACGTTCGGCGTGGACGAATAATGCTTTTTAATTAGACAACGACGGTCTTAAATGCGTCGATGTGCGAAAACCCGGTGAGGTGCAAAGTTATATATAGTTACCTTTGATCATAGCTATTCACGATGAACCGACTGAAATACCTGTTGTTCGCTTCGGTCCTTTGGGCTGCGGCTGGGTGCAACGACGATGATGTAGCGGATGCGGATTTCAAGGTTTATGCCTCGAAATCGGACCTGCGGATCAAAACGGCCGGCGAGTCGTTCTCCATCATCGTGCATGCGCGCGGTCCGTGGAACGTCGCCGAATGTCCCGAGTGGGCGAGCATCGTTCCGACGGAGGGCGACGGCTCCTGCGAAGCGACCGTCACGGTGACGGCGAATGCGGACTACATCCGCCGGGGCGAGCTGCGGATCGCCTATGGCGACCGCTCGCAGACGCTCTTGCTGCGTCAGAACGGCATCCTCGTGCGAGGCCTTCCCGTCCGGTGGCTCTTTTCGGCCGCCAATTACCAGAGCGGCAAATACAACGAGGCGTTCGTATTGCGGAACGCACTGCCGGCCGAGACGGGCAGCGGTTCGATCGGATTTTACCAGGACCCGCAGAATGCCCTGACGGCGACGATCGAACGTGCGGTGGAGGAAGATACGGGGCATCCGCTGGTCTGCGGGGTGCTTCCGGGCGATTATTGGCTTTTCAAAGCCGCCGCCGAGGACGGCGTGGAGGCCGGAACGGCCTTGCACGTCTATTTCCCGACTCGCTCGTCGGGGGCCGGACCGCGTTATTGGATGCTCGAATACCGCGACGGGGAGGCATGGCTGCCGCTGGGTAATCTGCGCGAGGCCGAGATCGTCCGGGAGATCGAATCCGCAGCGGAAGGCGATGCCGAAGATGAAACCCCGGAGGACCCCCGAACGGAACGGATAACTTTCGAATATACGCTCGATCTGGTGCAGGACCTTACCGGAGCGAAAGTCATCGGTACGGATAACGCCACGGTCAATTTCGATTTCGTGCCGGAGCATCGAATTCCGGCGGGTACGGATATCGAGGTGCGTTTGCGCTGCGTCTCTGCGGTGCCCTGCGTCGAGAAGAGCGAGCCGGAGACACCGGAGACACCCGGGGACCCGGAGACTCCGAAAACGGAGGCTTCTCGTGCCGACGGGGATGCCGGAAGCGAGGCGGATACCGAAGTCGATAAAGGGTTCAACCGCATCGCGGGCACGCTCAATACGCAGCCGTCGATTACGGTGGTCAATACCGAATTCGCGGGAATCGATTAGCTTCCGAACTCGCAGAAAAAACACCTCCCGGGCACGATCGCTCGGGAGGTGTTCGTTTTGGGGCGGATGTTGCTCGGAGAGGGGCTATGCAAGTCCGCTCGGTTTGCTTGGCTTTTGTTCCGTCCGCTCGGTTTGGCCGGTTTGGCCGGTTCGATCGGTCCGCTCGGACCGGACCGGTCGAGGACGCCGTTTCGCTCAATCGAACAATTCGTTGAGCAGGTGGGCGAGTCGGTAACCGGCTTTCTGGAACTGGCTTTCGATCAGCGGAAGCGCGAGGTTCAGAAAATCCTGTCCCAGGCGGGCGTCGGGCTTGGCCCATTCGAACTGCGGCTCGCAGCTCACGGCCGCTTCGTGGAGCCAGTCGCGCGGAGTTCCCGCGACGATGGCGGCCCGCTCCTGCTTCGAGAGCTTGTCCAACTCCTCGGCCCACTCCGATACGGACCAGATGCGCGTCGTGGTGATGACCTCGTTATCCCATACCGAGTGGATGTAGAATTTGTGCGGCTTGTGGTACTTGTCCTCGAACATCACGTCGTATTTCATGTTGTGCGAACTGTATTTGATGTGCGCCGGACAGTGCATGTCGCCCGTGAGGTGGATGATGTACTTGAGGTTGACCATCACGGCCGAGTCGCTCAGGTGCTTGTAGTCGCGCAGGTTCTCGATGGCCAGTTCGAGTCCGTAAACGGCGTCGCCTTTCGAGCCGCTCAGCGTGGCGTCGTAGTTCAGATCGGCATCCACGGGTGCGATGTGCCAGTTGTTCGTGAATTTGTACTCCGGCGTGTGGCGGTATTCGTCCATCCATTTGGCGTAGTAGACGATCGAATGGCCGCCGAGATAGTGTTCGATGCGTTTCTTGGCCCGTTTGGTCAGGTTGCGCTCCGCCAGCTTGGCAATGGTTTCATGGCCTTCGCGTCCCCAGCCGAAGGCGGTCTGTGCGCACGACAGCGTGAGCGTCGCCGCAAAAAGGGTCAGTAGGAATTTTTTCATAAGAGGGGTTATATGATACAAAGGTACGCAAATTCGCTTGAAAATAGCCGGTGACGCGCATCCCTTTTTCACCGAAAAGCTCCGGCCGGGGGCTTCCGAAACCCGCGGCCGGAGCCTTCGATCGAAATCTTCGGCCGGTTATTCTTCCTCGACCCGAATGTCGAGATCGGCCGGTGCGGCCTTGTAGGGCGTGCTCAGACGCAATGCGGCCTGAGTGCCTACCGGCGTGTCGGTCTCGCAGCGGATGACCAGCGTTTGGACGTAGCGCGGAACTTTCTGGAATTGTCCCAGCTCGTCGTTCATCAAGTCGAGGTAGTCGTAGGCTTTCAGTTCCGTCGACGGCCATTCCGGGGTCAGGGTGAACGATATTCCCGGTGTCTGAGCGATGAGTTCGGCCTTCGAGATTCCCTGGGAGAGAATTTCGATCTTGACCGTATTGTGCTCGGCCGTGAGCGCGATCCGTTTGTAGTTCTCGACCTCGATCGGTTTCGTGCCGCCGAGGACATAAATGTCGGAATACCACCAGGGATCGCCTCCGTTATACTTGTTTTCCGTTTCCGGGTCCGACTCGCATGAGCAGAGCGTGCCGATTGCGAGCAGTAAGGTAAATAGCTTTTTCATGGTTGCGGTTCGATTTTTTGCACTTTTTCTTGCCTCGGCAGAGCTCGAACAAGTTCGGCGCTGCGGGCGGCTTATCGGGAAAGTCGGTTTTTGAGACTTGCTCAAGCAATGAAAGGGACCGGGAAGGAACCCGCTGCCGGGCTCCTTCCCGGGTCCGTTAATACGTCAGACCGTCGTTGTAGCCCGGGTTCTGCGAAAGCGCTCCTTGGGTGATCTGTCGCTGAGCGACCGGAATGGGCCACAGGTAGTCGCGGCCTTCGTCCCATTTGTAGGTCTGGTCCTTGAAACAGATGACATAGCCTTTGTCGCCTTCGGTCAGTTCGATATCCTTGCCGGCACCGACTTCGAGCATCGTATCGCACTCCGAAGCGGGTTTCTTGTCGCCGCTCCACAGGCAGATGTCGTTCTTACCGTCGCCGTTCATGTCGAATTCGCCCAGCGAGGGGAAATAGCAGCCCAGGAATCCGCCCGTTGTGTTCGAGGCCGGAGCGAGCTGCGCACCCTCCTTCCAGCGGAACATGTCCCACTGGCGCTGGCCTTCGCTGACCAGCTCGACGGTGCGTTCGCGGCGGATTTCGAGCAATACGCCCTGATTCGTTCCGGTGCAGTGGGGATAATAACTTGCCAGGAAAGCGTCGGGTGCAGTATTGGCCGCCTCCATGTCGAGTCCCTTCATGCCTACGCGCTCGCGGATCACGTCGATCGTCTGCTTGACGTCGTCATCCGTAAGGGTGCCTAATTCGGCCTTGGCCTCGGCGTAGTTGAGCAGAATTTCCGGATAGCGGAATACGGACCAGTCGGTCGTCGAGGTCGTGGCGCCGTTATGCGTGTCGTCGCTCACGAACTTGATGATGCGGTAACCGGTCAGGTCGTAGGTCTTGATATCCTCGATCACCTCGTCCAGGCCGTTCAGGTCGTAATATCCCGGAGCCATGATCGTCTGCGCCATGCGCGGGTCGCGGTTCTTGAACTGCTCGCTGTAAGGCATCGTCTCGTAGCCCGGCTGATCCTGGATTTTCGACCCGTCGGCCATCAGGTAGTGGTAGGTGAAGGCGCGCGTGAGGCTGTGCCGGTTGTTGCGGTAGGTGAACTGGATGCCGTGGCGTACGAGAATCTCGGCGTTGAAGCGCATCGAAAGGATCGTCTCCTTGGCATCGGCGTCTTCGAGGATGAAGAACTCGCGGTAGGGAGCGCCGAGCTTGTAGGCGTCGCCTTTGTAGAGCGAATATTTCTTGCTCTGCATCACCTCCTGTGCCGCATCGGCCGCCAGCTGGAGGAAATATTCGGCCGACAGAGTTTTGTCTTCGTAGCTTTCGTCGGGGATTGTGTGGTACTTGCGGAACGTACCCTCGAAGAGTGCGGCGCGGGATTTCAGCGCGCGGGCCGCATTCTTGCTCAGGCGGTAGAGCGCATCGCTGGGCCAGGCGTCGGGCAGCATCTCGATGGCGCGGTCGAGGTCCTCCATGACCTTCTGCATCACGTATCCGCGGCTGTCGCGCGGCTTGCGCAGCGAGGTCCAGTCGGTATCCGAGATCACGTAGTCGTAGTAGGGTATGTCGCCGTATTTGCGGACCTTCTCGTAGTAGAACAGCGCCCGGAAGAAGTAGGCTACGCCGTCGTAGCGGTTGCGGATCGCTTCGTCCTTGCAGTTCGACGAGTGCTCGAGGTAATAGTTGATGTAGCGCAGGTAGGTCCAGGCGCTCGACCACGACTCCGTATTCGGCGATCGGGTTCCCTGCTGCACGGAGTTCAGGGTGCGGGTGAATTGAATGTCCGAGGCCAGCACGCCGTCGTCGTCCGGACCGGACAGCAGGGCGTAGAAGCGGTTGGTGCCGAGTTCGAGCTCCGCCTCGCTGGAGTAGAACGTGCCGGGCGCGAGCGCCGTTTCGGGCTCTTTGGTGAGAAAGTCCTCGCAGCTGCACAGCAGCAGGGCCGAAGCGGCGATTATTCCTGTGATATGTTTGGTTTTCATGGTTTAGTCGGAATGGAGGTTAGAAAGTGATATCGACACCTACCGAGAAGGTCCGCGAGTAGGGATAGAGGCAGTCGTCCTTGGCGTTCGTGACGGCTACTTCGGGATCGACCGTCTTGCAGTAACGTTTCAGCGGCGACCAATAGGCGAGGTTTTCGCCCGAGACGTAGACGCGCAGTTTCTCGAGGATGCGCTTGTTGATCGGAATCGTGTATCCGAGCGTGATGTTCTTCAGACGGATGTACGAAGCGTCCTGGAGGAAACGGTCGTTCTTGACGTTCATCGATCCGGCGCTCGACGTCTGGTAGCTTCGGCGGCGCGGGAAGTAGGTGTTGCGGTTGTCCTCGCTCCAGCACATCTTCTCGAAATCCTTGGCGATGAACGACGTGGTGGGGAAGCTGTACGGGCCCCAGAAGTAGTAGCAATTGCTGCTGGGCATCCAGTCGATTTTGCCCACGCCCTGGAAGAAGACCGCGAAGTCGAATCCGTTCCAGTTCAGGTCGCCGCGGATCGAGTAGGTGTAGCGCGGACGGTCGTTGCCGATGACGCACATATCGCCCGAATCGCCTACTTTGCCGTTGCCGTTGTTGATGACGTTATCGCCGTTCAGGTCGAGGAACCTCACGTCGCCGGCCATCAGGTGGGAAACCGATGCATCGCTGCTGGAGTAGACGCGGTTGTTCACGGCCTTGTCGTCGATGCGGGCCTGATAGCGTGCGGCTTCCTCGTCGGTCTTGAAGAGGCCGCCCGTGCGGTAACCCCAGATTTCACCCAATGTCTGACCCACATAGTGGTCGGAAAGCAGCTTGTCTTTGTTGTTGTATTTCGTGATCTTGGTCTTCAGGTCGCCCAGCGAAGCCGTGATGCCGTAGGCGAAGGGTTTGCCGGCCACCATGCGCTGATCGCGCCAGCTGACCGTGATTTCGTAACCTTTGGTACGCAGGTCGGCGCAGTTGGCTTTCGGTGCTGCGGCGCCGAACACGTCGGGCAGCGTGATCGAGGTGGTGAGCATGTCCTTCGTGTCGCGGATGTAGAGATCGGCCGTGACATTGAGCCGGTTGCGCAGGAATCCCAGATCGAAACCGAGGTTGTAGGTCGTGACGGTCTCCCACGTCAGTCCGTTCGTCAGCGGGTTGGGTACCGATGCGTAGTTGGCTTTGTCGGTGCCGTTGAAGGTGTAGGAGAACTGCGAGGTCGAGAGGGTTTCGATGTAGTAGTAGTTCGAGACCTGCTGGTTTCCGAGCGATCCGTAGGAGAAACGCACCTTGGCGTTGTCCCACCAGCGGCGCATCGGTTCCCAGAACTTTTCTTCGGAGATGCGCCATCCGGCCGATGCCGAGGGGAAGAAGCCCCAGCGATCGTCGGCGGCGAAGCGCGACGAACCGTCGTAGCGGGCCGAGATTTCGAAGAGGTATTTGCCTTTGTAGTCGTAGTTCACGCGGCCGAAGAAACCGAGCGTGCGGTATGCCGAGTTCGACTCGACGGCGCGTTCGATCTCGCCCTGCGCCATGTTGATGAAGCTGAGTTTCTCGCTCAGGGAGCCTTTCTGGCGGATGCTGAGCGACGAAGAGCGAACGTCCTCGAAGTTACCGCCTGCGACGGCCGAGAAGTTGTGATCCTTCCACGAGTGCGAGTAGTCGAAATAGGCGTTGACCACGTGGCCGTTGACATAATCCCGGTTCTCCTGGTAGAAATCGTAGATCGAACCGTTGGTGAAATTCACGACGGCGGTCTGCGTCGCGTTCCACGTGTTGGCCGTGGGGTAGGAGCGGTACGAACCCAACAAGTCGCGACGGCGGTAGGTGTAGTCGCCGATGAGCTTGAGGTCCTTGTTCTGCGTGAGGTCGAACGTCAGCCGGTTGGTGACGATCCAGTTGTTGGCCTTGCGGGAGTTCTTGTTGCGCTCGTCGGTGAAGACGCCGCCGCGTCCGCTGGCGATGGGCGAGTTGGCGAACTGGATGCCGTTGGAATACATGAACGTCGTGCCGTCGGGGTTCACCGGGACGAACGTCGGCGAGATGTTGTTGGCGGCGTTCCACAGGATACCTTGCGAGACCAGACCTTCCGAACCGTCCTGCTCCCAGTAACCGCCGTAGCTGTAATCGGAGCTTTCGAGGCTGATGTTGTTCGAGTAGTGGAGCCACGGCGTGACCTTGGCCTGGATTTTCGTGCGGAACGAATAGCCGTTGAACGTATCCTCCGAACCGCTGTTGAACAAACCTTCGCGGTAGAGATAACGGCCGCTGACGTAGTAGTTGAGCTTGTCGTTTCCGCCCGTCATCGAGATGTTGTGCTCGGTTTCGGGACGGCTGCGCTTGAACATGTAGCCGTACCAGTCGAAGTTACCTAAGTAGCGATATTTGCCGTTGGCGTCGGTGATGACCCAGGGACGGTCGGGATGCTCCGTTTTGTCGCCCCGGCGCTCGTAGAGCATCTGCATCTCTTCGTCGGAGTAGTTCCAGCCCTTCGTACCGCGGTAGGCCTGCGTGAATTCGTTGGTCAGCGTCACGTAGTCGTAACCCGAGGTCATGAAGTCGGTCGAGGTGGTGTTCCACGATACGCCGTAGCGGCCGTTGTAGGTGACTTTCAGATCGCCCGACTTACCGTTCTTGGTGTTGATGAGCACCACGCCGGCCGAAGCCTTCGCACCGTAGATCGAGCAGGCCGACGCGTCTTTGAGCACCGAGACCGACTCGATATCGTTGGGGTTGACCTGTGCGAGCGACGCCTCGATGCCGTCGATCAGGATCAGCGGGCTGCCGCTGTTGAGCGATACCGAACCGCGGATGTTCACCGTGTAATTCTTCGACTCGATCGATCCGCTGCCGAGCGTCAGCGTCATCGAGGGATCGGCTCCCTGCAAGGCTGCCGCCGCGTTGGTCACGGGACGGTTGTTGAGGTCCTTGCCGCTGATCGTACCCACGGCACCCGTGACGTTGACGCGCTTCTGCTGGCCGTAACCCACGACGACCACTTCGTCGATGGCGGCCGTGCCCTCCAGCAGCACGATCTCCTGCGGCGCATAGGTGCGTACGTTGACGAGCTGGGTCTGATAACCGATGAACGAGACGTTGAGCGTGGCGGGCAACTGTATGTTTTGCAACTCGAACTGTCCGTCGCCGCCCGATGTGGTGCCGATCGTGGTATTGTCGACGAGGATCGTCGCGCCGACGACAGGCTGTCCCGCAGCGTCGCGGACCGTACCTTGCAGCACGTTGGCCGTCGTAGCCGGAGCGGCTTTGTGCGGGGCGGCTTTCGTTACGGCGATGCTGTTTCCCGTGATGGTGTAGGTGATATCCTGGCCGGCGAAAATCTGGTCGAGGACCTCGGCGATCGTGGCACCCTGGGCCGTCACGTTCACACGGCGCTGCATGTCCACACCGGCCGATTTCACGGCTACGGAGTAGTTTTCCCGCTGGTTGAGCGCTTCGATGGCTTGCTTGACCGTTACATTCGTGAGCTTCAGATCGATCGCTTGCGCGACAGCTGCCGACGGGAAGAACAGCAGAGCGAGTGCGAACAACCTCACGATCGTACGCGCGCTGCGGGCGGCGGTTCGATGGTAAAGTTTTTTCATACTTGAGGTTTTAGTTGATTGGTTTGCGTTTATTGTCTGTTTCGGGTGTTTTTCGAGATGTAGATCACCTGGTCGTGGGGCCGGATCGTCATGAATCCGTCGGCATTGAGCGTCGAGAGGATTTTCAAGAGCGATTCGTTGTTGGTGAAGAAGGCGTAGAAACGGGTGTCCGACAGCTCGGGATCGGTGATGACGATCCGCCGGTCGAAGCTGCGGGCGAGCTGCGCGACGATGCTTTCGAGCGATTCGTTGAAGAAGTAGAATCCGCCGCCGCAGGCCCGGGCCTTGTAGCTGTCGGCCTGGAACGACGTGCGTTCGAGCCGTCCGGTCAGCCGGTCGTAGTGCACTACGTCGTTGGGCAGCATGACCAACTGGTTGTTACATTTGGGGCTTTTCACGCCGAAGCGTACGCTGCCCTCGACCAGCGCCACTTCGAGAAGCGGATCGGCCTGGTAGGCCCGCATGTTGAATTTCGTGCCGAGCACCTCGACTTCGGCGTCTCCGGCCGAGATGATGAAGGGATGTTTGGGATCGTGAGCCACTTCGGCGAAGATTTCGCCGTCGATGAATATCTTGCGCTGGCGGCCGTTGAACCGGTTGGGATAGGTTACGCGCGATCCTGCATTGAGGTAGAGCCGCGTGCCGTCGGCCAGGACCAGTTCGCTGCGTTCGCCGGCCGGCACGATGATCTCCTGCCATTCGGGAGCCTGACCGGCCCGGTAGTAGAACCATGCGGCGGCCACGAGCAGCGGAACGATCAGCACGGCGGCGATGCGTTGCAGCCATACCGCGGGCCTGCGGCGCCGAACGGCGTTTCCTTCCGGATGCTGTTCCGGCAATTCGCTCTGCGCGAAGGGAATATCGGGCGAGATCGAGGCTTGTGCGATGCGGGTGTCGAGTTCCTCCATGCGCGTGATGCGGCGGCGGAAACGCTCGAAGGCGGCTTGTGCCTGAGCCGGTGCCTCGACGTGGATTTCGTCGAGCAGCGTGCTCAGCAGTTCGTCGGCCTCGCGTGTGTCGGTGTGCCGCGTCAACCAGGCGCGTACGGCGCATTCCGTCTCGTGGTCGAGGCGGCCGTAGTAATAGTTCCGGAGTTTTTCGATCGTTATTTCGGTCATCGGTTTCGTTCTTTTTCGGAGCGCATGAAACGATGCGCTATTTATAGAACAAATCAACAACCCCGATTACGTAATGGAACCGTGCGATTTTTGGTGGTTTTTGCGGTCGTGAATGCCGGGATTCGGCGACGCGGCGATGTTACCCCGGGATCAGGGCAGAATCTCCAAAAAGAGGATGATTGCGGGAATGACGCCGATATACCGGCGCAGTTCTTTGACGGCCAGTTCGATATGTTTGTCGACGGTGCGGACCGAAAGGTTGAGCAGCCGGGCGATCTCCTTGTTGGAACGGTGCTCGAAGCGCGAAAGACGGAAGATCAGTTGCCGCTGGTCGGGCATGCGGCGCACGATGCTCTCCACCAGTTCGGCCGTTTGGTGCAGATCGAGCGTCTCCTCGGTCTCGTTATGCGACGAAGCGATTTCCCCCCCCCCTCGCATCGGAGCCCGATACGACTTCGCGCAGCGGAGTGAAGGTGCGGTTTTTGGTCCGCAGGTAGTTGTATACCTCGTGCTTGGCCAATACGAAGAGGTAGTTGCGTATCGACTTCTCCTCGTCGAGCCGTTCGCGGTTGATCCAGACTTTGAGGAAAATATTCTGGGTGATATCTTCGGAGACGAACGTGTCCTTGGTCATGCCGCGCACGAAGGCGCAGAAAGTGGGGTAGTAACGGTGGAACAGGGTTTCGTACGCCGCCATTTCGCCGGCGATCAGACGGCGAAGCAATGCCCGCTCCTCGTCCGAGGAGTGGGTGAAGGATTTATAGGCGGTATTTTCCATCGTTGTGAGATTTTCGGCCGGCTGTTGTCGAGAGTCTGCCGAGTGCCATCGGGGAATCCGAAACGAAGATAACGATAATTTTCGAGAATCCAAATCCTGCGATTCCCTTTTTTCGCCGGGGCGTTCGTTTTTTCGGACGGAGCGGGGGATACCTATTTTTAAAGAGGCGATTGTTTTTCCGACCGGGCTATCGGACCGTGCCGTCGGATTCGGATTCGATACGTCGGAGAATGCGCCGTCCGACGGGACACTCGTCGCAACGTCCGGCGGCGCAGTATTCGGTCGAGAGTTGCAACAGGGCTTGCGATTCGAAGGCGTTGGCCGGGCGGACTCCGGCGTTGCACCACGAGCGCATGTAACGGTTGTCTTCGGCCGGAAGGCGTTCGAGCAGCGTCAGGGCGCTGTCGCGCAGATTCTCGCGCCCCGTGTAGCTGCCGTAGGCGAATTGCAGCACGGCGACGAGGTTGATGCCGATGATGTTGGCCTTGAACAGACCGATGCGTTTGGGGCGGTCGTCGCTCGGCGAGCCGGGGATATGGTGCGTCCGCCAGTACTCCGAGGAGTCGACGCAGAACAGACGGCGGATCTCCTCCTCCGAGCGGCAGGCCATCGTGCGGTCCATGACCAGTTCGTCCTGGGTGAAGAACTCGGCCGCCTGGGCGATGCGCAGTACGGGATGGTTCGCCGGACGAATGTCGGTCAGCGTCCATGCGCGGGCCTCCATCGGATGGAGATCGTATTTCGCCGCGAGGTAGACGAACGTACGGTCGAGGTCGAGCGTGTAGGTGTCGTGGCGGTAGAGTTTCAGCAGTCCCGATACGCCGAGCAGCATCGCTTCGACGGCGTGCGGCACCAGCCGTTCGCGCAGGACGATCTTGTAGGGCACGCGCCGGGCCAGCGTCAGAAACGCCTGCTGATTCTGCCGGTCGCCCAGCGTACGGAAATAGAGCAGGTAGAACGTCTGGTTCCAGTTTTCGTTCGTCTCGCGATGCAGTTCGTCGACCATGCGCATCTTGCGGCCGAGGCGGTCGAAAACGAGCGCCGTGAATATTTCGCTGCGGTGCAGCGGGGAGCTGGCGGCCAGAAAACCGCCGCAGGAGCTCGTCGAGGCACCCTCGCGGAGCCGTTCGAGCATGCGTCGCTGCCGCTCCCGTTCCATGACTCAGAGCAGGTTGAGTTCGAGCAGCGCCTCTTCCGTCATCATGCTCTTGTCCCATACGGGATCGAAAGTCAGAATGACGTTCACCGCTTCGACGCCCTTGACTTTGGCGACTTCCCGGTTGACATCCTCGACCAGCATGTCGGCCATCGGGCAGTTGGGCGCCGTGAGGGTCATGCGGATATTGGCCTCGCCTTCGGGCGTATAGTCGATTTCGTAGATCAGTCCCAGGTCGTAGATGTTGACCGGAATTTCGGGGTCGTAGATATTTTTGAGTGTCGCGACGATATCCTGTTCGACACGTAGGATTTCTTCGGGTGTCATGATGTAGAACCTTGGTTAGGAATTGCTTTTGCTCGCGAAGGCCAGGGCGTAGAGACGCATCTGTTTAATCATGGCCAGCAGTCCGTTGGCCCGTGTGGGCGAGAGGTTGGCCGCCAGGCCGATCGCGTCGATGAAATAGAGCTCCGTGTCGAGAATCTCCTGCGGCGTGCGGCCGCCCAGTACCCGGACGAGCAGGGCGATGATGCCGCGCGTGATGATCGCGTCGCTGTCGGCCCCGAAGTGCACCGTTCCGTCGGCTTCCAGCCGGGCATCGACCCACACGCGCGACTGGCAGCCGCGGATGAGGTACTGCTCGGTGCGATGTTCGGGAGCCATGGGTTCGAGCTGCTCGCTCAGCGAGATCAGGTAATCGTATCGGTCCAGCCAATCGTCGAATACGGAGAACTCCTCGATGATCTCCTCCTGAATTTTATCCATTTTGTCGTTTGTTTGTCGTTACAAATCCACTATTTCGGTCAAGACGCTCCCCTCGGATGCCGCCGGAGCTTCGACCCCGGCCAGTGCGGCGAGCGTCGGCGCTACGGAGGTCATCTCCACCGGCCGCCGCACCCGTTCGGGTCCGGCGCCCAGGCCGTAGAATACCAGGGGCACGCGTGTGTCGTAGCCGTACATCGACCCCGACGCCGAGGCGCAGCGGTCGCGCTCCTCGATCCATCCGGGCAGCAGGTTGATCGCTACGTCGCCCGAACGGCTCGGGTAGAATCCGTTCTGCATCTTGCGGGCGTATCCGCTGCCGAAATAGCTCGTGCGCATGGCCGTGGAGGTCAGCGCGTGGGAGACGCCGCGGAACTGCATGGCGAAGATCGCCACTTCGTTCTGGACGCTGGCCAGGTCGAGGCCGCGTTCGTAGATGAGGTTGTGGTTGAGCCACAGGTTGCGGTTCTCGTAGCGCAGCACCCAGTCGCCCGAGCCGTAGCGCACGTTGAGAAATCCGCCCGCGATCACCTCGAACTGCCGGCCGTTGAAACGCTCGGCAGGCTCCTCGGCCGCATCGTACGACGGGCTGGTACCGTGGTCGGAGGTCAGCACGACCGTCACGGCTCCCTCTTTGACCTGCGCGAAAAGGAAGGTGAGAAAATCCGCCAGGTCGCGGTCCAGACGGTAATACATGTCTTCGACCTCCACGGATTCGGGTCCGTAAGCCTCGGCGATGCGGCGCGACGAGTCGAGACAGACGGTCAGCAGGTCGGTTTGCTCATCTTCGCCCAGGCCGTATTGGGCGATGGCCTGCTTGGCGAATCCCAGTACGGCGGAGTTGCCCGCCGGGGTGTAGAGCAATCGTTCGTAATCGGACTCCAGCGTCAGGCGTCCTTTGCCCCCGAGATCCTTCTCGCGGCGCGAGCGTCCCGTGAGGGCGATATCCCAATATCGCGTGTTGAGATAGCGGCTGCGGTCGTAGAGCGTGCGCCATTCGAGCGGGATGTAGGAGAGGTTGTACCGCTCGCGGTTGTTGCGGGCGACCCATTCCGGCTCCTGCGGAGCGTAGAAGAGCGACGTTTCCCAGTTGCAACGCTCCTCGCCCAGCCAGAAGACCGCATCGGTGCGGCCTCCGGCTACGATGGCCGACTCCGCCTCTGCGGCGACGGTCACCGAGCGGCTCCCGCCGATGTGGCGGGCGAGCGTCTCGCCCAGCGTCGGGGCCAGCAGTTGATAGGCCCCCGGACCGCGGTAGCCGTCCGTGAGGTAGACTTTTTTGTTGGAGGTGTAGTCGATCCACGATCCGCCGATGACGCCGTGCGTCGAGGGCATGGCCCCCGTGGTGAGCGTAGCCAGCGATACGGGGGTCGAGGTCTGCGCATAGTCGTAGCGGGCATCGGCGTAGACCGTGCCGCCCTCCGTGAGGCGGCGGAACCCGCCTTCGTCGAAATTGGCGGCATAGCGGTCCAGATCGGAGGCCCGCATCGAGCCGACGACGATCTGGACGATCAGTCGGGGCGACGCGGCGAGAGCCGGAAATGCCGCGCAAACGGCGAGGACGAGCAGCAGAACGTTTTTCTTCATGGTATGTGCGAAATCGGCTTCAAATTTACGAATTTATTTCGAGAGATCGTCGGAAATATTGCGCCTCCGCCGTGAAATCCGCCTCGGGCAGCGCCTCGATCCGCTCCAGCATCCGGCGGCAGAAGGCCCGATGGGCTTCTCCCTGCGGATTGCGCGGGCGGTGCGCCGCGGCCGTCACGACGGCTTCGATCTCGGGTAATAACGTCTGGGCCCGTTCGGAGAGTATGCTGCCCGCGAACTTTTCCCAGACATACTCGACGGCCTGCGGTGCGGGGTGCGCCAGGTCGTCGGCATAGAACCGGTAGTCGCGCAGGTCGTCCGTCAGGATTTCGAAGGCCGGAAAATAGTCTACGTCGTCGAACCTTTCGGAGAGCTCCTCGGCGGCCAGACGCAGCACGGCCTTGCTCGCGGCGTTGCCCGCAAGTCCGTCGCCGAGGTGCCGTACGGGGCTTACCGTCAAGAAAATATGTTTTCCGGCAAGAGGCCCTTCCACGAGCTTTGCAAAACAGTCGACGATCTCTCCGACGCTCAGCCGCCGCCGGACGAACTCCGCGGCGGGACGGCGGTGGCAGTTGGCGACGACCTCCCCGCCGCGCTCGTAGACCCACGCCGTGCCGAAGGTCAGCAGGATGCGGTCGGCCTTTTGCAAGGCTTGTGCGGCCGTTTGCCGTGCGGTATTCATGCGCTCCAGGGCCTCGTCGGCCGTGGGGGCCGCGAAATCGCCGTGGAATCCGAAATGATACCACACGTCGCCGTCCGAGGCCAGCTCTTCGCGCAGCACCGGACGATTGCAGTCGCGGATCGCCGCGGCGATCGACAGCGGATTGAAGAGAATGCCGGTGGGATTGACCGCGACGTCGAATTTGCAGCGTGCGAGCCGCCGGGCGATATGCTCCGCGAAGCACGAGCCGAGGGCGACGATCCGGTTTTCGTAGCCGATGCGCACGGCTGCGGGGGCGATTTCGATTTCGGTGCGGAATTTCATGACACAAAAATAGTCGTTAATTTCGAATCCGTCGCTATCTTTGTCGTATGATACTGCGTGCGAACTGTAAAATAAATATCGGTCTGGATATTCTGCGCCGCCGCGAGGACGGCTACCACGATTTGGCGACGGTGATGTACCCCGTTGCGGGGCTTTACGACGAAGTGGAGGTGACCCGAACTTCGGCTGCCGGTGCGAAGTTCCGTGCGGAAGGACTCGCCGTCGACTGTGCCCCGGATCAGAACCTCTGCCTGAAGGCCTTTCGACTTATGCACGAGCGTTACGGCGTGGACGGAGTGCGTATCCGGCTCGACAAGCGCGTGCCGTTCGGTGCCGGATTGGGGGGCGGTTCGTCGGACGCCACGGCGGTGCTGCTGGCCCTCGATGCGCTTTTCGGATTACACCTCTGTGAAGCGGAACTGATCGACTGTGCGGCGGCTTTGGGGAGCGACACGGCCTTCTTCGTGCGCAACACTCCGCAGCTGTGTACCGGGCGGGGCGAGATCATGGAGCCCGTGGCGCTCGATCTGAGCCCTTACAGCCTGGTGCTGGTCAAGCCCGACGAGGGGGTCTCGACGCGTGAGGCCTATGCCGGGGTGCGGCCCCGCATTCCGGCGGTACCGTTGGCCGAACGGCTCGCAAGACCCGTCGCCGAGTGGCAGGGTACGGTGGGTAACGACTTCGAACCAAGCGTCTTCGCAGCCCATCCCGCTATCGCGTCGGTCAAACGTCGTCTGCTCGACGCCGGGGCACTCTACGCTGCGATGTCCGGGTCGGGATCGGCCGTATTCGGACTTTTCACCGACCCTGCGCAGGCCGAACGGGCTGCCTCGGATTTTCGGCGGGAGGGGGTTACGGTTTACCTTTTATAAAAAGGGAAACCCCGATTTCTCGGGGTTTATTCTTGGCAGATCTTCGCGATACGCTCGCTATGGCGCCCGCCTTCGAACTCGGCGGAGAAATAGGCGTCGAGCATGGCCACCGCTTCGTCGTTGGTGACGAAACGTGCCGGGAGGACGATCACGTTGGCGTCGTTGTGGCGGCGGATCAGCGATGCGATTTCGGGCAGCCAGCAGAGCCCGGCCCGGATGCCGCGGTGCTTGTTCAGCGTGATGGCCATGCCTTCGCCCGAGCCGCACAATCCCACGCCGCACTCCGCTTCGCCGCTCTCGACGGCCTGGGCCAAGGCGTGCGCATAGTCGGGATAATCGGCCCGCTCGGGGGAATAGGTGCCGCAGTCGAGCACTTCGTGGCCCATGGCACCGAGGTAGCCGACCAAAAATTCCTTCATTTCATAGCCCGCATGGTCGCAGGCGATGGCGATTTTTTTCATGGCAGATATTTTAGTAAGGTCACTATATTATATTCCGGTCTCGGTTTTTCGACGGTCGCTTTGCTCCGGATCGCCGGTGTTTCGCGGCCACGTTTTCTAATCCGACCCTCCCCTAATGACCGGTTCGGGGGAAATGGTAAATAGTTACCTGATTTTTCCGTATCCTGAAATGCAAAGATAATCAAATCCCCGGTCCGTGGTTCGCACGTAAGCGGTTTTTTCGGCGTTTCTGCGAAAACCGAGCCATTCCCGGTGTCGGGAGCTTCCGACGGGACTATTCGGGCAGCCCTTCCGAGTCTTTCCGCTCGCAGGAGAATTGTTCGAGGAGGCGGTAACGGATCGACCAGGCGCCGGCCTGGGCGGAATAATCGCACGAAATGCGTACCCGCACCCGGTATTCGTATCCCTCGACATAATCGAAGCCCTCGATCGGTACTCCCAGGATGCACCACTCGCCGGGGCCCATCGACTGGGTTCGGATCCAATAGTTGCCGATGTATCGGGCAGCGTTCTCCGAAGCGACGAGCAGCTCCTCTTCGCGGTCGAAGCGGCTGAAGTCCTCGTCCGAGGGGGTGCGGGAGATCGACTGCTCCATCGTATAGCAGTGCGAAGGTCCGTCGGCCATCGGACGTGCGAGTTTGTCGATGCGCACCCGGATGACGCTCTGCATCCCGGGCTCCATCGTGAAGCCCTCGATCGTCCCGGTAAAGAGTTCCCAATCCGCCGTCGCAGCGCGGCGCACGATGTAGGCGGGAACGTATCCGTAGCCCATGAAAATACCCGCTACACCCTTTTCGGGTGCGACGGTCCAGATTTCGGTGTGCGAATCCTCCTCGCATCCGGCGGCACACAACAAAGCGCCCGAAAGCACGACGGCGATCAACTTTTTCATAATCGTGAGATTGTTTATACGTTAAATGCCGCGGCGGGGAGAATACTGCATGGAACTCCGGTTTTTTATCCTCCGAAACAAAAAATCGGTCCGAAGACCGATTTGTGCTACCCCAGATAGCGTTCCGAGAGGCTGATAAGCAATCCCAGAATCACCGCGTTGAGCAGGATGACCGGGATCGCCCTCCGCTCTTTTCCCGTGAGCGTGAGCAGCACCGGGATGGCCATCATCAGCGTGACGCCCATGCCGTCGGCCCACCAGGGCAGGTAGGGCAGGTCGCTGTAAAAGACGATCACCGCGGCGAACAGATAGGTGCAAAACGCCGAGAGGCACGACCGGAAAGCCAATCGCTGGGCGATCATCGGCACGACGTCGAGCAGGCCGATCACCGCGCCGGTGGCCAGGGCGATCGTGAAATGGTCAATAGTTATAGCCATTGTAATACAGCATGATTAATATCACGATACCTATGATCGGCACAAAAAGAATTGCTAATGCACCCGAATAATCGTCGGCTTCTTCCCGAAACATTTTGCGGATGTTCCAATCGTAATGCCCCCAGGCGAAAGCACCGACCAGTACAACCAGTAGTGCACTAATCGTCCCTATGATCTGCCCCCAGTCGAGAGCGTTGTTCTCGTCGTAGAAGATATGTTCGAGGCTCCAGGTGCGTAGCGGCACCTCCTGCAACTTGAAATAGCGCACGGGAACCGTTATGCGGTAGGTCGAATCGAGTTGGTAGCCGCGGGTTTGGTTGGCTTCGAGCACCAATTCGAGCGACATGCGTTTTTGGCCGTCGCTGCATTCGAAAGCGACGCCGACCGGCACGGGCGCATCATTCGTAAACAGGAACGGATCGCGCTCGCTCTGTCGCACGTAACGGCACAGCGTAGAATCCTCGTGAGCCAACTGTTGAAATACTACATTCGTCGTTTCCGACCCGAATACGATCGTGTGCGAGGCGGTCGAAGGGGTGATCTCGAACCGGTCACCGGAGAACCATTCGCTTCCGTTACCCTCGGTTACTTTCGATACGGCGAATACTTCGCAGGCGGCCGAAGGCTTCTCGAAGGTGAGCCGCAATCCCAAATTACCGTTTCGTCGGATGGTGTCGGCCCGAAGCACCCGGGCATGGACTTCGTTCATCGGCGCGGAGGCGGAGATTCCGGCCGGGGCGGTCGCCGGCTGCACTGCTGCCGGTCCCGCATTCGAGGGCGCAGGAGTTTCGGGAGCCTTCGGAGTCTTCCGGGGTTCCGAGGGTTTCGAAACGGCCGGAGTTTTCGGGGAGGCTGCCGCCCGGTCTGCGGTCGAAGCGGTCGCAGGAGCTTTCGGTGTCGTTGCGGTGGCTTTCGGGGGCGCAGCTGCCGCCGGTTTCGCGGTCGCTGCATCCGTCGTCGGGTTCTGCGCAGCCTCCGTCGGAGTTGTCGTCGCGGCGAGCGTCTGCGGCCGGACATCGACTGCATAGGCCCTGTTGTCCGAACCGACATACAGGATATCGCATACGGGAGTCTGCTCCGTCCGTGCGATCAGAGCGTCGCAGGCGGCACGCCACTCTTGGAACGAACTGCCCGCTTTGCGGTCGATCTGCCGGATACGGATATTCATCCGATGTTCGAACGGCTTCTTCGCTCCGTCGTACGTCGCCCGGATGCGCAGCCGGCATTCGTTGTCGGGAGTTTCGGCGAGGAGCGATACGAACGGCGGTTCGATCGACGAATAGGCATAGAGCGTATTTTCGTAATAGCGCAGGCTGGTCTGCGACAGCGATGCGAGCGCTTTGTAGAAATCGGTGCTTCGGAACCGCACGCCTTGCGCTTCGATATCGTACTGCAAGGCGAAATCCCGGATGGAATATGCCGTAGGGTTGGCGAACCGCAGTTCGGGCAGCAGCGTACCGACGTCCGTTCCGGGTTGTTGCGTGCAGACGAAAAGCTCTTTCGTCGAACCGTTGGCGACCGGCCGGCTGTCGTACGTGGCCGTCAGATGGCCGCCTTTTTCGCGCGTGAACTGCTGGGCCGCGAAATAGAGGCCGACCAGCGAGACCAGCGTACCGAGGACCTGCAACGAAAAAATCCGTTTCATCCATCGGACGATCGATTGCAACAAAGTGAGCTGTTCCTGCATATGCTCCGGGGTTTAAAAGGTGTGTGCTTCGGGGACCGAAGGGTTACTTCGAAGCCCGTTTGCGGTCGACTTCGTGCAGCAGGATTTTGCGCAGACGCATGGCGTGGGGCGTCACCTCGACGTATTCGTCCTCCTTGATGTATTCGAGGGCCTCTTCGAGCGTGAAGACCTTCGGCGGTACGATCACGGCCTTGTCGTCCGAACCCGAAGCCCGCATGTTGGTGAGCTGCTTGGATTTGGTGACGTTTACCGTAATGTCGTTCTGACGCGTGTGCTCGCCGATCACCTGACCTTCGTAAACGGAGTCCATCGGGCTGATGAAGAAACGACCGCGGTCCTGCAACTTGTCGATCGAATAGGCGTAGGCCGTACCCGTCTCGCCCGAGATGATCGAACCGTTGGTGCGCATTTCGATATCGCCGACCCACGGCTCGAAGTCCTTCAGACGGTGGGTCATGATCGCCTCGCCCGCCGTGGCGGTGAGCATGTTCGAACGCAGTCCGATGATGCCGCGCGAGGGGATCGAGAACTCCAGACGCACGCGGTCGCCGTTCGAAACCATGTTCGTCAGCGTACCTTTGCGTTTGGTGGCCAGCTCGATCACCGTACCGGAGCACTCCTCGGGGCAGTCCACCGTCATCTCCTCGATCGGTTCGCATTTGCGGCCGTCGATCTCCTTGAGGATCACGCGCGGCTGGCCGACCTGCAATTCATAGCCTTCGCGGCGCATGGTCTCGATGAGTACCGAGAGATGCAGCACGCCGCGGCCGAAGACGTTGAACGAATCGGCCGACGGTCCCGGCGTCACGCGCAGCGCGAGGTTCTTCTCCAGCTCGCGGTCGAGGCGCTCCTTGATGTGGCGTGAGGTGACGTATTTGCCGTCCTTGCCGAAGAAGGGCGAGTTGTTGATCGTGAAAAGCATCGACATCGTGGGTTCGTCGATGGCGATCGGCGGCAGCGGTTCGGGATTCTCGTAGTCGCAGATCGTGTCGCCGATCTCGAATCCGTCGATACCCGTGATGGCGCAGATTTCGCCGCACGACACCTCGTCCACCTTCTTTTTGCCCAGACCCTCGAAGACCATCAGTTCGCGGATTTTGGTCTTTTGCAGCGTCACGCCGTCGCGTTTGGCCAGCGTGACGTTCTGTCCGGCCCGCAGCGAACCGCGCGTCACCTTACCCACGGCGATACGTCCCGTGTAGGCGGAGTATTCGAGCGACGTGATGAGCATCTGGGGCGTGCCCTCGACGACGGCCGGTTCGGGGATTTCGTCGATGATGGCGTCGAGCAGCGGCACGATCGAGTCGGTCGGTTCGTTCCACTTGTGCGACATCCAACCCTGCTTGGCCGAGCCGTAGATGGTCTTGTAGTCGAGCTGTTCCTCGGTGGCGTCGAGCGTGAACATCAGGTCGAAGACCTGTTCGTTGACCACCTCGGGACGGCAGTTGGGTTTGTCGACTTTGTTGATTACGACGATGGGTTTCTTGCCCAGGGCCAGGGCCTTCTGCAAGACGAAACGCGTCTGGGGCATGGTGCCTTCGAAGGCGTCCACGAGCAGCAGCACACCGTCGCACATGTTCAGTACGCGTTCGACCTCACCGCCGAAGTCGGCGTGGCCCGGGGTGTCGATGATGTTGATTTTGTAGTCCTTGTAGATCACCGAAACGTTCTTCGAGAGGATCGTGATGCCTCGTTCGCGTTCCAGATCGTTGTTGTCGAGTATGAGTTCTCCGGCCGGTTTGGCGTTGTCGCGCAGGATATGACCTGCCAGAATCATTTTGTCTACGAGCGTGGTCTTACCGTGGTCCACGTGGGCAATAATGGCGATATTGCGCAGTTTTTGCATAGGATAGGATTTTACCGCACAAAGGTAACAAAATCTCGGGAAAATATACTAATTTTGCTCGTTTCCTAAATAATTCGACATCGTGAAACCTGCGTTCAATGTCCGACAGCAGAGCGACGTATACGTCGGTTCGGTCGACGAAATTCTGCCCGGGGTACTCCCCGAAGGCCGTACGGTGGTGGTCACCGACGCCACGATCGACCGCCTCTATCATCCGTTGCTGGCGCCCTACGATTGCGTGCTGATCGGCACGGGAGAGAGCGTGAAGACGTTGCAGACCGTCGAACGGGTCCTGCGCCGCTTCATCGAACTGGGCGTCGACCGCAAGACCTTCGTGCTGGGTATCGGCGGGGGGATTGTCACCGACGTGGCGGGATTCGCTGCTTCGATCTACATGCGCGGGCTGCGTTTCGGATTCGTGTCGACGACGCTGCTCGGGCAGGTCGACGCTTCGGTCGGCGGCAAGAACGGCGTGAATCTCGACGGATATAAGAACATGGCGGGAACCTTCACGCAGCCCGATTTCGTCGTGTGCGATCCGGCGCTGCTGCGGACCTTGCCCGACCGGGAATTCCGCGCCGGATTGGCCGAAGTCGTCAAATCGGCGATCATCGCCGATGCGGAGCTTTTCGCACGGCTCGAACAGAGCGATTTCGCGACGCTGCGCAGGGATACCGACCTGCTCGCCGATGCGCTTTCGGCCGCTGTACGCGTGAAGGCCGATATCGTGGAGCGCGACGAACGCGAGTCGGGGGAGCGGCGTAAGCTCAACCTGGGCCATACGCTGGCGCATGCCATCGAGAAATGCTCGTCGCGGATGAATCACGGCGAGGCAGTGGCCGTCGGCACGGCGCTCGTAGCCGATGCCGCCGTGAAGCTCGGGACACTCGCCGAGAGCGATCGCGACCGCATTCGCGCCCTGCTGGCGGGGCTGGGATTCGACCTCGAACCGCCCGTACCCGTCGCCCGGCTGATGAAGGAGGTCGGCAAGGATAAGAAAAGCGAGGACGGACGGATCCGTATCGTGCTGCCGGCCGGTATCGGAGATTGCGAAGTGCGCCCCATGACGGTTCCCGAATTCGCCGCGCTGTTCTGAATGGGAGTTGCAACCGAAAGTCCTCTCCGAGAAGGGGATTTTCGGCATGTCGCTTTCAGCGGCAAATGTACGCCGTGTCCTCAATTTCGAATCCTAAAAAACGCCCCTGTCGGATTGTTCCGGCAGGGGCGTTTTTCGGATATCCGAGCCTTCGCGTCTTCGCGAAAGCCCGCGTCTGTTTCGATTATTTGGCGTACGACACGGCGCGCGTCTCGCGGATCACCGTGATCTTCACCTGACCCGGATAGGTCATTTCGTCCTGGATCTTCTTGGCGATATCGTGCGAGAGGCTCTCCGACTCCTGGTCCGAAAGTTTGTCGGCACCGACGATCACGCGCAGCTCGCGACCCGCCTGGATGGCGTAGGTCTTCACCACGCCGGGGTACGACAGGGCGATATCCTCCATCTCCTTCAGACGCTTGATGTAGCTCTCGACCACCTCGCGACGGGCTCCCGGACGGGCTCCCGAAATGGCGTCGCAGACCTGGATGATCGGCGCGATGAGCGACGTCATCTCCACCTCGTCGTGGTGGGCACCGATGGCGTTGCAGACTTCGGCCTTCTCCTTGTATTTCTCGGCCAGCTTCATGCCGATGATTGCGTGCGGCAGTTCGGGTTCGTCGT
>CANPHE010000030.1 GCA_947573795.1 uncultured Alistipes sp. | reverse complement strand
GCGAGCATGCGACCGCCCGAAGCGAAGATACGGCCGAGCAACCGGGAAGGTGCAAAGTCGTATATAGTTACCAATATATATAGCTACCTACAATATATAGGTATACCCATTCCGATGGCTGCGACGCCCGAACGCCGCCTTTCGATTCGCAGGCCGATATCTCCCTTGATCCCCGCCTGCGGGAACCCCGTTCGGGGCCGAAAAAGGGGTGTAACAATTTGTAACCATCTTTAAGGTTTTAATAATAATCTGTAATGGATATAGGGGAGGGTGTTCGTAATGTATTACATAGATAAATTTTTTTAATAATTTATTTGTAAAGCACTCGGAAATCCTCTATCTTTGTTCAGAAACTTTTTGTTTCAAAGTTAGACTCGGCAGCGGTATGGAATGGTGAGTTCACGGATTGAAATGAAGAGCTGTAACGTAAAATAATTGTAATTCACAAACGTCTAATTTTTGTGTATGAGAAAAATTTTCACTTTGCTAATTATTCTTAATTTGAGCATACTCAGTGCGTTCGCTCAGATTAAGATAACGGGTACGGTGACCGATGCCGAGGACGGACTTCCGATCATCGGTGCTACCGTAGTCGTGAAAGGAACCTCCGTCGGTGTCGTAACCGGTGCGCAGGGCGATTTCTCTCTCACGGTACCCGCAGGAAAAGAAGTTGTAACCGTTTCTTTCATAGGATATACCGAGTGGGAAGGCGCCGTCACGAAGACGCAGACCCGTCTCGATGTCAAACTCGCCAAATCCTCGACCAAGATCGAAGAGGTCGTCGTTACGGGTATGGCCGACGTGAAGAAGGAGACCTTTACCGGTTCGTCGGTGAAGATCAAGGCCGACGACGTGTTGATCGCCGGTGTTAGCGACGTCAGCCGTATGCTCGAAGGTCAGGTGGCCGGTGTCTCGGTGCAGAACGTGTCGAGTACGTTCGGTTCGGCTCCGAAGGTGCGTATCCGTGGTGTCACGTCGCTCAGCGGTGAGAACAAACCGTTGTGGGTCGTCGACGGCGTCGTGCTGGAGGATGTGGTCAATATCTCCAACGACCAGCTGTCGAGCGGTGACCCGACGACGCTGTTGGGTTCGTCCGTGGCCGGTATCAATGCCTCGGATATCGCGTCGTTCGATATTCTGAAGGACGCCGCCGCAACGGCCCTCTACGGTGCACGCGCCATGAACGGCGTCGTGGTAATCACTACGAAGAAGGGTTCGCAGGGCGCTCCGCGCGTATCGTATTCGGGTAACTTCACGATCCGCACCAAACCCCGCTACTCGAACTTCGATATCATGAACTCCGCCGACCAGATGTCCGTCTATTCGGAGCTGGAGCGCAAGGGCCTGCTCAACCAGGATATCGTCAACTCGGCGAACTCGGGTGTCTACGGTCTGATGTATAAGGCGATCACCTCCTACGATCCCGCTACGGGCTTCGGTCTGGAGAATACGCGCGAGGCCCGCAAGGCATTCCTCATGCAGTATGCCAAGGCCAATACCGACTGGTTCGATATCCTCTTTACGCACAACCTCCAGCAGGAGCACTCGCTGAGCATCTCGACCGGTACCGAGAAGTCGCGTACCTATGCGTCGGTCGGTTTCATGAACGACGCCGGTTGGTCGATCGCCGACAAGGTGAACCGCTATACGCTCAACTTCCGCAACGACTACGATATCAGCCGTAAGATCACGGTCGGTTTCCAGGCCGTCGCTTCGCTGCGTCAGCAGGAGGCTCCGGGTTCGTATCAGCGTGAGATCGACGCCGTGAGCGGTAACTGGTCGCGCGACTTCGATATCAACCCCTTCAGCTATGCGCTCAACACGAGCCGCACGCTGCGTCCGTACGACAACAACGGCAATCTGGAGTACATCACGATGAACTACGCTCCGTTCAACATTCTCAACGAGTTGCGTAACAATAAGATCGAGCTCAACGTGATGGATGCCAAGATTCAGGGCGAGTTCAAGTATAAGATCGTTCCGGGTCTGCGTTTCGACTTCACCGGTATGCTCCGTTACGTGAAGAGCGACCAGGTGCACAAGATCACGGAGGATTCGAACGTGGCAGGCGCCTACGGTGCCGACTACAACGCGACGATCCGTTCGCGCAACCGTTTCCTGTGGCAGGATCAGCAGGACTTGAATGCCGAGCCGATCTCGGTGATGGACCGCGGCGGTTTCTGGAACACCTCGAACGTGACGATGCTCAACTACGAGACGCGTGCTTCGTTCGCCTACAACAAGATTTGGAGCGGTGCCCATACGCATGAGTTCAGCGCGTTGGCCGGTGCCCAGGTCAAGTACATCAAGCGCGATACGGAGACCGCGACCCAGGCCGGTTACCAGTACAACATGGGCGGCGTGGTCTACAACAACCCGCTTTTCTATCAGATGATGAGCGACCGTCAGATGGACCTCTTCTCGTCGACCACCTTCCAGGACCGTTTCGTGGCATTCTATGCCAATGCCGACTACGCTTTCGACCGCAAGTATTCGATCTCGGGAACGGTTCGTTACGACGGTAGTAACGCCCTGGGTGCCAGCTCGAGCGCTCGTTGGCTGCCGACGTGGAACGTGGGTGCCAAGTGGAACGCCCAGAACGAAGAGGTGCTGGCCGATGTCGAGTGGCTCGACGTGTTGAGCGTTCGCGCCAGCTACGGTCTGAATGCTTCGATGCCCAGCGTTTCCAACGCACAGGCCGTTTACCGCAACTCGCAGGTCTATCGTCCGGGCTATACCGAGAACCAGATTCAGATCGAGTCGCTCGGTAACTCGGAGCTGACGTGGGAGAAATCCTACCAGTTCAACGCCGGTGTCGACGTGACGTTGTTCGACAATCGGTTCAACTTCTCGTTCGACTACTTCGACCGTCAGAGCTTCGATCTGATCGCTCCGATCCGTACGGGCGGTATCGGCGGCCAGGAGTGGAAATACGCCAACTATGCCGACTTGGATGCGCACGGTTTCGATATCACGCTCGGCGGTACGATGATCCGTACGAAGAACTGGACTTGGTCGGCCAACTTCACGTTCGGTTATTCGACCAACAAGATCAAGAATGCGAAGAACCTTCCGCAGGTGCTCGACCTGGTTCGCGCCGAGGGTGGTAACCTGAACGGTTATCCGGTGAACTCGCTCTTCTCGATCCCGTTCGTCGGTATCAACCCCTCGAGCGGTGTGCCCTACTTCGTCAATGAGGACGGCGAGGTTTCGACCGATGTCAGCATGCAGGGCTACGATGCCTCGTTCCTGAAGTACGAAGGTTCGGTCGATCCGAAATATACGGGCGGTTTCAATACGTCGGTTCGTTACAAGAACCTTACGTTCAACGCCTTCTTCACCTATCAGGCAGGTAACAAGATTCGTCTGACTCCGGCTTATTCGTCGACTTACAGCGATCTGGATGCTATGTCGAACGAGTTCAAAGATCGTTTCGTGCTGACGGGCGACAATAAGACGCCTGCTATCCCGGACTTCGTGAACAAAGTGGTCGAGTCGGGCGTAGGTTATCCTTACGTGAACTACAACTACTCGACGGCCCGCGTCGTCAAGGGTGACTTCATCCGTCTGAAAACCTTATCGCTCAACTACGACTTCAATTCGGCTTGGGTTGCCAAGAGCCGTTTCTTCAAGACGGCGAGCATCCGTATGACGGTCAAAGACCCCTGGCTGATCTACGCGGACAAGGACCTGAAGGGTCAGGATCCCGAATTCTTCAATACCGGTGGTGTGGCGATGCCTACGACGACGCAGTTCACCCTTTCGCTGAACCTCGGATTCTAATTTCGGTCGAACCAAAATTAAGTGATGAATATGAAAAAACTGATGATATTTTGTTCCGTTCTGGCTGTTGCGGCCGGAGTGAGCTCGTGCGGCGAGTTCCTCGACCAGGTGCCTGACAACCGAACGAAACTCGACGATATGGATAAGGTGAAGGCTCTGCTGGTGAGTGCTTATCCGGTTAAATACCATGAGGCTTTGGAGTTCCGTTGCGACGGTATGATCGACCACCGTGCGACGAGCGATGGTACGCAGCCCAGTGCCAACTTCGATTATACGCGTCAATCGTTCCGCTGGGAAGATTATCCCAACATCGAGAGCTCGGTGGACGATCAAGCCTATTTTATGGCTGTTTACGAGGCGATTGCTTCCGCTAACCATGCTTTGGCTGCTATTGAGGAGCTGGGTACGCCCGCCGGTTCGGAGACTTCGATTGCCGAAGCCCGTCTGTGCCGCGCTTACGGTCACTTCATGCTGCTGACGCTCTACTCCAAGTTCTTCGACGAGGCCGGCCGCGAGATTAATCCCGGTATTCCTTTCGTCGACGAGCCGGAGGATATCGTGAACAAGCACTACGATCGCGGAACGGTCGCTTCGACGCTGGCCCGCATCAAAGAGGATGTCGCTTACGGTCTGCGCTACGTAACCTCCACGGAGCATACGCAGCCTAAGTTCCACTTCTCGCCCGATGCCGCCCGTATGCTGGCACTGCGTATCGCTCTCTACGAGCGCGATTATCCGTCGGTGATCACCTACGCTTCGCAGCTCGTGCCGCAGCCTACGCTGACCCAGGAAATCGGCACCAACCAGTTGGACAATACGCCGCAGATAGCTCCTTCGGCCGACGACGTGGCCTATAATACGTGCGGAACCTCGCTTTACGACTGGGTTACGGCCTATAACGCCTATTCGTCGTCCGATGCATTCAGCATCGCCTTCCAGCGTGCTTCGAGCAGTCATATCATTCTCGCTTCGGAGCCCTATTCGCTGCTGAATCGTGCTTTCGTGTCGATCGCTTATTCTCGCTACCAATATCGCGACTCGGAATTCGATGCGATCATTCAGCAGAATGCTACCGGTCTTCAGTGGCGTTTGCCGGCCTTCCTGTTGAGCGTCATGCCTGCCGGAGCGCCGAACTTCGTGCCGAAATTCTACGAGGACTTCAAAGTCACCAACATCAACGCCAATACGGGTTCTCCCTATTGCCGCGTGGCATTGTTCCGTCGCGAGGAGGCTATCCTGGCCCGTGCCGAGGCTTATGCGATGATGGGCGAGTACGACAAGGCGCTGCTGGACCTGTCGATGTACGTTCAGAACCGTGTGAAACCTTCGGGTTCGACCGGCAAGGCTTCGATCCGCGAGTCGGCGCTGACCCGCGACAAGGTGGTCAACTACTACGAGGAGGATTTGGCTTCTCTGACGAACTTTGTGAACAACTCCTACAATGCGTCGCGTTTCTCGACCGGTAAGGATACGACGGAAGGTCGTTTGCAGCGTGCGCTGGTGATGACGGTGCTCGATTTCCGCCGTACGGAGTTCCTCTACGAGGGTTATCGTTGGTTCGATATCCTGCGCTGGAACATTCCCGTGACCCACACGATGGCCACCGGCGAGAGCAGCACGCTGACGCCCGACGACGATCGCCGCGTGCTTCAGATGCCCGCTACCGTGGTGCTCTCGGGTATCGAGCTCAACAAATACGAGAATGTTCCCAACCCCTGGAGTTAATAGAACGGACAATTGAAATTTGTTAAAGATATGAAAACGAATAAATTATTATATTCCGTATTGGCGCTTTGCTTTGCCCTCGGCACGACGTCTTGCCGGGAGGTGGAGAAGATCGACCCCAATATCGATATTCCCGGCCTGGGCGGTACGGAGGAGATCGAGAATGAGTTGGATATCTGGCTCAAGGAGAATTTCACGTCGCCTTACAATATCGAGGTGGTTTATCGTTGGGATGCCGCTCAGATGTATACGTCGCTCGCTTCGTCGCGACTGGTTCCCGTGGAGTACGATATCGTAAAGCCGATGATGGCCGCTATTCGCGACGTATGGTTCGAGCCGTACAACAAGGTCGCCGGACCGACTTTCATGAAAATGCTCTCGCCGAAGAAGGTGGTGCTGGTCGGTAGCCCCGAGTATCAGTTCGGTGCGATCAAGTTGGGCCAGGCCGAGGGCGGTAACAAGATTCTGTTGCTCAATGCCAATAACTTCGATGCGACGAATGAGGCCGACCTCAAGCAGATGTTGCACACGATCATGCACGAGTTCGGACACATCCTCCACCAGACGGTGATGTTCGACAAGTCGTTCCAGGATATCAGCGCTGGTTACTACGACGCTTCGGGTTGGAAGGAGTTCGACCGCGGCAATTACCGGAATGACTACAACCCCGAATCGTGGGCCCTGGGCTTCGTGCGCAACTATGGTATGAACAATAAGGACGACGATTTCGTGGAAATCCTTTCGATGATCCTCGTTTACGGTAAGAAGTGGTTCGACGAGCAGGTTTGCGAGGTGGCAAAGAATTCGACGACCAATCCCGATGCTTATGCGGACTTGCAGGCCAAGTTGGCAATTGTCGAGTCGTATATGCAGAGCGTGTGGAACGTGCGGATGTTCGACGATCCGACCGATCCGAGCAAGAAGGGCTTGGAGACCTATGTACAGCAGGCTGTTGCCCGCGTGATCGAGACGCCTCCTACCGAGTAGTGTTTACGTAAAAATCGAAATCGTACGATATGAAAAAAATTATCAGCATATTATCTTTTGCGGGTTTGTCGTTGTTCGCGGGTTGCGAGACGATTGTGACGCTCGATAACGGTGTCGATGCCCGATTGGACGCGGTGATGAAGGAGTACATCGCGACGCTGGCGAGCGAAGAGAACGGCTGGATGGCCAGCGTCGAGACCTCCGAAGGCTACTATCGTTACTACATGTCGTTTACCGATGACAATATGGTGACGATGTATACCGACAACACCTATTATCCGAAATTGAACGGGGTGCCCAAGACTTCGACCTACAACGTGCGTGCGTTGCAGCGTCCCGTCATAGCATTCGATACTTACAACTATATCCATATTCCCAACGACCCGAACGATGGCATTAGCGGCGGTTCGGACAATATGGGTTTGGAGACCGACTTCGAATTCGAAGTCGACAGCCTGGGTCAAGACGGAGTGTTCTATCTGACGGGCCGTGTGAACCGCGTCCATGCGACTTTCCGTCCGGCTACGGCAGAGGAGTTTACCAAGGTGAAGGAGGGTGCGCTGCTCGAAGTGCTCGATCATGCTGCGGCTTCGACCGGTCCCGAATACTACCATCTGATGATCGGTTCGTTGGAGGTGGATACCCATTTCTCGCCTCGTGGTGTAACGATCCTTTACAAGAATGAGGCGGGTACTCCCGTGTTAATCTCGGCCAATACGATTACCGAGTTGAATTACGACGTGATGCTGGCCGAACCCGTCGAGATCGCGGGTAAGAAGTTGACCGGTTTCGTGTGGGACGAGAGTACCAAGACGTTCGATGCTGTTGTCGATGAGGAGAAGACCGATCTTATTCTGTCGCCCGAAACGGCTGTTTCGGTACTCGACATGCTGGGTGCCGGTGAGTATTCGACGCTGGTTTCCATCAAGGCGATGTACGAAGGTCAAGAAGGCAACGCATTGGCCGCAGCTTATCTGAGTGATGATGCGAATCTCGTCAGAGGCCTTGAGGTCAGTGAGTACGAGGGCCTGATGCAGGCTGTCGTATCCTTTACGACGAAGAAGGAGCCGAATGACCGTATGCTGATGAAGATTGTTTTCGGCGGTGGATATCAGGCGGTGTTTACTTTCTACCTGACTTGGGATGCGACAGATTCGACCAAGTTTACGGTAGGGCAGATGACGCTTGAGAATGATCCCTATGGAAATGCAGATTTCTTGCAGCGAAACGGATTGATTCAGTTCCCTTCTTATTTCCGGGGTAAGACATTCCAACTCAAATGGTCGAAAATGGCCTTCGGTTCCTATCTGATGGGTCAGATCGAGCAGGTCGGAGGTACGGGTATTTACTACGGAGCCTTGTTGTAATCGTCTGAGTTTATCAAAAAGCGGAAGTCTGCCGTCGGGCGGACTTCCGCTTTTTGATTCGGGTGGTAGTGTAGGGGCAGAAGCAGCGGGCCTTTTCGTGAGGCTGCTCGGTGCGACCGAAGATTCGGAGATCGGAATACTCGATTCTACACAGATATGGGAATGGCGGTGTGGTTTCGGAGCGAACCGGGAAAGGACGAATCGATCGGGTGCGCTGTATGACGGCGGCCGGATCGAATGACCATCGATCGATGGAGGATTGTATCTCGGAACTGGACTATGGCTCGGCTTTGCGAGGGGCCGATATGGTTGAGAATGGTATGCTATCCAATGAAAAAACCTGTAAGATCATATCTTACAGGGTTTTTCGATGTTGCATCCTTTTGTCTTCATGACATTGGGCGGAGAGAACGAGATTCGAACTCGTGGTACGGATTGCTCCGTACGTCGGTTTAGCAAACCGGTGGTTTCAGCCACTCACCCATCTCTCCGGGCAACCTTTTCAAGGCTTTGCCTCTGAAAGGGTTTGCAAATATAGAATCTTTTTGGGAAAATTCAAAAAAATGCGGCTAAAATTTCTATATTTGCATTCCGACCCCGATTGAATCGATCCGATGAACCGTTTCAGAAACCGATTTTCCCTATTTCTCGCAGCGGCGATTTTCGTTGCGGGAATCGCTTCGTTGCAGGCGCAAAATGCAGAGCCTCGCCCGTTGAAAACCGTGCTGGAGGAGGTGGAGCGGCGCTTCGGTGTGCGGATCGGCTGCAAACGCTTTGATCCCGATACGCTCCGTATCGCCCATGCCGAAGCCCGAATGCGTCCGTATTCGCTCGCAGAGACGCTGGACGGGCTGTTGACGCCGCTCGACTTAGTGTGGCGCGGCGATCGCAAAATCACGGTACAGCCGTTCGAATACTATCGGCGTACACCGGCCGACGGGGAGAAGTTGTTGGCTTGGCTTTCGGCGCAATATGCCGATCGGGAGGCGTGGGAACGGCGGCGCGATACGCTGCTGCGCGACGTGCGGCGGCGGCTCGACCTGGGGCCTTTCCGTCGCGGGCTGGTCGCCGATCCGGCGGTGCGGCTGGGCGAAGTCGTGCGGCATGATGGATATACGACGCAGAACTATGCGCTCGAAACGCTGTCCGGACTCTATGTCTGCGGAACGATCTATGCCCCTGGGGCGGATTCGATAACCCCGGCCGGGATCGCTTCGAGCGGGGGAGTTCCGGAAATGTCGGCTGCGCGGATGTCGGAGGTTGTAGGGATGCCGGTTCGCGATGCAGTGCGGCGCCCGTTGATCGTTTCGCCTGCGGGCCACTGGGAGGGCGGACGTTATCGCCCCGATCAACAGCTGCGCATGGCGACTTTCGCCCGCATGGGGGCCGTGGCGGTCGACATGGATATCTTCGGCTGGGGCGATTCGGAGTTGCAGGTGGGGCGCGAGGCCCATACGGCGGCGTATGCCATGCAGATACAGGTGTTGTGGTCGGTGGCCGTGACGGAGTGGATGCTTCGTACGCGCGACGATATCGATACGATGCGGATGGCCGCGACGGGTGGTTCGGGCGGCGCGACGCACACGTTGCTGCTGGCCGTGGAGGACGGTCGATTCGCGGTGCTGGCGCCTGTCGTGCATCTGGTGTCGCATTTCGACGGGGGATGTCCGTGCGAGAGCGGTCGTCCGGTGGCGCAGGCGGCCGGAGGCAGTTGCATGCCCGAAATTCTGGCTGCGGCGATGGCTCCGCGTCCCGTACTGACGGTGAGCGACGGAGGCGACTGGACGGCGACCTATCCGGCGTTGGAATATCCCTTCCTGCGGCGGATTTGGGGCTTTTACGGGGCGGAGAAGCGCGTTTGCAACGCCCATTTTCCGGACGAGCGTCACGATTACGGTGTCAACAAGCGTCGTGCGGTCTATGAATTTTTCGCCCGGGAGCTAGGACTCGATGCGGACCGGGTCGATGAAACGCGCGTCGAGTTACAGCCCGAAACGGCTCTCGGCAGCTTCGGTGCCGGATTGCCCGCCGGTGCCGTCCGCAGCCGCGAGGAGTTGGAACGAATGATCGAAAACCTGAAATAACCATGAAACGAATTCTTTGTTTACTTTTCGCTGCGTCGCTGGCGTTGGGGGCCGGGGCGAAGACGCAGAAACAGCGTTATGCCGTGACGGTCGAAGGGGTGCGGGCGGAATGTCCCGTCGTGCTGGGTGACGTGCCGCAGTGGGCCCGCAGCGTCGTGGTGACCACCGAGGGGCGCGAGATACCCTCGCAGCTGGATAAGGCGCTGGGCGAAACGGCTTTCGTCGCCGATATCGACAGGCGGCGCGAATTTACGGTCGTCTACTCGTCGAAACCCGCCTCGCGGAGCTATCCGGCGCGGGTACATGCACAGATGTGGTGGAAAAATCCCGATAAGACTTTGCGGGCGGTCGATACGCTTTGGTCGGAGCAGGACGACATGTATCATAAACTGCACCACCACGGTCCGGCATTCGAATCGGAGCGCGCCGCCTACCGTATTTATTTCGACAAGAAGCAGACGATCGACACCTACGGCAAGAAACGGCCGCGGTTGGAGTTGGCCGAGACGATGTGGTATCCGTCGGAGCAGCAGTTGGCCGACGGATACGGTCACGATAACCTGCGGGTCTTCGGCTCGGTAGGGGTCGGAACCCTCAAAGGGTGGGATGCGAAGAAGCAGCGGATGATTCATATCGCGGATATGAAGCGGCGCGAAGCGCGTATCGTGGCACGGGGTCCGGTGCGGACGGTGGTCGAAATGCGTGTGGAGGGATGGCCCTACGGCGGTCGCGAGATCGCGATGACGTCGCGGTATATCCTTTATGCGGGGCATGGCGACGTGCGGGTCGAAAACCGCATCGAGGGGGATTGCGAAGGGCTGCTGTTCACGACGGGCGTGATGAAGATGGCCGAGAACGAAGCGGCGCGCGACGGCGGTATTCTGGTCGCCTACGGATGCGATTTTCCCGAAAACGACACGCTGAAGTGGGAGCGCGAGCATGTGGGACTGGCCGTGGCCGTGCCCGAACGGCAGATCGTCTCCGAGATCGATGACAAGACGAGTTATCTCTACCAGTTGCGCCCCGACGCGCAGGGACGTATCGATTACGTTTTCGAGATGCTGTGGCGCAAGAGCGAGTGGCTCGACGGTCGCAGCGATGCCGCCTGCCTGGCGGGCCTGGCCGAGTCGATGCGCCGTGAGCGCAAGGCGCCTCTCGTGGAGCGGATCCGGTAGGGCGTAGGTGCGAAAAAACGCCGGGAGCAAATCGCTCCCGGCGTTTCTGTTTTTCAGCGACCGGATCAGCGGATTCCGTGCTTCTTGAAGACCTTCAGCAACTCGGGTTCGAGGTTCTTCGCCCAGCGCCAGTAACCCAGGTCGGAGGGGTGGATGCCGTCGGCCGAAGTCACGTGGTCGTCGCCCGTGAGGTTCTTCTTGTCGATGAAATACACGTTGTCGAACTGCTTCATCGCCTGGGCCATCATCTCGCGGGCCGCCTGGCGTTTGTCGGCCTCCTGCTGGCGGTAGCGGAGGTTGAAGTTGCCGTTTTCGCGGTAGATCGTCTGCACGAAGATTAGCGGCGTCGTGGGCAGTGCTTCGCGGATGCGGGCGATGAAGGGGATCAGCCGCTCGCGGATCATCTTCGCGTCGGGGTTCGAGAAGGCGTCGAAGACCATGGCGTCGGCATCCTTCACGTCGCAAAGGTAGTCGGCGAAGTAGGGTTGCAGTTTGCAGTTGCCGCTGCATGCGATGCTGCAAAAATAGAGGCCCGTGCTGCGCTCGATCTGCATCGGGTAGCTCATGCCGGCACGCGAGGTGCTCACGCCGTGGGTGTAGCTCGATCCGAAGATCACGATTTTGTGGCGGAAGGGATTTTCCATCGGTTCGATATGCGCATTCTCGTCGACACCTACCTGCAACGACAGCAATTCGCTGTAATTGGGCAGGTAGAGCAGGCACTCTTTCTCCGAGGAGTCCATCTCTTTGACGATCGTCAGATCGTTGCCGCGCTTGGAGGGGGCCAGCGACGAGGCGTAGAGCCATTCGCCATCCTTGCGGATGTAGAGGTCGAAACCTTCGGAGGCTACGCGCGGCGTGCTCGCGCCGCCGTAGACGAACGATGCGTACTCGGGGCGCAGCTCGATGCGCGTGGAGTTGGTCCGGAAGACCAGTGCCAGGCCGGGCGAGCAGCGCACTTGCTGGTTCTCGGTCTTGGTGAACCCTTTGTAGCGCACCGTGTCGATGCGGTGGTAGGGGTGGGGCGTAGGCTGAGCCTTGCCGATGAGGTTGAGCTCCGTGGCATCCACGAAGCGCAGTTGTGCCGAGGCGTTGCAGGCGAAGAGCAGCGCTGCGGCGAACAGGAACAGGTGTTTCTTCATATCGGATATTGAATTTTGAGTGCGTTTAGAGACAATCTTTTCCCGCGTCGGTTTTCCGACGACGATAGGACGGAGGGAGGCTCGCGGCGAAACTTGCGCCGGAATCGGACGTTTCGGGGGTGATTCGCAATATCGGATTGTTTGATTTTTAGGGTTACATACTTCATAAATCGGCTGTCGACACAATAAAGGTACGAAAAATTCCCGGATTGCCAATTCCGTCCCGCCTCTTTGGGAAGAAAACAGTTGCGGAGCCTGAGAACGATCGGGAGATGGGGCATGGGGAATGTCGGGAATGGGGGATGATTCTGTAAGGCGATCGTATATGACTTTGTACCGCTTCGGTTGGGCGACTGTCGTTTCATACGGGCTGGTCGGTGTCTTGCGGCCTTTGACTGCGTTTACAAATTTGACCCATCCCTAAATCCCTTTCTCGGAGGGGAATTTTTGGAAGAGAGGGCGGTAAACGCGACACAGTGCACGATACACCGACCAGCCCGTATGAAATGACAGTCGAAAACCCGAGCCGGTGTAAAGTCGTATATAGCCGCCTAATATAATTGCCTCCGTTTATTTTCACTCTCTACCGGTGTGCGGCCGGCACAATGCCACCGGTCCGAGCAGTCCGGAGGGCAGCAACGGGGTCTCTGCATGCCAGTCGACGTAAGGCGCCCAGGTATGTTTGCGGGCTCCGGACTGCGAATCGCCGACAAGCCGGTTGAGCCAGCAGTTCGTAACGGCAATCTCTATCGTATTGTTCCCTGCTTTCAGCGCTTTCGAAATATCGACTCGATAGGGCGGCCGCCATAAAGTCCGGAAGGAGTGTCCGTTTAACGTTACGTCGGCCAGGGCATGGACCGTACCCAAGTCAAGCCAGACATTTTTTCCGGTGTCCGCCCGATATTCGAAATTCGTCTTGTAAGTTGCCGTACCGCTGAAATACCGAATATAGGGATCGTCGTTCGTGGTCCAATCGGCCAATTCTTCGAATGTCGTTTCCCGGGCAGCATCGTAAACCGGCCGGAAGGTCACCTCCCAGCTGCCGTTCAGTTCCTGTAAATTCCGAAAAGCCGGGAAATTCGTCTCGGATGCGGCCCCGGTCCCGGCGGCTTTTTTCCGGAACACGATGAACCGGGAATCCGCAGGGCCGAACTCCAATGGCACATAAGTCCGTCCGTCGTGCTGCTCGAACTGCGGCAGGTCTCGGATTTCGCCCGTCTCGGCATCCCACAATTCGGGTTGGCGGCCTGCGACATCGAATCCGAAAGTACCGGAAACGGTATCTTCCGACTGGTTCGAAAGAAAATAGAACTCGAAGCCGTCTCCCGCACGGTGGGTAAACAGAATCTCTTGCGGAATGTCGGGAATGACAAGGTCCGGGCCGACTCCCGATCGGCTTAATGCTTCCCGAAGACTTATTCCGCAGAAAATGCGTCCCTTGCCGTAATGCCTTTCTGTCCCTGAAATTCCGTCCGTTCCCTTCCACATCGCGGCGGCAAGCTGCGCGACCCGTTCGTCGCAGCCGGGGTAATCCCGGTTGCTGGGAGATGTTTCGGGGGCATGGCCCAGCAGGGTTGCACCCTGGCCGGCCAGTCGGGAAAGTGTTTCCAGCATTTCGGGCCGCATGGTCTTCTGCGGAGGCAGGACGAGGATTGCATAATCGGCTCCGGACGGAAGTACGATCCGGCCGTTCTCGACCCGTGCGCCTTTCAGAACCTCGGCATTGATGAAGTCATACTGATACCCGGCCGGCAGTGCCGGCAGCATCGGCCCCGTCATTTTCGGAGCGTCTTCTCCGATGAAATAGGCGATGTCCGCCACGTTGCGTCCGCTTTGCAGCAGCGCACAGGAACGGCGGACGTATTCGAAATAACTTTTCGTCGAATGGAACCAGGTGCTGTGGCGGTTGAAGTCCGTTCCGAACCAGGCATTCATGCCCGGTTTCCGCTCGTCGGGCTGATGGATATAGAGATGCAGCACATAATGGTTGATGCCCTCGGTCCAGGCCCAGTCTCCCAGCAGTTTCAAATCTCGGGGTGTCTGCCGGAAGGTGAACGCAGCGGTAAAAGCCTCCGCAGAGACGAGGTTCTTGCCGTAAGTATGCGCGGCGGACGAAGCCGCCCGGCACTCCACCGTATAGGAGCGTCGTTTGCGGTCCGTCAGCCAGAATTCGCCGCCGACCTGATGGCTGGCCCCGCCGTAGTTGAGAAACTCTCCGGGAAATCCCCAGTGGCCGTAATTTTCCAACCAAAGCGTCAGCCCGTTTTCTTCGCATTTCTCCCGCAACCCGCGAACATAACCCGAAGCGATCTTGTCCGCGATCAGACGACGCATATCCCACAGGAAGCGGTCGGAACGATCGGCACTCTCGACGATACGTCCTGTCAGTACGGGCAGCCAGGGATGGGGATCGTAGCCGTAGGCGGCGATGAACTCCTCCGCAAAACCTTCGCTCCAGTTCAGCGACCCTTGTTCGTAACTGTCTGCGATTACATGCCGAAGCCCCTTGCGTCGTTCCGGAGGCATGCGTCGCAGCAATTCTCCGGCAAATGCGTCGAAATGGGCGCGGACGGCATCGCGGTTCATTTTGTCCACCTCGTATCCCCGGCCCTCTTTCAGGGTCGGCTTGTTCTTCGTTCCGGTCGGCACCATTCCCGTGCGCAGGACGATCCATTCTCCGGGAGGCACGTCCCAGCGAAGCAAACCGGTCGTATCCGTATGTTCCGCCAAGTCGACGACGCAGGCGGGATCGACGATCAGCGACCGCTCTTCGGCTTCGGCCGATGGCCGCCACGAATAGGTGTCGTAGGCGATCTGGGTGCTGGAGCTCATCTTTCCCAATTGTTTCTCTACGTAATGGGACAGGCGCGCCGCGCCCGAGAGCTCGATCTCGCCGATCACGCCGTTCCGACCTTCGGGAAAAACGATCCGGAATTCCCGGGCTGTCACCGCCGGGAAAGATTCGCATACGGGGCCGAAAACCATCGGTCCGATATGCGGCCACAGGTTCGCCCGATCGATGTCGCGGGAAGCGACCTCGTGCCACTTTCCATCGATTTTTGCTTCGACGCGTACTTTCGCAGACATGCGCATCGGCCCGTAAAGCGATGCCGACGAAAACGTATAGGGATCGTCGGGACCTATTGGTTTGGAAGCGGGTCGGAGGATCAACGACCGAACCGTATAAGGCGCGTCGAGGTCTATCTCGAATGTCAGGGGATAACGCTCGAACCGGACCGCCGTGTTCGGGTCGCCGTCGAAAAGCAGGTCCGCATCCGCGAGTTCCGCACAGCGCACGTGCGGCGTACGTGCGCACAGACGGTCCGAATCGTGGGCCGGAACCGGAAAGGCCTGGACGGCGACCTGTTGGAAATGTTCGGCCGGAGCTTCGAGTTGTTTTCGGAGTTCGCAGGGCCCGCTGATCCGAAACTCGGTCGATGCGAGGTAACGCATCGCCTGTCCGGGACCGACCCACGGACCTCCCGACTGACTCCAGCCGGGACAGTTGAACAACCCGATTTTGATCCCCAATCGTTCGGCCTCTCTTACGGCGTGTTCCACGCATTCCCACCAGGCGTCGCTCAACACGGGTACCTGTCCGCGGTTGACCATTTTGCGGTCTTGTTCGCCCGGACTTACGAAATTCAGACGGGTATCGGTGACATTGCCGATGAAGGCCTCGCCGATGCCGACTTCGGCCATCGCTTCGAGGTCCTTGGTGATGCCCTCCTTGGAGATATTGTCGTCTATCCAGTACCAATAAGTCCAGGGTTTCGCGGATTCGGGCGGATTGCGGAATGCCATTTCGAGCGTTGTGCCTCCGTCCGTCCGGTTGCAGGCGGATAATGCCGTCCAAACAGCGGCGAGTGCCGCGAGCGAATATCTCGTCATCGATTCGGAAAGTGTTAATGATGTTTTCTGCGTCCTACGTTGAACTGTTGGTTGTTGGGAAGATTCTGCCGTCCGCATCCCTTTTGCATTAGCGACGTCAATTCGGGCAGATAAGCGGTATAAACCGCGCGCGGCAACACGTCGTGCCGGCGACATACGGCGGCAGCCATGCCGACGACCTCGCCCATCATTGCCGTCGTCCGCATCACGCGTACGGTCCCCAAGGCGACGTGCGTCACGCTGATGTTCCGGCCGGCCATGAAGAGATTCGGGACGTTCCGCGAATAAAAACACCGGTAAGGAATCGGATAGAGCGCTATTTCCTCTTGATTGCACACCGCCTTGAATTCGTCGCCCGGGAAAAACCGGGTGTTTTTCGGATCGGGATAGTGCAGGTCGATCGTCCACGAGGTCGTAACCGAAGCGTCGTCGTAAGCGACCTGCCGTAGAATGTCATTCTGAGTCAAAACGACATCGCCCGTCAGACGGCGCGATTCCCGTTTCCCGGCCACGTAAGCCACCCATTCCAATGCCTGATTGCGGAATGCCCCGTTGTTCGAAGCGTGATTCTTGAGATACGACCAGTTGGCATAAACCACCAACAAGCCGTGGTCCCGGATGCGTTCCGCATCCCGCACCTGATCCCGCTGCATGCCGGTTTCCCAGGTCCATTCCCCTTTGGTTACCCGTTCTACGCTCTTTTCGTCGAATACCTTTCCGTAGACGAATTCCGGAAACGACGAGGGGGTACCCAGGTCCCGGGCATACCACTGCACCGAGGCGCCCATTACCTGCCGGTCGGCCTGCGCCGGAGCGCTCGGCTCGCCGTATTCCGACCGGGCCTCGCGTCCTGTGCGGAAATCGGCCCCGGCCATATAGCCTACGTTGGCATCACCCGTACAGTCGGCGAACAGCGGAGCCCGAAAACGCAGCAGTCTGCCGGTTTCGACATGCCGGGCCAACAGAGCCGCGATACGATCCTGCTCCATCTCCACACCGATTCCCCGGCACGAAAGATAAAGCGAAATACGCTTCTCGCCGGTAACGAAAGCCATCTTCCGTTCGTCGGCATAATTCTCCGCAGGCATCGCATTGCCTTTTTTCGTATGTCCGAACTCCTTGATCAGGTTCCCGAGATTGGGATAGGGCGGCAGTTCGATCGCTCCGCCCAGATGTACCCTCACTTCCGAACTGTTGTTGCCTCCGAGTACGGGGCGGTCGTGCACCAATGCGACTTTCAGGCCGAGCCGGGCGGCGCTGACCGCCGCACACATGCCCGCGACGCCCCCGCCGACCACGACGAGGTCGAACGTCCCTTCCTCCTGCGGATCGCCGTAACCGGGAAGCAGCCTGCTGCGCAGGGTCTCCATCTCCTCTTTATCTTGAGGCAGGCCGTCGTGGCGCTCCGTCGAAAAATAAATGGCGTCGCAACGGCCGTCGAATCCCGTCAAGTCGTGCAGCGACACCTCGATGCGGGGCGATTCTGCGACCGTCGTTCCGGCATATTGCCAACTCCATGTTTTTCCGGCTGCGCCCAGCTCGGCAGGCAGCCGGTGGCCGTTCACACCCAGCTGGAACCGCCCCGGACCCTCGCCGTCGTGCCACGGCGAGGTCCAGTTATAGGTTCTGACGTAAATGTGATACGTGCCTTTGTCGGGAAGGACGATCGACGTAACGGCATCGTCTACGGGCCTGCCCGCCCCGTGGGCCAGCAGATACGGCGATCCCATGATATCCATGAACTGCTGATCCACGACCCAGCCGCCTTTGTCGGCGAAGGATTCGGCTTCCAGAAGGTATTCATGCGCTGCGAGTCCTGTCGGAAGCAGGAAAGCCAGCATCGAAATCAATATTCGCTTCATCGGATGCTAATTTTTCATACAGCGCAGCGATTGTCCCTTCGCCTTGTCGTCGCAACCGCGGGCCGATCCGGATTTATCGTGCTGAAGCATGCGGCGTACCCCTTTCGCGGTATTGGTCGGGCTCTCGTCCGCCAACCAAAGTACGCAGATCTTCGTAGCAGCCGAAGCGTCTTTCGACAAAGCCGTAGCATAGATTCCGCCGGGGACCAACGACAGTCCGTAATCGTCGGAGCCGCCGAATCCGTACGCTCCGGATTTTATTTTGGTGGCCAACCCGGCATCGGCGCCGCACCATACGGCTTTCTCCGGAACATCCGATAACGCCGTGCCCAGATCCGTTGCCTCCGGAGCGACGAACTTCTCCAATACGAGCATATCGGCTTCCGTCGGAATGCGGTATCCTTCGGGACACGGGTTCTTCTCCGTGGCTGCGTACCAGTTGTAAAGCAGACCGAATTTCTCGACATTCTCCGCCGTCGAATAGGGATTCACGTAAGCGGCCGAGCCGTATGCTTTGAACGCATTGCCCGATGCCGAAGGAATTTCCGTGCCGTCGGCGAATTTCGTTGTCCGCAGGTTCTCGCACATCCAGGTCTGCGTCCCGATCGATACGACGCTGTATTTGTTCCCGTCCTTATCGTATACGTACTCTTTGACGGGTTCCGCGCCCGTGCCGGGAACGGTCACCTCGGTCGAACTGCGTTCCGAGTTCTTGTAGGCTGCGCCGTCGCCCAATGCGACGATGCCGATACGGTACTTCCGGTCGTCGTTCTGCGCCTTCTTCACCGAGGTTGCGTCGAACGAGCAAACGCCTTGCGCCGTCGTGATCTCGGGGTCGGAAACCCGGATGTCGTCGATCGATACTTCGTATCCCGAAGCATGTCCGTCGACGTTCCACGAAACGACCGTTCCGGATACCGTCAGCTGCGGTGCCGCGAGCTGTTCGAGAACGATTGCGACGTAATCCGGATTGTCGCGCATGCAGCGCAGCGACTGTCCCTTCGCTTTGCTGTCGCAGCCGCGGGCCGCACCGGGTCTGCCGTTCTGGAACATGCGGCGCACTCCCTTCGAGGTGTTCGTGGGACTTTCGTCCGCCATCCACAGCACGCAGATTTTCGTTGCCGCCGAAGCGTCTTTCGACAGCGAAGCGGCATAAATTCCGCCGGGAACCAGGGAAAGCCCGTAGTCGTCCGTCCCGCCGAAGTCGTAAGCCGAACTCATCATTTTTAATCCCAGATTGTAAGCGTTTGCTCGGAATACGGAGGCCTCGGGTACATCCGCCAGTTCGTCGCCCAGGTCCGCCGCCTCCGGTGCGATGTATTTCTCCAGTACGAGCATATCGGCCTCCGTCGGAATACGGTACCCTTCGGGACACGGGTTTTTCTGCGTCGCGGCATACCAGTTGTAAAGCAGACCGAATTTCTCGACATCTTCTAAGGTCGAATAAGGATTCACATAAGCCGCGGCACCGTACGTCTTGAAGGCTTCGCCCGCCGCCGAAGGAATTTCGGTGCCGTCGGCGAAATGAGTCGTGCGCAGATGCTCCTTGAGCCAGAATTGGGGGCCTATCTCCACCTCCGTATAGAGGTTCATGTCGTAATCGGCCACCTGACCTTCGGGAATGACGATTTCGGCCTCTCCGTACACCCGTCCTAATTTCATGTTCACGGCGTATTCCGACAGGCAATTTTGGGCGGCGGTTTCGCCGGCCTCCACCTTATCGACTCCGGCAGCATCGTAATAGGCCGCCAATTCGCCTTCGTCGAGCCGCCCGTCGGTATTTTGGTCCACCCACAGCAAGACATACATGGCGGAGACCGTTCGGTCCACTGGTTCGAGCGATAGACGCAGTCCCTTGGAGACCTGCGTTTCCGTAAGTTCCGTATCGATGCGCATGGCCGGGGTCAGCGATGCGACCGATACGCCCTGGACATCGGTATAATAGAGGGTCGCGACAAGCGTCTGACCCGCCTGCGGCTTGACCTTCGGATGCGTGAATGTCACGTTGACGTCGAGAAAAGCAGCCTTTGCCGGCACGGGCGCTTCCGGGTCGTCGTATCCGCAGGATACGACCGCAGCCAGCAGAAACGCCGCACATCCTATATCGAGTAGTTTTTTCATGGTTGTCGAAATGATTAGCGGTTCGTCAATAATTCAGCACGAGACGGGCGTTGACCGGATGGTGGTCCGACGGAATCGGCTTCTCGACCCGGATATCCGACCCGGGAAGAAAATTGATTATGGCCGCCCAGCGTTGTACTTCGGCGCATTTCGGCGGATAGACGAAAATGTAGTCCAGCCGGTCGTTTACATCGGCGGGAGTCGCCGTACCTTCGTCGATGCAGGATTGCGGGGAGTAAGTCTTGTAGCCGGCGTTGAGGCGTTCGGCGGCCGAATCGAACGTATCCGCAAAGCCGTTTTCCACGAAAGTCATCGGTGCGGACGGCACCCCGTTTATGACGGTTTTGGCGTAATTGTTCAAATCGCCCATCGCGATTACGGGCATTCCGCCGAGACTGTCCGATTTGGCTTTCGCCACCCGGCAAAGGCTCTGGATGCACTGGCGGCGCAAAAGCTGGTATTCGTTGCTGCGCTTGCCGCCGGATTTCACATGCACCAGGTAGACGAGCAGTTCGTGCCCCGAAGACTTTTCACGCAGCCGCACGAAATTGGCATAGCGGCTGGTCGCGTACTCGTCGGGGGCATATTCCGGATAAACGCTCAGCAGGTCGATATTGTCGCTTTCGACCGCTTCGAAACGGGACTTGCGCCAGAAAATGATGCGCGGGGAGGCCTCGATACCCATTTCCCGGTAAGCGTAGTCGGGCGACAGCATGGCGATCATGTCGTTCATCTGAATCTCGTCCTGCGACTCCTCGCAGCCCAGGATATCGGGGTCGTGGTTTTCCTGCCGGATGATTTCTCCGACCTTCTGCTTGCGGGCGTCCCACGGACTTTTATGCTCGAATCGTCGCGAAAGCAGATTGTAAGTGGTTACCGAAACGGACATTCGTTTCGATTCGTCGGCGAAGCACGCCGTGAGTCCGGCCGCACAAAACAGGGCCAGCAGCAATTGTATTTTGAATGTTTTCATGACTTGTCGGTTAACGGTAGGACAAATGGAATACGGCATTGACCGGATGGTGGTCCGAAGGAACGGGCGTCGCGATTTTGTGGGTCGCTTTGTCGACGAAATCGATCACCGTCTGGTACGCGGACACGCCGAACGGCATCGATGAATACCCGAAAACATAATCGATCCGGTAGTTGCCGTTGTCGCGCGGATCGGCGAATCCCTTCAGATCGACACTCGATGTCTTGTAATTGAGGTTGACGCATTCGCGGGCGATCGTCGGGGAGTCGACGAATCCGAAACTCGCACAGGCGGCCGGTGCCGAAATGACTCCGTTGTCCACCGTGTTCCAGTAATTGTTGAAGTCACCCAGAATGAAAACCGGAATGCCACCTTCTTCGCAGGCGCGTTGCCGGGCGGCCGGACACAATGCCGCAATACAGTCGTAGCGCAGTTTCTGGTAAGAGGTCGAGGAGCCGTTGGTTTTGATGTGGATGTTGTAGACGAGGAACTCTTTGCCGGAATTTTTTTCGCGCAGTTTCACGAAATGGGCGTAACACGACGTCGGAAAGTCGGCCGAGGTGTAGTTCGGATCGCCGAGCAGCATATTCGTATACCCGGCTCCGGTTTTCTCGAACTTGTCCCGCTTCCAGAAAATCAATGCCGGATCGGCCGTGGAAACGGCAACCGTATGAACGTCGTATGCGTCGGCTAGCAACCGCTGCATATCGGACAGTATCGGTTCGCCGCTGCACTCCTGCAAGCAGAGTACATCGGGGTCGTGGTCCGCCTTGCGGATGAGATCGTGCACGGCCTGCATCCGGCCTGCCCACGGGGATTTCGTTTCCGTCGCCAGCACGTTGTAGCTGGTCAGCGATACGCTGAAGGCGGCGGTGCGGACTCTGACCGGGCCGATCCAGACGCCGGACCCGCGCTCTCCGATGCTTCGCACACGCACCGAATATTCCGTATCGGGCTCGAGGCCCGTCCATGCGATTCCGGGTTCTTCTGTCCGCAGGGTTTCGGTGCCGGATGCGGAAGCGCACTCCACTTCATAGCCGGCAGCTCCGGCTACGGGCTCCCAATTAACCTCCAGTCCGTCGGTATAGACCGCCGCGGTCGTCAGTCCCGTCGCATCGGCGGCGGATTCCCCGTCGTCGGAACAGGCGGTCGCGGTCAGCGATACGACGACGGCCGCCATATAGATCAGTTTTTTCATAGTTCGTTCGTTTTACGGTTATTCCGCCAGCAGCGGATTCTTATCGATTTCCGATTGCGGAATAGGCCACAGATAACCGTTCTTCGGATCGAAGGTCAGGTTGCCGAGGCTGTTGAAAATCGACTCGTCGGGATATACGGGTTTCCCGTACTCGTCGAAAGAGGGCACGACGGGATCGTACCAGTGATCCTTGACGCGTTTGCCGAGGAGTTTGCCGGGCAGGACATGTTCGGCTGTTTTCCAGCGGCGGATATCGAAGAGCCGCAACCCCTCCATCGCGAATTCGACGGTGCGCTCGTAGCGTACGAGGTCGCGAAGTTCTCCCTGCGACATGTCGAGCCGCGCCGCAGGCATTCTCACGTCGGGGCGCTGCCGCACGTCGTTGATCGCGTCGATCACCGTTTGGTCGATCCGTCCGAGTTCGATTCGCGCCTCGGCATACGTAAGCAGCACCTCGGCGTAGCGCAGCAGGATGAAATGCAGCTCGCTCTTGGAGATGTAGTCCGGCAGGTCGGCTTCATCGAAATACTTGCGGCCGACATATCCGGTAAAGGAACCGTAGGCGTTGGTAACCTCCGTATTTCCGATACGCGTCGGTTTGCCGTTGATAATGGCGCTGGTCTTGGTCGAATCGGGATGAATCTCGAATTTGAAATTGTTATGCCAGCCGCCGGGACGGATAATCGAATAGTCGAGTCGCGGATCGCGGTTCTGGTACGGCGACTTGGGATTGTAGAGCGGCGACTCATCGATCCGTTTGCCGTCGGTGCAGCGATAAGTGTCGACGAGCGTCTGTGTCGGTACGATCACCGAATAGCCGTTCGACAGACGGGTGCCGATGTATTTGGGGTTTGCATTGATCTTTACCCCGGTCAGGTAGCGCGCAGCGAGCATCACCTCCGGAGAATCCTCGCCGGTATGGGCGAACAAATCGGCGTAAGCGGGATCGATGGCGTATCCGCCGTCCTGGATGACCTGCCCGGCACAGGTCGCGGCCAGTTCGTAATCCCCGGCATAGAGAGCCGCACGCGCTTTCAGCCCCATGGCTGCACCGCTCGTGATATGTCCCGCTTCGGCTGCGCTCCACGAAGGCGGAAGATTGCGATAAGCGAAATCCAGGTCGTCGTAGATATGTCCGATGATCTCCGAGGCTTTGGTCTTGGGCAGTTTGCAGTCGTTCCAGTCGAGCATGTGATCGACATAGGGCACGTCGCCGTAGAGAAAAACCAGGTACATGTAGTTGAAAGCCCTCAGGAAACGCGCCTGTGCCTCGATCCGGTTGTAGAACTGTTCCGAAACCTTGTTTTTGGCCGCGGACATCTTGTCGAGAATGTTGTTCGAAAGCGCGATCTTCGTGTAAAAATGCTCCCAAACGGTCGCGAAGACTCCGGTCTGCGCATTCGCCTGTCCGGCCTGGATTACGTTCATATTGGCATAGGTTCCGCGGATGTAGACCATTTCCGTGGCCCCGTCGAGAAAAAGCTGGTACTGCACGTCCTGATTCGTACACCAATGGAAGGTCGAGTAGGCGGCATTGATCGCCAGCGTGAGTTCGGCTTCGGAGGAGAAGAAATTTTCGCTCGAAGGCCCCGTCTGGGGATATTCGTCGAGAATGTCGCACGAACTCCAGCACAAAGCCGATGCGAGAACGGCCAGAAGTTTGTATTTTGCAGTCATTTCATTTTCAGATTAGAAGGTAAGCTGAATGCCGCCCAGCCACGTTTTGGTCAGCGGATAAATGTCGGCTGCGCCGGACCCCATCTCCGGGTCCCAGCCTTTGGGCAGATTGCTGCTGGTAAAGATGTTGTCGCCGGTGATATAGAGCCGCAGTTTTTTGATGCCGATCTTCGCCAGCGCTCCGTCGGGTAGCGTATAACCGATCTGCGCGGTTTTCAGCCGGATGAAAGCCGCATTGTAGACCCAGAAGCTCGAATACTGGAAATTATTGTGCGACGAAGCCGCTATCAGCCGCGGATAGGAAGCCCCCGGATTTTCCGGCGACCAGTTGTCGAGCATCCACCGCTGCATCTTGCCCGAACTGTAAAGCGCCCAGACCGCATCGCCCGTAAGGATGATATCGCGTTTGCCGATGCCTTGGAAAAGCAGCGAGATGTCGAAATTCTTCCAACTGCCCGAAATATTCAGGCCGAACGTGTAACGGGGTATCTGATTGCCGATCACCTGCCGGTCGTAGGCGTTGACCTCGCCTTCGCTTCCGTCGGCATCGGTCACGTTCCGGTACTTGATATCTCCGAGCGAATAATCTCCGAAATAGCTCTGCGAGGGATGATTCAGCAGGTCGACCCGGTCGCGGAAGAGTCCCTCGGCGACATAGCCGTAGAGCGAGTTGATCGGATATCCTTCGGCGATGAGCGTATATCCGCTGATGATCGGATCGACACCTCGCAAATCCGTCACCTTATTGTGTACGTCCGAGAGATTGAAGGTTACCGAATAACTGAAGTCGCCCACTTTGTTCTGGTGCGAAATCTCGAAATCCCATCCCGTATTGCGCACCTTGCCGGCATTTTGGTAGGGTTCCGTAAGTCCCGTTATCGAAGCCAACGGCAGTTTGAGCAGGATGCCTGTCGTGTTTTTCACGTAATAGTCGAACGACGCCGAGAGTTTGTTCCTGAACAGTCCTATGTCCAGCCCGATATCGGTCGTTTCGGAGGATTCCCAGGAAATGTTCGTATTGGCGAACGCCTTTTGGTAACCGCCGTCGGCTGGGGTGCCGCCGAAAGTATAGGTAGGATCGAACGTGATGGTCGTATAGGCGGGATAGGTGCCGATCTCCTGATTGCCCAGACGACCCCACGAAGCCCGCAGCTTGAGGTTCGAAATCCAGTCGACTCCGTGCAGGAAGTTCTCCTCGGAGATGCGCCATCCGGCCGAGAACGAAGGGAACACTCCGTAGCGGTGTCCGCGGGCGAAGCGCGACGAGCCGTCGACGCGAACGTTGGCTTCGAATAGGTAGCGGGACTTATACGAATAGTTGATCCGTCCGAAATACGAAAGCAGGGCCCAGGCGCTCGCAGTACCGCCGTTCTGCATATTCTCCGTCGAACCGGCGTTGATTACTTCGTACTGGGGAAGCACATACCCCTCCCGGCTGAGCGAAATGTTGTTCGTATGATACTTGATCTGCTCGTATCCGGCCAGTATGCCCAAATCGTGCCCGCCTTTGAACGAACGGTCGTAGTGAAGCAGGGCCTGGATCGTCGTCTGCGTCGTCTTGGCGTCGGACTGGCTGAGGCTGCTTTTGGCGGGAGAGATCGCCGCCGGAGTCTCCTGGTCGGGTTCGTAAACGGGGACGCTCTTCTTGGCGATCTTCTTATAGGTATTGCCGAGATTCGGCGTATAGTTGAAATCGATGCTCAGACCCTCGGCCGGAGTAAGCGTCAGCGAGAAGGTCGCCCGCAGATTGTCGTAGGTGCTCACCGTATTGCCGCCTTCGCGTCCCAATGCCAGCGGATTGTGCTGATTATACCCCGTTCCGTAACGGCCGTCGGACAAGATACAGGTATAGATGCCGGGAATACGGTTGATATAGCCCTTCATGAATTCCTGATAGGTGGGAGACTGCGTGGTCGACCGGCGGCCGTCGACGATTACGCTTGCCTTCAGGAACCGGGTGATGTCCATCGCGATATTGGCACGGGCCGAAAAACGGTCGGCGAAAAAATGCTCCATGATACCCTCCTGGCTTTGATAGGCGAACGATGCGAAAGCCCGGACGGCCTTGCCGCCGCCGCTGATGCTGACATGGTGGTTCTGCGTGAAACCCGAGCCGGTCAAAAGGATTTTCTGCCAGTCGTTGTCGGGATAATGGTCCGGATCGACTTTCCGGTAACGAAGCCAGTCGGCCAGGTACGATTCGGAATAAAGCGGCGACATTCCGGCGTTTACCGACGCTTTGTTCATATTGGTCATATACTCGTAATTGCTTACGAAATCGGGCAGCACCGTGGCGCTTTGAAATCCGATATAGCCGTTGTACGAGGCGGAGAGTTTTTCCCGCGTTCCCTGCCGGGTCTGCACGAGAATCACTCCATTGGCCGCACGCGAGCCGTAGATCGCGGAGGAGGCTGCGTCTTTCAATACCGAGATCGACTCGATGTCGTTGGGGTTCACTCCGTCGAGCGTTCCCGCCACTCCGTCGATTAGCACCAGCGGTTCCGAGTTGTTGAGCGTACCGATGCCTCGAATACGGATCGTAGCGCCGTCGGATCCCGGCTGACCGGTGCTCTGGGTCACCGTAACGCCCGAGGCGAGGCCCTGCAAAGCCGTAGTGGCCCGCATCACGGGACGCCGTCCGATCTCTTCGTTCTGGATGGAGGCGACGGCTCCGGTAAGGTTCGCTTTCTTCTGAACGCCGTATCCTACGACAACGACGTCGTCGAGCGTGCTGGTACTCTCTTGCAGCGTAACGTCGATCTTCGATTTGCCGTCGACCGTAACACGTTCCGGGTCATAACCCAGGCAGGAGAATTCGAGCGTGGCGCCCTGCTCGGCCCGAATCGTGAAACGGCCATCGGAATCGGTGGTCGTGCCGACGGTGGTGCCCGAGAGGATGACCGTAGCTCCCACGATCGGTTTGCCTCCGGCGTCGACGACCCTTCCCGATCTGGCTTCGGCTTTCGGCGTCTGCGGCGGAACGCTCTTCCGGACCTTTTTCGTCAAGACGATATGGCTGCCCTGAAGAACGAATTCCGCACCGGTGCCTTCGAGAATCTTTTTCAGGACCGAGGAGACCGGTTCGTTTTCGGCCGACACCTCGACTTTGCGGTCGAGTTTTACATTGTTGTTATTGATGAACAGATAATTCGTTCGCGACTCGATTTCGTGGAGGATTTCTTCGATAGTCGCCTGTCGTTTCTGAATGGTCACCCGGGCCGACTGGGCATGGGCCGGGGCGTTCCCGGCCAGCATCAGAACCAGGAGCGCCAGCATCGGACAGACTCGCCGGAACGGTGCGAAACGACAAATTACAACAGAAAATTTTAAATGTTGTAAAATTTCCATACATTTGTTAAGTCTAAGGTTATTCGATTGGTTTCAGTCGGATATCCGCCCGCGAGGCGCTGCAATCGCTTCGCGGGTTTCTTTTTCGGTAACCGTATACGATTTTACGAGGGCGGGTCTTTCGATCGCCGGTTCGCTCGGGTGGATCGAATCTCGCGGCATCTTGCGCTTATCGATCGGACCCTCTCTTCGGAGAGAACTTCGGGCGCATCCCGCGAGGTTACGGCGGTTCGAAACCGGTCGGGCGTAAAATCGTATACGATCGCCTTTTTATCAAAAAACGTTTTTCATCATAGGCAATGGGTTTGGGTTTTTACTCGGTGGTTCGGTCGTTCGACGGGAATCATTCGATCGTCAGGCGGCGATGTTCCTCATCGTGCTGTACGGTAAAGGAGACGTCCCGCTGCAATACCTCCAGCGCATAATCCAGCCCGTCGATCTGGCGAAATTTTCCGGTATAGTTCCGTTGGAGCAGCGCTTTGTTACGGATGACGATCTCGACCTTGAAATATTGCGCCAATTTGCCGATGATCTCGCCGAACGAAGCGTCCCGGAAATAGATGATGCCGTTGCGCCACAAATAGGGATTCAAATCGGAAAATTCGGTCACTTCGAAACCCTGTTCCGTCAGAACGGCTTTCTGATGCGGGTCGAGGACGACACAGTTCGCTCCTCGGGCGCTCCGGACACGTACGCTGCCTTCGATGAGGGCCGTTTCGAAACGGGCTCCCGAAGCGTAGGCTTCGATGTTGAATTTGGTGCCCAGGACCTCGACGTCGGCTTTCGAAGTTTTGACGACGAAAGGCATCTTTTCATTGCGGGAGACTTCGAAATAACCTTCGCCGTCGAGCCGGACCGTTCGCCGGTCCGATCCGAATGAAGCGGGATAATGCATCGTAGTCCCGGAGTTGAGCCAGACCCGAGTGCCGTCCGACAGGGTCAGTTGGGCCCGCTGGCCTTCGGCGACCGTTATGATATTGTCCGGCGTATCGGGGCGGGGGACCAAGGTATTCCACATCCAGTCGCCCGCGACGGCAACCAACAATACGGCAGCCGCTTGCGCGGCGTAGCGTATCCAGCGGTGCAAAGGTCGGGAATGTCCTTTTTCCACGATCTTTTTACCCAATATCAGGGCGTCGAACAACCGGCGTTCTGCGAAAAATGCTTTGCGGGTTTCCTCCGAAGATTCCATCCACTCCTGTACCGCGAACGCCTCTTCCTGGGAAACCTCGTTTTTGAAAAAACGGTATAACAGTTCTTTATCCATAAATTGCCTGGTTATCTTATAGTTGCATGCCGGTTCGGTCTCTCGGCCGCGATCTTGTCCGGAACCGCTTTCGGCGGCGCCCGCAGATTCCCGCTCTGGGGCGGACTTACGGGGTGCAATCCGCAAGGTCGTCGTGTTTTGAAACCGGCGAGTTATCGCCTTTGCTTATATAGCACTCGGGAAAGGCGAATCCCTACTGAAAAAACGATTTTTTTCAAAGACAGCCGTATCCGGCTTCGCCGTTTCGGGTTTTCGACCGTCATTTCGCACGGACCGGTCGATGTTTCGCGGCGGAAAGCCTCCGATCCGCCTCTAAATTCCCGCCTCGGAGGGTGATTTGCGAAGTGATAGCGGGGGCAACGGGCCGCGTGTAAAATTGGCTGTGATTGCCTTTTCAAAAATCCGGAAACAAGAGGGCGAAAAGAAAGTAATAATCCTTTAAGGTCTTCCGCAGGGCGTTGAGCGCCCGGGCGATATGAAATTCAACGCCTTTTACGGTCATGCCGCAAAGACGGGCGATTTCTTTTTGCGGAAGATTGTCCAAACGGCTCATGTTGAAGATACGACGGGTCTGCGCAGGCAGGCCGTCGAGAGTCCGTTCGACGATCTGCTGAATCTCCTGCGAGAAAAGTTGTTGGGGATCGCAGGCCTCGAGGGAGGCGATGCGCACCTCCTGATCCCATCGGGCGTACGAGCGCAGCCGGTCGGAAATGTCGGCGGAAAGTTTCTCCCGTCGAATGTGATTCAGGCATTTGTGTTTGACGATCGTAAGGATATAAGCCGGAAGATTCGCCCCGGAACGAATATCCTCCCGGTGTTCCCAATAATAGATGAACGAATCGGCTACCAGGTTCTCGGCCGTACTTCGATCCCGGACATACGTTGCGGCGAAACGTACAAACCGTTCCTTGTGTTCGGTGAACAAGTCGTTGAACAAACTTATGTCCGAAGGAGTTTGGCTCATAAAAAACGCGGTTAGGACATTCGAGCAGGCAAACGTCCGATAACAAAGTTAACCCCAATTATTGTATTTTGCAATCTTTTTGGGATAACAATGTACGATTTTGCCCCGCTTCGGTTTTTCGGCTGCCATCGCTCCTGGGGCGGCCGCAGGTTCGCGGCCTTGGACTGCGTTTCTACATCGAACCCTTCCCGAAATTGCGCTGAGGAAGCCTCGGCAATCGAATGCCCGATGGCCGGGATCGAGGTTCTCGAATAGCGATCATGGGTATACCGCCGCTGTTTTTCCGGCTATATGGTGCGGACGAAAAAGGCTTGACAATCTTTTGATTGTCAAGCCTTTCATCAGTCGGGGTGACTGGATTCGAACCAGCGACCACACGCCCCCCAGACGTGTACTCT
>CANPHE010000029.1 GCA_947573795.1 uncultured Alistipes sp. | reverse complement strand
GCTGTTGTATATCGCGGAAAACGGGTATGCCGCATCTGTGGCCGACGACGGGCTGCATCGTTTCGGACACCGGGAGTTCTTCTCCGAGATGGCGTCGAAACTCCGGGATTGCGACCGGTCGCGTATGGAAAACAGGCAATCGACGCACGACTTCGGGTACGGTGCCTTGCAGCTGCAGGCCCGTGAAATCACAGCGGGTATTCTTCGCACGGAATACAACATTCAGAACGGGAGATTCCTGACGGAGTACAAAGAGTCATCGCCGGATGTGAAACAGCATGTTTCCCTGCCCGGAACGGACATTGCAATCGAAAGGCGGGAAACGGAACGGAGGCTGCGGCATTCCCGTCCCGCCAGCGGCAAACGTGCCGCAATAAAAATATAACGGATATGCGGGAAGACCGGATACGAAGTATTTACCTGACGCTCGACTGAACGCTGCATGCCGTATGTTTCGCTGTCGGAACGAACGGCGAAGAGGGTTTCAGGCATCACATCTCCGAAGAGTTGAAAAAGACGATACTCGGACGGACACTCGAAAACCTGTTCTACCTGCGATACGATCTGCCTCCGGAAGCATCCTTCCATGCGACGACGGAAGAAGCGAAGCGGCCCGATGAACTATACATGCGGAAATTATTGCCGGAATTGCCTCGTCTGAAGTTACGGCCCCGTCATGTCGTGGCGAATGACGAGGCGTATTATGCGGCGATGAAATGTATATCGCTCTTTACGCCGGAAGCCGAAAAGCTGATGCATAGAGCAGATTATTATTCGGCACGGCGGCAAATCCGGCTGTGTGCACCGGATTTGAAACGACGGAATGAGGCAAAACGACCACCGAAGCCAGTACTCAAATTTTATTAAATACCGATTCATAAAACATTCGACTTATGGAAGTAACCACGATGGAACACGATGCCTATCTGGAACTGAGAAGGCGTCTGTGCGGCCTGTCGGTCGCCGTAACGGAATTATCCGTAAAGTAGCTCCGCCCACACGGGAGAAATGACTCAGCACGCAGGAAGTATTCGAGGCGCTGCACATTTCACAGCGGGCTTTGCAGAATTACCGCGACCGGGGAATCATTCCGTATTCCACGATAGGTTCCAAATTCTATTACCGGGAGACCGACATCGAACGGGTCATCCGCGAAGCTCTGATCCGCAGATAGTCTGTCGGACGTTATCACGAAGCGATCCGAAGAGTTCAAGGAACTGACGGATTGGATGGTGCAAACCACGCGCGAGATCGAAACGGCCATGAAACATTTGCGGCCGACGATCGGTCAGGAGCATTATCTGACCGGAGACGAGATTTGCAGACGCTTCCATGTGTGTAAACGGACGTTGCAGACCTTGCGGGATACGAAAGCGATTCCCTATACGACGCTCGGCGGGAGAATCCTCTATCCCGAATCCGGGATCTTCGAGGTGCTGAAGAAAAACTACCGCGACTTCTGGCCCTGGAATAAGTAAACGGACGGCGACCAGACTGATCTGGTCGCCGTCCGTTTAGGGTTAAGCCTCTTTGGAAAGCAGTCGAGTCGTAGGCTGTGTGAGTTCATACAGATTGCCGATGCGCTGCGTAAGAAGACGTATGTCTTCCTTCATCTTGTTGGCGGTTGATTTGGCGTAGATCTGAGTCGTCGTAATCTGCTTATGTCCGAGCATCTCCGAGACAGTCTCGATGGGAACGCCTTTCTCCAACGTAACCGTCGTTCCGAACGTATGACGCCCGATATGCGTCGATAGGTTTTTGGTAATGCCGCATTTTTTGGCAGCACGTTTCATCGTTGTACACATACTTTTTCGACTTTTCACGAGAAAGACCCGCGTTTCGTCGATTTTACCTAGATACCCCCTATATCGTTCGATAAGCTCCTGCGCATTGGGCAGCAACATGATGTGATAAGGCGTACCGGTCTTCTGACGGCGATTGTAGATATATTGTTCTCCCGTCGGAGTTGTTACGATATGATCATAAGTCAGATTCTTCAGATCGACATAAGCCAGTCCGGTGAAACAACAGAAAATAAACATATCCCGCACGGCCCGTTGTCGGTGATAGCGTAACTCCACATTCATAAGCCGCTGTATTTCTTCGTCGGACAGGAACACGCGAGGCTTATAATCAGGAGCACATTTGAACGCCAGAAAGGGATGACGGTCTATCCAACCTTGCTCAACGGATACATATAAAACACATTTCAATGTCTGGGTGCGATCGAAAGTCGTTGTCTTGCCGCAATGTCCGTCTGAAAGCATCCATGCGTAATATCTTTCGATGAACGTGACATCCAACTCCTTTAAGGTCACATCCTCCAGTTTTTTCAGAACCAGATACCGCATCAGGCAACGGCGTTCTCCCATCAGTTTATCGTAAGTACGCTGCGTTCTGTTGTGACCGATTCGTGCTTTGATGGTGTCCAAGTGGTAATCGAAAGCTGCAATAAGCGTTTTATATCGGTCGCCGAAACCGTGGTAAGCATTCTTGACCTTATTGGCCGTAACATACGCATCCCGGTCGCAGATCGACTGATAATGTTTAGTGATTTGAGCCTTGATGTTTTCAAGGGTCTGGTGAATTTCGCGCGAAAGCGTATTTCGTTGCGATTTCAAGTAATTGGTTTTCTCATCCCATAGCGCCGGGTCGATATTCAACCTGCAACTGAAACCGGCTTGCGTGCCATTGACCGTGATGCGGCCCATGACCGGGACTTTCCCGTCTTTCGAGATTTTATCCTTTTTCATAACTCAACATTTTTTTAGATGTTACAAAGGTATCGGTTGTTGAGTTCTATGGATTTATGCAAATCTGCGCAAGAAACTGTAATTCAGCCGTATATATGCTATTATAAAGCAATTCGACAGGGTTACGATTTGGTAACGCAACTCCCGTCGAATTCTGCTTTTCCAAGCTCTTCTGCCTGAAATTCGTGCAAAAGACAGATTTTATATATCTTGATTATCTGCGTTTTACACTTTTTACCTCCCCGTTCTTAAAAAACACTCATCCGGCTCCCGGGGCGGTATTTTTCGTCGATTCGGGCGATATTTTCTCGGCGGTCCAAGTGCTTGTCGGATGGTTTTGGGTACTTTTTGATCGCAAAAAGTTCAACGCCTCAGGCGTTGCATCTTCGGCGGCTCGCGCTTTCAGCGCGACCGGCCCAGCCGCCGAAGATGATTATTTCGGAAAACTGCGATCCTTTGGATCGCGCGAGCCGTAGCCTCCCCCGGCGGAGGCTCACCTAAGTCCGGGGACAGCAGACGCTAAGTAGCAATTATTGCGGCCATTTCCCCGTAATACCCGGCTCTTAGCCGGGTAATTCTTAATTTTGAATTCTGAATTCTTAATTAATGAATTACCCTCCGGCCGGATACCGAAGAGAAACCGTCCTGCTCCCCGAAAATCGCAAAAAAACACCGCAGCGTCTCAGGAAACGGTATTTTTCATCCTTTTATTTGCTTTTCCGATCTTTTTACGCTTTATTTGCATTGGTCAACCAAATTTCCGTCGCGAACCGATCCCTCTCCGGCGTGCAAATTCGAGACCCATTACCTGCAAACCCATAACAAACCGATGAACAAAACCGCCGCTATCCCTGCAAACACGGCACCCGCCGGCCCGCAATCCCGGGACTTCACGATCGACATGCTCCGCTTCGTGGGCGTTTCGCTGATTCTTTTAGCGCATATCGTACCGCCCGACGGGCTTTTTCAACTCCGCTCGTTCGACGTCCCGCTGATGATCTTCGTCTCGGGGCTCTCTTACTCCGGACGGCAGATCACCGACTACGCCGGATTCGTCCGCAAGCGTCTCGGGCGGCTGCTGATCCCCCTTTACCTGTTTCTGGCCGTCTACCTGACGATCATGTACCTGCTCTCGCAAACCGGAGCGGTCGAATGGTTCGGCACGAAAAAAGTCGTCGGCACGCTGCTGCTGCGGCTCCAACCCAGCATCAACTACGTTTGGATCTTCCGGATATTCCTGATCGTCATGCTGACGACTCCGCCTCTACTGCGCCTGGAACGGTTCGTCAAGCGGGACGGAACGTTCGCGGCCCTGCTCGCCGGCATGTTCGGCCTGCAATACCTGCTCGTCGCATGGCTCAAACCGCTCAAACTCGGATTCCTGGTCGACGACTGGCTGCTCTACGTCGTCGCGTACGCCATCCCGTTCCTGGCCGGCGTGCGCATGCGTTACGCCGACCGGCGCCGCAGCGCGATACTCGGAGGGCTTTTCGTTGCGGCAATGATCTGCGCAGCATGCCTGATGTTCCAGGCAAAAGGCACCTGGCTGCGCATGCAACCTTACAAATATCCGCCGCAGGTCTATTTCCTGCTGTGGGGCACGACCGTCAGCGTCGTGCTGTGGGGGCTGCGCGACTATTGGAGCCGGCTGCTCTCGTGCCGCCTCGTGCGTTTCATCGGGCAGAACACCATTTGGCTCTATCTGTGGCACATCCCCTTTATTCCGCCGGTCAAACAGTCGATGGCCGACTGCTGGTGGGGATGGCGCTATCTGATCATCTACGCCGTCGCACTCTGCTGCTGCTACCTCCAATACCGGATCGTCGGGAGACTCGAGAAAACATCCGACGCGAAGTTCCTGAAATATCTGAAAGGCTAAAATTACGCATACCATGAAAAAAAGAATCTTTCTTCTGTTGATCTGCGCCGGATGCACGATCGGCTGCACGTCCCGATCCGAACGCTCGGGAGCCGCCGACCGGGAGTATTGGATCGCCTCGATGCTCCGCATCACCGACCCCGTACTGCGCCACACGGCCGAGGGAACGCTCAAAGAGACGATGCCCTACGAATCGCCCGACACCCTGCACAAACGGCGCGACTTCTCCTACCTGGAGGCTTTGGGGCGCACCCTGTGCGGCATCGCACCCTGGCTCAAACTCGAAGGGGAAACCGACCCGCGGCAGGCCGAATACCGGCTGCTGGCACGCCGGGCGCTGACCAATGCCGTCGACCCCGCACATCCCGACTACATGACCTTCGATCACGGCAACCAACCGCTGGTCGACGCCGCTTACCTCGCCCAGGGTCTTCTGCGGGCTCCGAAACAACTGTGGGAGGAACTCGACGCCCCGGCACAGGAACATCTCGCGACCGCGCTGCGCCAAACCCGCACCATCCGTCCCGGGGAGACCAACTGGCTGCTGTTCGCGTCGATGGTCGAGGCCGCGCTGCTCGATCTGACGGGCGAATGCGACACGGCGCGCATGCGTTACGGCGTGGACCGTTTCATGAACGACTTCTACAAAGGCGACGGCATGTACGGCGACGGCAAGAATTTCCACATGGACTACTACAACAGCTACGTGATCCATCCGATGCTGCTCGACGTCATGACCGTCATGGAACGTCACGGCCTGGAACCGCGCGAAAACCTGCGAACCGAACAGCGGCGCCACACGCGCTATGCCGCGATTCTGGAGCGCATGATCGCCCCGGACGGCACCTATCCCGTACTGGGACGTTCGATCACCGCCTGCCGCATCGGCTCCTTCCACGCCCTGGCCCAGTCGGCGCTGCTGCACGCGCTCTCCGACGAGCTCTCGCCCGCCCAGGTGCGGTGCGGCATGACGGCCGTGCTGCAACGACAGTTCGGCGGCGACGACAACTTCGACGAGGCGGGGTGGCTGCGCGTGGGATTCTTCGGCAAGCAGCAAGCCGCCATGGCCGAAAATTACGTCAATACGGGCAGTCTCTACCACTGCGCGACCTTCTTCCTGCCGCTGGGACTTCCGGCCGACGATCCCTTCTGGAGCGGCGAATTCGCCCCCTGGACCGGTCTCAAGGCCTGGAGCGGGGAGCCCGTCGCCGGGGACCATGCCCTGAAGAAATAAGCGGCACGACTACCGGCCGAATACGCACCCTGCGGAGCTATCTTCGCAGGGTGCGTCGTTTCACCGGAACTTTCACCCGCGAAAAAACAGGAATTCATGCCGATATTGCGCACAAATTCCCGGATTTTTACTACATTTGTCGCAATCCGCTACTGGAGACTGAACCCATAATTTTTTAATACGATGAAAAAAACGACTCTACTCAATTTCCTCATGCTGTGGGGGGGGGTGCTGACATTGCTGCTGACACCCGCCTGCTCCGATGATTACGACGATTCCGGTCTGCGTCAGGACATGCAGGAACTCGCCGAACGCATCCAGAAGCTGGAGGAACAGGCCAAAACGACGAACGCCGACCTGCAAACGCTCCACCGCCTCATCGAAGCGCTTCAGGAACAGGTTTACGTCATCAAGGTCGAACAGCACGACGATACCTATACGATCTTCTTCACCGACGGTACGACGGCCGTAATCAAGAACGGCGCGAACGGCAACGACGGTGCCGCAGGCAAGGACGCTCCCGTGATCGGCGTGAAGGCCGACAGCGACGGCGTATATTATTGGACGATCACGGCCGACGGCAAGACCGAATGGCTCACCGACGCCCAGGGCAACAAACTGCGCGCCGAGAGCGTCGAGCCGCTTCTGGGCGTCGACAAGGAGGGCTACTGGACCGTCAGCTACGACGGCGGCAAGACCTATTCGCAGATTCTCGGTCCCGACGGCAAACCCGTAGCAGCCATGAGCAGCATCCTCGACAACATCGAGGTGAAGGACGACAACCTGATTATCACGCTCGGCGACGGCTCGACCGTAACGGTGCCCATCCGCAGCAACTTCTACCTTCTGATCAAGGAGGCTCCCGAGAAGGCCGCATTCGCATTCGGCGAAACGAAGACCTTCGACCTGGAGCGCGTAGGCGTAGAGCGCACGGCCGTCACCAAGCCCGACGAGTGGAAGGTTTCGATCGCCGACGACAAGCTCACCGTGACGGCTCCCACGCAGGAGCACGAGGCTTGCGCCGAACTGGAGGGCGAAATCGCCATTATCTACACGGGCGCCAACAACCTGAGCGGTATCGTTTCGCTCGCCGTAGGCATCGAGGAGCCCAAGACGATCGAGATCGTCGTGACGGGCCAGGGCATCGGCTACGGCGATTACGAGGGCGAAACCGCGACGATCGACGCGACGATTACCCCTTCGGACAACGAAATGCTCTATTACGTAGGCGAATATCGTCCCGGCAACTACGACGATCCCGACGATATGGAGGAGGTGCTCGCCACCCAACTCCAGTCCTTCAACATGATGCTCACCTTCAGCAGCTGGGATGACGTAGTCAAATCGCTCTGCTACCAGGGACCGCAGAACTATACGGCCAAATTCCTGTGGGAAGACGAAGACTACTACATCGTCGCATTCGGCATCAAGCAGGGCGAGGAGAACGGCAAGCCGGTAGCCATCGCCACGACGCAGGTGTTCCGCTCGGAGATGGTGCACACGATGAAGGTCGCCGCAAGCGATGATTCGATCGATCTGAGCGCCGAGGGCACCTCTAACAGCTATATCGTCAACAAGGCCAACACCGTCTACAAGTTCAAGGCTACGGTGATGGGTAACGGCAAGGCGACGACGGGCATCGCGCCGAAGGCCGTCGATCCCAAGAAGGCGATCATCCTCTGGGAGACGGGTACCGAGAAGAATGCCATCATCAAGGAGGTGGAACTCACCGACGACGGTTATGTGAAGTTCACGACCGGCGAGAAGATCGACGGCAACGCCGTGATCGCCGTGACGGACGGCATTCCGGTGGACAACGACAACGAAAAGCTCCCCGAGGGTACGATCCTCTGGAGCTGGCACATCTGGGCCACCGACTACACGGCCGATCGGGACAAGAAAGTCGTCGCCGCCAGCCAGAAGGAGTACATGATGATGGACGTCAACCTGGGCGAATGGTCGGAAAAGGGAACATCCTACTCCTCGGGATATTTCTGGGCCCTGAAATACCAGTGGGGCCGCAAGGATCCGTTCGTCGGATTCAATTATAGCGGCGCCTATTGCACCGTTGCGCACTACGAAGACTACACCCCGAGCAAAGATTACGCATACGTTTCGACGGACGAAGAATCGATCGCACTCGCAATCGCCTACCCGCACATGTTCATTTCTGCCAGCTATTCCACCAACACCGACTGGTACGGTTCGGGAATGGGAATCGAGCACCGCAACAACAACCTGTGGGGAAATGCCAAGGGCGAGGCCGTCAAGACGATCTACGACCCGTGTCCGGCCGGTTACAAGGTAAGCCCCTACGAAGTATTCCAGAGCTTCTTCGACAACGAAGACAATGCGATTTCGATCACTCCCGATAAAATGCACACCTCGGGAGAGTGGAACATGGGTTGGAACTTCATCACCAACGGCACCGAAACGTCGTACTTCCCGGCTGCCGGCTATATCGGCAATACCGGAAGCAGCTACTCGGCCGGCTCCACGGGCTATTACTTCGCCTCCGATCCTACCGATGAAGCATCTACCTCGAACACGCAGGTACGCAATCTGCGCATGGAGAAGGGTTCTTGCATGTTAAACACGGCCAACCGCGCCGAAGGCCACTCCATCCGCTGCGTACGCGAATAAACGCTCGGACACGCTCCGCAGAGGGCATTTCCGCCCGCTCCGGACTTTCCTCGAATCGCCCTTTCGGAAATATCCGACAGGGCGATTCTCGTTTCAGCCGCCACACCGAGGTCCACCCGCAACGGTAAAGGGAGGCGCATCGGACCGGATGCCACCCACCCGAAAAACCGCTCGAGCAACCCCACGAAAGAGCCACCGAACACGCTGCCCCTCCGGCGCGAAAAAGCCCCTGACCTTGCACCCAATAGCCGCTCGACCCCGCACCACCCACCTAAAAAATTCTCCCGAGCCGCCCCTCGAAAGAGCCACCGAAAACGCACCCCTCCGGCACGAAAAAGCCGCCGGACAATCGTCCGGCGGCATGCTCGATTCCAGGCCGGTTTTACGGCCCCTTGCGAAATTATTTCTCCGCTTTGCCCTTGAACTTCTCCAACTGACGCTTCAGCGCATCGATCGCCTCGTCCACGGACTCCTCGAAACTCTTGGACTGATGGCAGGCTACGAGGTCTTCGCCCGGCATGCGGAGCGTGATGGTCGCTATCTTGTTTCCTTTTTCAGGATCCTTGTCGAGTTTGAGGATCACCTCGGCTCCGGTCGAACGGTCCGCAAAACGGTCCAGTTTCGCCATTTTGGCTTCGACGAATTCGGTCAGCCGCTTGTCGGCATCGAATTTCACGGTTTGAATCTGTACGTTCATAGCCTTGCTGTTTAAATGGTTAATTACTCGCCCTCCCGTTCACGGGGGTGGGCCTTCCGGTATATCTCCCTCAGACGCGCGATCGTGTTGTGCGTATAGACCTGCGTGGACTGCAACGACGCGTGTCCCAACAATTCCTGAATTTCGCGGATATCGGCACCGCCGTCGAGCAGATGCGTCGCGAACGTGTGTCGCAGCACGTGAGGGCTTTTTTTGCCTTTCACCCCCGCCTCGCTCAGTTCCGCACGGATGATCCGGTAAACCGCGATGCGGGAGATTCGCACTCCTTGCTCGGTTAAAAATAACGCTTTTTCTCCGGATATGCAAATATTCTGCCTGCGGATCATCCCGAGGTAGCTCGAAATCTTCGCACGCACGAACTCCAACACGGGCACGATCCGGACCTTGTCGCCCTTGCCGTGCACGCGCAACGTCGCGAAATCGGCCGAAAAATCGTCCCGGTCGACGGCGATCAACTCGGCCAGACGCAACCCGCAGGTGTAAAACAGCAGGATCATCAACGCATTGCGTTCGGCCTCGAAATCCGATCCGGGCCGCTCGCACTCCTCCACGATACCCTCCATACGGCTCGCCGGGACGAACGACGGCAAGCGCCGCGACGTTTTCAACGAACGGATCGGCCGCATGATATCGCGCGAAATGGCGCCCGTGGCGTGCATCCAGCGGAAGAAAGCCCGCAACGACGACACTTCGCGGTTCATCGACGCAGCGCTCAGATGCGCCGTCTCCGTGCGGTGGAGAATCCACGCCCGCACCTGCCCCGTCGTCGCGTCGCGCGGATCGTCGGTTCCCTGCGCCTCGCGCAACCAGTCGAGAAACGCCTCTGTATCGCGACGGTAGTTGCGTACGGTAAGCGGCGAGAAGCGGCGTTCGGCCTCGATATAGCGGATGAAATCGTCAAGCATACGGCAAAGATAATCGAAAAGTCGTTCGGCTTTCCGACTACCCGGTATTTTTTGGCCGCGAAAAGCCCCGGGACCGAGATCGGCGCAGCGAGTTTTCAACCGCCTCCGGTTCCGCCCGAAACGAATCCGGCCCCCGGAATTACGGCCTGAGGCCGCAACTCCGAGAGCCGAAAAACCTTGCCCCGAATCGGGACCTCGCTATCGCTTGGGGATTCGGATATTCCGGGTAACCTTGCCCGCAGCGTCACGGACCTCCGCGACGATTCCGTCGGCCGACGCCTCGACCCGCACGCACTCGCGGTTGGAATTAATCAGAATCGGGAAGTCGTAACGATCCTCGCCCGCAGGGGTGTAGAACGCCCGGTGGAGGTGGCCGCAGAGCAGCAGATCGACCCCGGCGCCCTGCAACAGGGGCATGAAACGCTCCTGCACCTCGTGACCGCCGTGCCAGTCGTAGTGCAGCGGCGGAATATGGAGCAGCACGATACGCAGCGGCGCATTGCGGAACTCGTCGCTCGCGACGGCTCGGCGCAGCCACTCGGCCTGCTCGGCACGGTAGCGGTCGAAATCGGCCAGCCCCGAGTACTCGATATCGTTATCGGGCTTATCCTCGCCGCAGTCGAGCACGACGAAGCAGACGGGCCCCTGCCGGAACATGTAGTAGAAACGTCCCTCGGGCGTCACGACATAATCGCTCAAACGGTAGGAGAAGGTTCCGCGGTTCTCGTGATTGCCCCGCACCATCACCAGCGGCACCTCCGACGCGAAGAGCTTCGACGCAGGGCCCAGGTAGGCCCGGGCGATCTGCTCCTCGGAATCGACCGAGGAGGTCATATCGCCGTTGAAGAAGACCAGATCGGTATTCGCACGCGTCACGCCGTCCAACAGCCGGCACAGCAGCGAATCGTTGCCGTGGATGTCGTTCACGACCGAGAAGCGCACCTTCGGCCGCGAAGCGTCGAGCGTCGTCATGCGGTAGGGCTCGTGTTTGTAGACGCGGCTGGCCGCCACGCGGCCGCCGATCGGGTGCGAGCTTTCGCGCTCCAAAATCTGCTGCGCGAAGATGCGGTAACGATAGCAGGTGCCCGGTTCGAGTCCGCGGACCGTCACGCGGTGTACCCGCCCGATCGTCCGCCGGCCGTGCTCGGACTGGTAGTAGCGCGGCCGCTCGACGGCGTAGAAATCGCTTCCGTCGTCCGGAGCCACCTCGACCCACGCCACGGCATCGGCATCGGTCGTCCAGACCACCGTGAATTCATGTTCGCCGACCGCTTGCAGGTAAGGGCCCGTCTCGGTCTCGATCCCCCGCGCCGTAGCGGCCGAAAACAGCAGCAGGATAGCCAATAATTTCTTCATAATATCAATGTTTCGGGATTTCCATATCGAACAGCGGATTGGGATTGGACTCGTGCGACGAGGTCACGTACTCCCACATGCGCTCGATGATCTCGGGATGCTGCGCCGCCACGTTGCGATCTTCGCGCGGATCGGCGTCGAGGTCGTACAACTCGAATTCCGCATTGTTCTTCTTCACCTTGCGCAACAGGCCCTTCCACTTGCCCTGCCGCACGGCGATCCAGCCGTCGCCGCCCGGATACTCCCAATAGAGATATTCGTGCTGCGGCTGCTCCCGGCCTTCGAGCGTAGGCAGGAACGAGATGCCGTCCGTCTCGGGGCAACGGGCGCCGGCGAGTTCGCACAGGGTAGGCATCACGTCGGGGAAGAATCCCATGCGGTCGCTGACCTGCGGGCGCAATTTCGACCCGTAGCTTACGATGAACGGCATGCGGATACCGCCTTCGCGCAGCGACGCCTTGCCCCAGCCCTTGCCGCAGCGGAACGGCCGGGCGCTGTCGAACCAAACGGTCGACGAACACGAATTGTTCGCCGGGCCGTTATCGCTGGTCAGGATAATCAGGGTATTGTCGTAGATGCCGAGGCGTTTCAGCTCGGCCACGAGACCTCCCACCTGTTCGTCGAAGTAGGAGATCATGGCGGCATACGTAGCCCGGGGATAGCGCGAAGGATAGTAGCCCTTGCCGGCGATCGGCTCCTCGTCGCCGTATGCGGCGGTAAACTTCTCGACGTAGTAGTCCACCCACCTTTTCGGCGCCTGCATGGGGCTGTGGGGCAGGGGCGTGGTCCACATCAGGAAGAAAGGTTCGTCCTTGTGTTCGCCGACGAAGTCGAGGACGTGTTCGTACATTTTGTCGGGCGAATAGACATTGCCGGTGAATTTGGCATAGCTCGCCTCGTCGTAGGGATCGGCACCTTCGTCCAGCCCCGTTCCGGGGCATACGAGCACGTTATCGAGGTATTCGCGACGGTCGTTGTTCCAAAGGAACGGCGGATAATAGTTGTGGGCCTGGCGCTGGCAGATGCAGCCGTAGTAGGTATCGAAACCCATTTTGTTGGGCGTACTCTCGGATGCGGGCGTACCGACGCCCCATTTGCCGACCATGCCGGTGGCATAACCGGCTTCCTTGAGGACGGAACCGAGCGTCGGCGTGCCTGCGAGCATGGGCGCCTGCCCTTCGAGCGTGGAGTCGGCGAGCATCGCTTCGTGGTTCCAGACGTCGCCCCGCCAGGTCATTTCGTCGTTGGCGCGAATCTGGGCATGACCGGCATGGCGTCCGGTGAGCAGCCCGCAGCGCGACGGCGACGAGAGCGGTGCCGAGCAATACATATTCGTGAAGCGGATGCCGTTGCGGCTCAAGGCGTCGATATTAGGCGTCTCCGTCTTCTGCTGGCCGTAGCAACCGAAATCGCCGTAACCGGCATCATCCATCAGGATGAAAATGATATTGGGTCGCGCGGTCTCGGCCGTCTGCGTGCAGGCGGTACCCGCCAGCAACGGCAGCACGGCCCAAGGAAATGTTTTGTTCATTCGTATCAATTATACCATTATTGGGTTCTCTACAAATTGCAGCTATCTGAGTCGGGGTTTAAAATCGACTTTGCTGCAAAATGCAAGGCGCAGCCTTGCCATCTTCGGCGGCTCGCGCTTTCAGCGCGACGCCCCCAGCCGCCGAAGATGCTCTTTGCCGCAAGCTCAGTTGCCCTTAGCCGGCAATTCCTAATTGCCGCTGGCCTCCAGCAGGAACACGCAGCTGTCGTAAATCTTCTCCAGCTTCGGGTTCACACCCGCCTGCATCAGGAAATCGCCACCGAGGGTCTTGCCGTGGAACCAGCAGCGCGACTTCTCGACATTGAGTTCGCGCACGGCGTAGCGCGCCGCGGGATCGAGTCCCCGCAAACGGAATTCGGGCAGGCCCGTACGGCCCTGATAACGGATGCAGTAGGTGAAGAGCACGGCACGCTTGCGGTCCTTCGAGACATAAAGCACGGCGTATGCACCCGACTCGTCGTAGGGCGTGCCGATACGATACAGATCGCCCTCGGCCACGATATCGCGGTAGCCCTTATAGTTCTCGATCGCCTTGCGGGCGAAAGCACGCTCCGCCTCGGTCATCTTCTTGGGTTGCAGCTCCATACCCAGACGGCCCGCGCAGGCCATGTCGAAGCGGAACTTGATCGGCGTGATGTTGCCCGTCTGGTGGTTGGGCGTCGCCGAGACGTGCGAACCCATCACCGTCGCGGGATAGAACAGGCTGGTGCCGTACTGAATCCGGGCCCGCGAAAGGGCTTCGGTGTTGTCGCTGGTCCACACCTCGTCGAAATGTCCGAGCGCACCGTACTCCACGCGGCCGCCGCCCGAGGCGCAGGCCTGGATCATCACGTCGGGATATTTCGCGCGGATGCGCTCCAGCACCTTGTAGAATCCCTGGGCATAATCGATCCAGAAATGCGTCTGCCGATCGGCGGACAGATATTTCGAACCGATGCTCTCGGCATGGCGGTTGGCGTCCCATTTGATGTAGTCGATCTGCTTCGAAAGCCCCATCGTGCGGTCGAAGACCCCGAACACGAAGTCCTGCACGGCGGGATTCGACAGGTCGAGCAGCCATTGCTGCCGCATGGTCGGCACCTCGCGGCCCGGGGCTTTCACCACCCAGTCGGGATGCTTTTCGGCCAGTTCGCTATCGGGGTTGACCATTTCGGGTTCGATCCAGATGCCGAACTTCAGCCCTTTGGAATGGGCATAGGAGGCGATGTAGTCGATCCCCTCGGGCAATTTCTTCGCATTGACCTCCCAGTCGCCCAATCCGGCGCGGGCATTGTCGCGGGGGTATTTGTTGCCGAACCAACCGTCGTCCAGCACGAACATTTCGAGTCCCATCGCGGCGGCATCGTCCACCATGTCGGTCAGGGTCTTGGCGTCGAAATCGAAATAGGCGCCCTCCCAGCTGTTGAGCAGCGTCGGCACCATGTGCGTTTTGGCCCACGTGCCGTAGTTGCGCGCCCAGTCGTGGAGGTTGCGGCTCGCACCGCCCGCACCGGCGAAGCTGTACGTATAGATCATTTCGGGCGTGGTGAACGACTCGCCGCGGCGCAGCGTGTATTCCGAAGCATAGGGGTTGGCACCCGCCAGCACGGTGAGCATGTCGAATTCGTCGATCTCGAAGTTGAGCCGGAAGTTGCCGCTCCAGGCCAGCGCTCCGGCGATCACCTCGCCGTAGTTCTCGTCGAACGACTCGCTGTCGAGCGTCAGCATGAAAGCGGGGTTCTCGGTGTGCGTCGTGCGCACCTCCTTGCGCGACTCGATGCTCTTCGCACCGTGCGTAAGGAGCGTATGCTCGGCCTGGCACTCCTTGGCCCAGGCTCCGTGCAGATGGGTCAGCAGGTAGCTGCGGGCCCGGATCGGCAGCGCCGAGGAGTAGAAATTATGCAGCACGACGTCGCCCTTCTCGCCGTTGCGGATCACGGCATGGGTCGTGATGACGTTTTCACGGGCATAAGCCGTATAGACCAGCTCCACCTCCAGGGGCAGCCGGGCGTCCTTCATCCGCACGACGGTTTCGGAAACGTTCTTGTCGGCGAGCGTCCGCTGCGTATGCGAAACATAACGCAACTCGGTGTTCAGATCGCCGTCGGCATGGGTCACGCGCAACGCCGGCTCACGGAAGTTGCGGCCGCCCATCGTCGGATAGGCTTCAGGATCGGTTCCGTAATCCGAACGGCGGTAATTTTTGTAGTCGGCAAATGATTCGGCAGTCTCGATACGACCGCCGAAGTGGTCGAAAAGCACCTCGCCCTGCGGCGAGACACGAAGCACGAGCGACAGATCGTCGGTCGCGACGTCGATAACGGGCGGCTCGGCCGCAAAGAGGTTTCCGCAAAGCAGCAGCGCGGCAAGCGAAGTCAGCATTTTTTTCATCGGTCAGATAGCATTAAGGGGGTGCCTGGCACCATCGCAGGCATTTCGGTTCGAAAGGTAACGAAAATTTTCGAGAAACCCGAACGATCGGACCGAATATCCTTTCGCCACGGCCGGAATAGGTCCTATTTGCGGGGTTTGCGCCGCACGGACCAACCGAAATGGCCCAGCGCCCGCCCCAGGCCGAAATACTCGCCGTGGGAGTAGACGATCGGCGCGGCCTGTTCCAGGCAGAACCGCCCCGTTCGAGGATCGATATAGGCTTCGTCGACCTGCACGTTGACCACCTCGGCCAGGAACAGGTCGTGCGACCCCAGCGGCAAGATCTGCGTCACCCGACACTCGATGCTCACGGGAGCCTCGGCGACGATCGGCGCCGCGACCTGCTCGCCCGGCAGCGGCGTAAGCCCCATTTCGCGGAACTTGTCGTAATCGCGTCCCGACCTCACGCCGCACCAGTCGACGGCCCGGGCCAGACGCTCGGTGGTGAGGTTGATGACGAACTCGCCCGTGCGGCGGATGATCTCGTAGGAGTGGCGTTCGGGCCGTACCGAGATCGAGCACATCGGCGGATTCGTGCAGACCGTTCCGGTCCAGGCGACCGTCAGCAGGTTATATTCTTCGGGCGTCGCGCCGCAGCTGACCAGCACCGCAGGCAGCGGGTAGAGCACTGTTCCGGGTTTCCAGGTTTGTTTCATATCGTATAAGTTCGTTTTTGCGGCAAAGTTCGTTGCGAACTGCGATCCGCAGCCTCCGGCGGCGGAGGCTCGCCTAAGTCCGGGGACAAAAGACGGCAAGAAGCAGGATCGGCGGTCATTTTCCCATAAGCTCCGGCTCTTAGCCGGGCTTCGCAGGCTGCGTCCGCCCCCCGAAAATCCGCATCCCGCTAAATAAACACCGCGATGGCCGAAAGCAACTTGCGCAGCTCGGCCAAAGCCCCCGAAATGTGGTACTGCACGGTCTTCGGACTGATGTTCAGCTCGCGGGCGATATCGTTGTAGGACATATGATCGTAACGGCTCATGCAGAAGACCTTGCGGCGCTGTTCGGGCATGTTGCTCACCGCCAGGTCGATCAGCTGCATCAGATCGTCGGTCGAGACCCGTTCGTCGGGTTTCTCCGGCGCGACCATACCGCCGTCGCGCACCTCCGTCCGCTGCTGGTAGCTCTGTTCGATGCGGCGATGCTTGAAGACGTTGAACACCGCATTGCGCGTCATGCGGAAAAGATAATTCTTGAACGACAGCACGTTACCCACGGTCTGGCGCTGTTCCCAGACGCGCAGGAAAATATCGTGCGTCAGGTCCTCGGCCTCCGTCGCATCGTGCAAAAGACGAAATACGAAATCCCGGACCTTGGGCGCATAGTGGAGGTAGAGCACATCGAGCGCCTCGATATCTCCGTCGCGCAGCCTTTTCAGGACGATGTATTCTTCGCTGTTCATAGGTTCTTCGGTGCAAATATAAGTTTTGTCCGCATAAAACGAAAATTTTCACCCGAGATTCGAGAAGCGAGCGCCGTTTATAAAAATTTTACCAACTGCGGTCCGAAAATCCGACCGGAGGCCCCGGAATAAAAAAATCGAAAAAAATTACGAATCCGACTGGCGATCCCTTTTCGAGAATTGTCTTTATTACGGATCGGGTATCCTAAAATTTAACACTAAACCTAAAACCATGAAAAAACATCTCCTATTCCTATTCGCGCTTCTCTGCGTAGGTTTCGCTTGCGGATGTTCCGACGACGACGAAAAGGCTCCCGACAGCGTTTTCCTCTACTCGACATCGACGCCCGCCGGCAATCCCGAGCCCGCCGAAGGCGGCGTGCGCTCCGTAACGATCTTCACGACATGCGCCTGGACGGCGACCTCTCAGGCCAGCTGGATCACCGTATCGCCCGCGAGCGGTTCGGAAAAGGGCATCCACGCCGTACACCTCACTTTCGCGGCCAACGATTCGGGCGCGCAGCGGTCGGGGACGGTGCTTTTCCAGGCCGGCGGCTATTCCGAAACCTACACGCTCGTCCAGAAATAACCCGTTGACTCGCAGAGCACGATGAACAAGCGCTACGACCGGATTCTCGACTATTTCTTCCGACGGCAGGACCTTCCGGAGGACATACGGCGTCGTTTCGAACGCTGGATGCTCGACCGCGAAGACTCCCCGGAGCTCGACGAAGCGTTGCTCGGCCTGTGGAACGGCCATACGGCCTATGCCACCGACGACCAGAACGCCGCAGGACTGGCCCGCCTCCATGCCGCCATCCGGCCCGAGCCCCGACGTCACGCGGGACGCCGGCTGCTGCGCCGCATCGCGACGACGGCCGCTGCGGTGCTGATCTTCGCAGGCGGCTACCAGGCAGCCCGCTTCGGCATCCGCCCCCGCTCGGAGATCACCCTCCTGACGGCCGAAGGCAATGTCGGCGAATTCACGCTGCCCGACGGCACGCACGTGTGGCTCAACGGCAAAAGCCGGTTGCGCTTCCCGGCCGAGTTCTCCGACCGTTCGCGCGAAGTGACCCTTTCGGGCGAAGCCTTCTTCGAAGTGATGAAGGATTCGCTGCGGCCCTTCCGCGTAGCGATGAACGACCTGAAGATCGAAGTGCTCGGCACGTCGTTCGACGCGATCGGCTACGCCGCAGGCAGCCACGAGCAGATCATCCTCAAGACGGGATCGGTACGCGTGCTCGGGGGCAACACCGCAGCGCCGATCACCCTGCGGCCCGACGAGAAACTGTCGTTCGACCGCTATTCGAAGACGATCGCCGTCGAGCATGTCGACGCGCGCAACTACTGCCGCTGGTTCGAGTCGCGCCTGGTCTTCGACAACACGCCGCTCGCGGATATCGTCACGAACCTCGAACGCCGCTACAACGTCGAAATCTCGGTCTCGACCCATCTGCCCGTCCGCAAACGGCTCTCGATGGTCGTCTGCCACGAATCGCTCGAAGACATCATGGAGGTCATGGCGACGCTCGTCCCCATCCGCTACCGCATCGACGGCAATCACGTGCTCATCACCTCGAAATAGCGACCTGTTTCGGGAGAAATCCGCGATCCGGGAAGACGTTCCGGATCGCTCATACGCAAGAAAACGCACCCAAAAAAGAACCACAAAACTCAAAAACATGAAGAATGAATCCAACGTTCTGAAGAGGATCTGCCGGCTCCTGACGCTGGCGATCGTCTTGTGCGCGCTGTCCGCCGCTACGGCGCGGGCCCAGGCGCCGACCGTCTCCGTCGAGGCGAAAGACGTTACGGTCAAAGAGCTTCTGCGACGCATCGAGGCCAACAGCCCCTATACGTTCGCATACGTCGATGCCGAGATCGACACCACGAAGCACGTCTCGGTCAATGCCGAAAACCGGACCATCGAGTCCATCCTTTCGGAGGTGCTTCCCGACACCGGGGTCGAAATCAAAGGTTTGAAAATTATCCTCACGGCCCGCACCGGCGGGGGGGGGAAAGCCGTAGCCCAGCGCGCCGCTGACAACAGCCGCACCGTCCGCGGCCGCGTGACCGACGAACACGGCGAGCCGATCATCGGCGCCACGGTCATTCTCCAGGGCACGACCGTCGGCACGGCGACCGGAGCCGACGGCGAATACGCCCTCAACATCCGTCAGAACGACGCCGTGCTGGAGTATTCGCTCATCGGCTACAACCGCGTGACGCTCAAACTCGCCGACACGCAGACGCGCGCCGACGTGAAACTCGTGACCGAAGCGGTGAAGATGGACGACATCGTGGTGATCGGCTACGGCGTGCAGAACAAGCGCGACGTGACGACCTCCATCTCGTCGATCAAGGCCGAGGACTTCGAAAACACCCCCTCGACGGACTTCCGCGAAGCGATGGCGGCCAAGATGCCGGGCGTGCAGGTGTTGCAGTTGGGCGGTCAGCCCGACGGTAACGCGTCGATCCGCATCCGCGGTATCCAATCGGCGTCGAACAGCAACGAACCGCTCTACGTCATCGACGGCGTGCCGTGCGACGAACGCGCCTTCGCCAACCTCGAAAGCAACGACATCCAGAGCCTCGAAGTGCTGAAGGACGCCTCGGCTGCGGCCATCTACGGCTCGCGCGGTTCGTGCGGCGTGGTCATCATCACCACCAAGCGCGGTACGAGCGAACGCGCCGTCGTGAGCTACGACGGACAGTTCAGCGTCTCGTCGGTATCGAAGAAGATCGACATGCTCGACGCCTACGAATTCGCGACGATCTTCAAGGAGGCCCGCGACGGCGCCTACCTGTTCAACGTTCCGACGGGTTCGATCGACGACCCCTACGCCAGCCGTCCGCAGACCTACCACCGCGTAGACCCGCTCATCACGGCCTACCTGGAGGACGAGACCGGCACGCTGACCAACACCGACTGGCAGGACGCCATCTTCCGCACGGCCTACTCGACCAAACATTCGCTCTCCGTATCGGGCCGCACCCCGGCGCTGAGCTACTACGTAGGCGCCAACTACCTCTACCGCGAAGGTACGATCATCGGCTCGGACTTCGAGCGTTACAGCATGCGCATGAACCTCGACGGCAAGCGCAACCGCCTCAAATACGGCGTAAGTTTCTCGCCCTCCTACTCGAAAACCAACTACATCGCCTCCGACACGCAGTACGGCAGCGACGGTGTGATCGCCTCGGCGCTGATGGCGCCCCCGGTGTTCCCGGTCTACAACGAGGACGGCAGCTACAACTGGCACATGAACGGGTTCCTGCGCATCAATACGTGGGACACGCAGACCAACGAGGTGCTCAACCCCGTAGCCCTGGCCCTCGAAGTGGAGGACGTCCGCGAAAAGATCAACCTGCTGGGTAACGCCTACGTCTCCTACGAGTTCGTCAAGGGTCTCGAATACAAGTTCCAGGCGGGCGGCGACTACTACTCCTACATCCGCAACTACTACCGCCCCTCCTACCTGCCGCTGCGGGGTTACAAATACCTCGACGCCCCGTCGGACCCCAAGGCGCAGAACAACATGCAGTCCTATTTCCACTGGACGATCACCAACCAGCTGTCGTTCAACCGCACCTTCGGCGACCACTCGGTCAACGCCGTAGCGGTCTACGAGGCCGAGAAGCAGACCACGCAGCTCTCGCAGATCGTCGGCACGGGTACGGCCGGCGACGACAAGATCCACACCACGAAGAACAAGACCATCGACCTGGCGGAGACCTACAACAACAAATACGCCTACACGTTCGCTTCGTGGCTCGTCCGCGCGCAGTACTCCTACAAGGGCCGCTACATGATCTCGGCATCGATCCGCGGCGACGGTTCGTCGCGCTTCGCACCCGACACCCGCTGGGGTTACTTCCCCGCAGCGTCGATCGGCTGGCGCATGAGCGACGAGAACTTCCTGCGCGACGTCAAATGGCTCGACGACCTGAAAGTCCGCGCCAGCGTCGGTCAGACGGGTAACGCCCAGATCGGCAACTCGGCCTACCTGGCTCTCTACGGCACGACGAACATCGACCTCGGCAACGGACTCACCTCGGTGGTCTATCCCACGCAGATCGCCAACAACGAACTGGGCTGGGAGAAGAACACGCAGTACAACGTCGGCTTCGACTTCAGCCTGTGGCGGGGCACGCTGGGACTGAGCGTCGACCTCTACCACACGAAGACCACCGACATGCTCTTCGACGTTCCCGTCTCGTCGGTTTCGGGTCTCACCACGTCGCTCATCAACATCGGTTCGATGCAAAACCGCGGCGTCGAGCTCAACCTCTCGTCACGCCGCCGCTTCGGCGACTTCTCCTACGCCTTCTCGGCCAACTGGTCGCTCAACCGCAACAAGGTGCTGAGCCTGGGCGACGAGAACGCCGACGTCATCAAGGAGTCGTCCTACGCCGGAGCCTACTACCTCACGCGCGTGGGTCAGCCCGTCGGCTGCTACTACCTGCTCGTACAGGACGGCATCTTCCACAACCAGGAGGAACTGGATTCCTATCCCCACTTCGAGACGACGCAGGTCGGCGACTTCCGTTTCGTCGACGCCAACGGCAACGGTATCCTGGAGAAGGACGCCGACCGCGTGATCGTCGGCAACTACATGCCCGACTTCTACTACGGCTTCTCGGTGAACTTCTCCTGGAAAGGCCTCGACCTGGGCGCCAACTTCCAGGGCGTCTACGGCAACGAAATCCTCAACCTGGAACGCCGCTACCTCTGCAACATGGAGGCTTCGTCGAACATGATGAAGGAGTCGCTCCAGCGCTTCCCCTACGGCGAGCTGAACCGCGCCACCCGCAAGTCGAGCGGCAACAACGGAGCCTGCACCTCGACCTTCCACCTCGAGGACGGAAGCTACCTGCGTCTGCAAAACCTCTCGTTGGGATACACCTTCCCCGACAAGTGGGTCCGCAAGGCCGGCATCTCGAAGCTGCGTCTCTACGTACAGGGCTCGAACCTCTTCACCTGGACCGACTATACGGGCTACAACCCCGAAGTCAACAAACGCTCCACCGACGCCATGCGTCCGGGCGAGGACTACTGCTCCTACCCGCTCTCGCGCACGTTCAGCGTCGGCATAAACTTTAATCTCTAATCAAACGACGAAGACCATGAAACTGAAATACCGGTTCGCACTCGCACTCGGCGCTTTGGCGTTCTGTTCGTGCGGCGACAGCTTCTTCGAACAATACCCCAGCAACAACATCACCGAAGGCAACTTCTACCAGACCGACGACGACTTCGACCAGGGCGTGAAAGCCTGCTACGCCAAGCTCAAGACCCAGATGGCGTTCCATTTGCAGGAGCTGGGCTACCGCAGCGACGAGAACATCCTCGAATCGATGGCCGTCTCGACGCAGGACCGCTACGACATCGACCACTTCGCCGAGACCTCCAGCAACGGCATTCTGAACGACATTTGGGATGCCTGGTACAACGGCATCTACCGTTGCAACGACGTATTGAACCACCTCTCGGGCAAGAACATCCCCAACGCCGACAAATACCGCGGTGAATGCCTCTTCATGCGGTCGTGGTGGTACTTCAACCTCTACCGTGTCTTCGGAGGCGTGCCCGTAACGCGCACGGTAGTGGCTCCCGCCGCCGCAAAGACCATCCCCCGCTGCTCGGAGGAGGATATGTACAAACTGCTCACCGAAGACCTCTCGGAGGCCGCCCGGCTGCTGCCCGACCAGAAGGGGGCCGAAAAGGCCCGCGTGACGAGCATCGCCGCCTATACGCTGCTGGCGAAGGTCTACCTGACCTTCGGCAAACCCGCCGAGGCCAAGACCGCGCTCGAAGAGGCGATGAAGAACACCGCCTACGGACTGGAGACGACGACGGGCCGCGTGTTCGACGTCGCGAACAAGTTCAACAAGGAGGTCATCTTCACGCTCTACTACAACAAGTCGACCGACAACGGCCACGGATACTGGTACAGCACCAACACGACCGTGCTGAGCGATATCCGCAACCCGACGCCGGAGTTCAAGGCGATCTACGCCGAGAAGGACAACCGTCTGGCCCTGATCGCCACCTACACGAAGATTTCGAGCACCGTCTACGCCATGACCAAATGGTACGATACGTACGATGCGACCTACACGACACAGGTGGGCAACGACTTCCCGCACCTGCGCTACGCCGACGTGGTACTGATGTACGCCGAGGCGCTCGCTTCGACCGACGGCATCCCGGCCGCCCTGCCGTGGCTCAACAAGACCCGCACCCGCGCCGGGCTGGACGAGCTGACGACGGCCGAAGTTCCCGACAAGAACACCTTCGTCCGCGAACTGGCTGCCGAGCGCGGCCGCGAATTCGCCCTGGAGGGACACCGCTGGTTCGACCTGGTGCGTCTGGGCCTGGCCGTCGAGTATTTCCAGGGTCTGGGCTACTCGCTCGACGCACACAACCTGCTTTTCCCGATTCCGCAAAGTCAGATCGAGATCGTCAACAACAAATCGATTCTCTGGCAGAATCCCGGTTTTTAATCACAAGGCTAATAAAGACTGATAAAGTATGAAAAAGATAATCAATATGCTGTTGGCCGGCCTCCTGGCGACGAATTTCGCGGCTTGCTGGGACGGCGACGACATCGACGACCTCAAGGCGGATTCCCGGCGTCACCAAGTCGTCGGTTTGCAGGCCACGCCGGGCGACGAAGAGGTCGCGCTCTCGTGGAACATGCCCGAAGGATGGTCGCCGAGCGATTTCATCATCCGTTACAACGACGCCGAGGCGAATCCCGTCGTCCTGCATACGAACGGTGCAATGCACCATACGGTCACCGACTTGGTAAACGGCACCGACTATGTGTTCCAGGTGCAGGCCATCTACGGTTCGCTGATCTCCAACCCGGTCGAGGTCGGCGGCAAACCGACCACCTCGCGCATCGCCGTCTCGACGCTCGCAGCCGAAGCGGGCGACACGTTCGTCCTGCTCACCTGGACCAAACCCGCTACGACGCTGACCTCCTACACGCTCTCCTACTTCAAGGAGGACACCCCCGAGCAAGTTGAGACGGTGCAGATCGACAAGGACGCCGATACCTACACGGCCGAAAATCTGACCAACGACCTGAACTACACCTTCTCGCTCGTGGCCAACTACGCCAAGGGCCCCTCGGAGCCCGCCACGGTCAAGGCGATGCCCACGCAAGCCGTGCCTTTCTTCCTCGACCGCGAACTGGCCGCCGCCAACCAACCCATCACCTTCACGTTCAACCGCGAGGCCTACACCTCGGCGACCGACGTGCAGTGGACCTTCCCCGACGGCACGGTCCGCGAAGGCGACGTGGTGAAGCAGGGCATCTCCTCGACCGGCGAACAGAACGTCACCCTGAGCGCCCGCATCGGCACCACGACCCGCAAATGGACGATCACCGTCACCATCCGCGAATACGTGATCTTCCACACCGACTGGGCCCAGGACGGCACCAACTACAACGGTTTCAAAGGCGCCTGCCCGGTATTCTCGCCCGACGGCAAGACCGTCTACAACGTGACCTTCAACAAGGTGGCGGCACTCTACGCCTTCGACGTCGTTTCGGGCGCCGAGAAGTGGCGCTACGTGCCCCAGAACAATTCGGGCAGCTACAACATGTGCACGGTCAACCCCGTGACGGGAGACATCTATTACGGCACGACCACCTCCGGACAGTTCTACGCCGTGACGCCCGAAGGTGCGCTGAAATGGCAGTTCAAAGAGGCCGGATCGATGCAGAGCGCCGCTCCGGCGGTCAACGCAGCCGGTACGGAGGTCTACATCTGTGACGCTGCGGGCAACGTCTTCGCCATCGACGCCGCATCGGGTGCCAAGCTCTGGAGCTTCGCCGCAGGAGGCAAGGGCGGCGGTCTGCTGGTCAACGGCAACGAGCTGCTCGTCGGCTCGGCTTCCACGTCGTTCTACTTCCTCAGCACGGAGAACGGTTCCGAACTGGCGAAGGTCACCCTGCCGAAGGGAGTATCCGACATTTCGGGTCTAGCCGTCTCGAACGACAAGAAGACCGTCTACGTGCCGCTCCTGGGCGGAGGTTTGAGCGCCATCGATCTTGCGACGCGCACGCTCAAGACGACGCTCCAGGTCGCCGCGAACAACCTCTACGAACCCGTCGTAGCGCCCAACGGTACGATCTTCGTCGGTTCGAAAGACAGCAAGGTCTACTGCATCGACGCGAATCTGACGAGCGTGCTCTGGTCGCACGCCCATCTCGACGGTACCAACAACGCCTACAACTATTCGCATCCGTGCGTCGACTCCGAAAACCGCTTCTACATCTCATCGGGTCAGGTTATCAACTCCAACTACATCTTCTCGGCCGACGGTGCGGTGATCGACAAATGGACCTTCGGTTCGAGCAATGCCCAGAAGCAGATGGGCGGTAACAACTTCAACGAAGGCGTCTTCTACGCCGCATTCATCGGTGCCGCGAACGACAACGGTATCTTCGCCGGACGCTACGTAGGCGGCGAGCGCGCTGCGACGTGGAGCGGTCACGGCGGCGATATCTGCGGTTCGTGCTGCATCCGATAAATCCCGGGCGGGAGTCTTCGCCTGCGGGCGGAGGCTCCCCTCGTCTTAAAACGAAAGACCATGAAAAAATCGATCGTAATTCTGCTGAGCATCCTTTGTTCCGCAGCCGCCGTTCAGGCGAAATATCCCGTCGGCGTATCGCTCGGCATGACCAAGGTTCCCACCGCCGAGAAGCTCGCGGAGATCAAACAGGCGGGCATCGACCACGTGGAGGTCGTGTTCAACTATTTCTGGCGCAAGGCACCCGAAAACGAGGTCTACACGCGCGCCTACCGCACCAAACGGCTCCTGGACGAGGCGGGTCTGACCGTCTGGTCGTGCCACCTGCCCTTCAGCCGCCAGCTCGACATCTCGGTATCGGACCCCGCGCTGCGCGAACAGAATGTCGTACTGATGGAGCGCATGATCCGGCTGGCCTCGATCTTCCATCCCCAACGTCTGGTGCTGCACCCCAGCTCCGAACCCATCGCCGAGGAGGATCGCGAAGAGCGGTTGCAGAACTCGGCCAACTCGATCGGCCGTCTGGCGCTGGCCGCCCGGGAGATCGGCGCCGTGCTGTGCATCGAGAACCTGCCCCGCACGTGCCTGGGCCGCAATTCGGGCGAGATCATGCGGCTGATCGAGAACTACCCCGACGTGATGGTCTGCTTCGACTCGAACCACCTGCTCCAGGAGGAGCACGCCCACTTCTTCGAGACCGTCGGTTCGCGCATCGGCACGATCCACGCCTCGGACTACGACCGTCAGGACGAGCGCCACTGGCTCCCGGGCAACGGCGTGATCGACTGGACCGATTTCTATCGTCGCCTGCGCGCATCGGGATACAAGGGCGTTTTCATGCACGAAGTTCGCGCCGGCGAGGATGCGACCCCCGCCAACATCGCAGCGCGCTACGAATCGGTGATTCTCGGAAAAAAGAAAAAATAACGATATACGGCTTTATACGGAACAGGTCCCTACGGGTCCCGCCCGAGGGGATGGGGTCGGATTCGCAAGCCCGGCCAAAAACCGTAAACATACGATCGTCCCCAACGAATCGGCAGGCGAGAAAGCCACGAAGCGTAAAGACGTATACAACTAACGAAAAATCCTATCGACGATGATTTACCAATCCATTCTCGAAAACCTCCGCCGCGGAATGCTGCTCGGCATCGGCGCCCTGACGCTCGCGGCGGGATGCTCCGACGACGACACGAGCTCCGTACGTCCGCAAGCATCGACCATAACCCTGTCGCTGAACAGATACTACAACGAATCGGGCGCCACGACGCTCCCGACCTGGCAGGCCGGCGACCGCGCCACGCTGCTGGTCGCCTCCCGGGGCGAGGGGCAGAAGGTCTCGGCGGCTCCGCTGCTGACCGGATCGCAGCAATCGCTGTTCCTCTTCACGTTCGACGCCCGCGCCGACCGCGAAAGCTCCATCGCGGCCTATTACCCCGAGACGGCCGCTCTGACCTGCGCCGACGGCGCGGTGGAAGGCGAAGTTCCCGTCCTGCAAAACGGCCGGATCGAACCCTGCCTTTTCGGCCGGGCGACCTACCGCGCCGCTTCGTACGAAGGCTGCAAGATCGACCTGCGCCAGTTCTTCTGCACGATGTACATCAGCCTGCGCAAGGGCAACTACTCGGTAACGAAAGCCGAAGTGACGGCCAACGGCGGCGAAGCGATCGCCGGTAAAGTGCGGGTCGACCTCGCGGACGGCTCCGTCACGGCCTCCGAACGCACGATCACGGTGAATCTGCCGCAACCGCTGAGCTGCACCGACGAGGCGAAGATCATCCCCGTGATGATCGCTCCCGTGGCGCTTTCGGCCGGATATACCGTCACCCTGACCGACACCGAGGGCGGCACCTTCACGGTCGGCAGCGAGGAGCCCGCGACACTCGTCGCAGGCGAAAAGATCGAGACCGACGACGCCCGCTCGTCCGCGATCACCGAACTGATCTTCTGCGGCGACAACATGGTCTACATGATCGACGCCGGACTGGCCAAAGAGACCTACCAGAACGCCGTGACCTGGAGCTGGGATGCGAAGAGCATCGCCTCGACCCTGGGTCTGGACGCTTCGCGTTGCAGCCACCTCGACGACTGCAAGCCCGTCGACAACGGCAAGAAACTGCTTCTGACGAGCTCCTACAACTGGAGCGTGCTGCTCGACATCGCCACGAAACAGGTGCTTTTCCACACGGTGCAGTGCCCCAACGCCCATTCGGCCGAGCTGCTTCCCGACAACCGCATCGCCGTAGCCTGCTCGTCGGGCTCCGGAGCCAACAACAACAAGGTCCAGCTCTACGACATCACTTCGCCGAACAAGGTGCTGTTCCAGACCGAACTCAACTCGGCCCACGGCGTGGTATGGAACCAAACCGCGCAGCGGCTCTATGCCGTCGGCGGACAAAGCCTGCTGATCTACAAACTGAAGAACTGGGATTCGGCCGAACCGTCGCTCGAACTGGAGAAGACCGTACGCACGCCCCAGGGCGGTCTGCACGACCTCACGGCGGTGAACTCCAATACGTTGTGCGTCGCAGGAAACCGTGCGTATCTCTACGATATCGGCTCGGGGGTATTCACCGAAATGAAGCTCTTCGCCGCGTCCACGGCCATCAAATCGCTCAACTACAACGACGAGACGGGCGAGATGTGGTATACCGACGCGACCGTCCCCGAGGGTTCGCAAAGCTGGTCGTCGCAAACCATCCGTTACGCGACCGACATGAACGGCTCGGCTGCCACACGAACGATCCGGGTACCCGATCAGGACATGTACAAAGTCCGGGTCATGAGTTGGTAATCCGACGACTTTTACCTATCTTTGTCTGCGAAAGGGCGGAACGCACGTTGCGCTCTTTCGCAAATTTTTTTCGAATCCCGCCGTTCCCATGCGATCGTCCCTCCTCTGTCCGGCCCTTGTGAGCCTGTTGTGTTTCGCGTCCGATACCGCCGCGGCGTCCTCCGCCCGAAAGCCGAAGAAAGGTCCGCTGTTTACGTTCGGCGTGGTCACCGACGTCCACTACTCCGCCCGGAAAGCCCCCGCGAACAACCGCTATTATGCCGCCTCGAAGGAGAAACTCTCGGAGGCGGTCGCTGCTTTCGACCGCGCCGGAGTGGATTTCATCGTCTCGCTGGGCGATCTGGTCGACAACGACGCGGAGAACTATGCCGATATCGCCCCGATTCTCGACGGCGCTGCGGCGCCCGTCGTCAAGATCGCGGGCAATCACGACTTCCCCGCCGTCGCGGCCTCGGAGGAGGAGGTCGGCAGCCTGCTCGCCGCGCAGGGTATCCGCGAACGGCGCTTCGCCCTGCGGCGCGACGGTTTCAGGCTGCTGTTTCTCGATGCCAACGACCTGGCGCTGTACAGCCATGCCGCAGGTTCGACGGCCCGCAAGCGGGCGCAACGGATGCTCGACGCCCTGACCCGCGAAGAGGCTTACAACGCCCGCCCCTACAACGCTGCCCTGGACGACGAACAGCTGCAATGGCTCCGCCGGGAACTCGATGCCGCCACGGCGGCCCGCGAGCAGGTCATCTGCCTGTGCCATATGCCCGTGGTGCCGCTGCTGGGGAAATACACCCTGTGGAACAACATCGACGTTGCGACGCTGCTCGCCGCATATCCCTGCGTGAAAGCGTTTCTCGCCGGCCACCACCATGCAGGCGGAGAAGCCTCGTACGGAGGCATCCGCCACCTGACGTTCCAGGGGATGGTCGAAGGGCGCGAAAACCGCTTCGCAATCGTCGAAGTCTACGCGGACCGGCTCGAAATCCTCGGGTTCGGCACCCAGCCTCACCGAACAATGGAATTTTTAAGATAACGACCATGACCCAACCGATTTTACGCTTCGCCTGCACATTGCTGCTCTCTGCCGGGACATTCGTCGCCTCGGCCCAGACCGACCCGGATTATCTCGCAGCACATCCCCACGCCACTGCGGCCCATTTCATGCCCTATCCGGACAGCGTTCCGGGACCCGCACCGGCTCCCGAAGGGTTCCGACCCTTCTATATGAGCCACTACGGACGTCACGGCTCGCGCTACCACGTAAGCAGTTCGGTGTATCGCAAGGCGTTGCGGGTGCTGAAAAAGAGCCACGAACAACAGCTGCTCACGCCGCTGGGCGAGAGTCTCTACGACCGCGTGGAACGTCTGACGGCCGATGCCGAGGGCCGTACGGGATCGCTGTCGCCCCGAGGAGCTGTCGAGCACCGTGCCATCGCCGGACGCATGGTGCGCAACTTTCCGGAGATTTTCGCCCCCGACGGCGGTGAGGCTCCCCGGATCGTATGCCGCGCTACGCAGGTTCCGCGCTGCATCCTGAGCATGGCGGCCAACAACGAGCGGCTCAAGGAACTCAACCCCGCACTGCGGATCGAACGCATCGCCGACATCGGCGATGCGGACACGCTGCGCCACACCCCTTTCTCGAACGACCATTCGAAAGAATTCACCTCGCGGGCCACTGAATTCATCCGTCCGCGACTCGATTGCAGCCGCTTCGCCGCTTCGGTCTTCCGCGGCGATGTGCGCGCATTGATGAACGATGAGGAGCTGCTCGACTTCGCCCGCAACGTCTACGCGCTCTACGCCATCGCGGGATGCTCCGGTCCGGAGGATATCGACCTCGACGACATCTTCACGCACGAAGAGCTCGTACTTCTCTGGAAGGCACAGAACCTGCGCAACTACCTCGTCTGCTCGGCATCGCCGCAATACGGCGACCGCGTCGTGCCCGACGCCCGTCCGCTGCTGCGCGACATCATCCGACGGGCCGATGCGGCACTCGCGGGCGACGGTCCCGCCGCCGACCTGCGTTTCGGCCACGATGTCGCCCTCTCACCGCTGCTTTCGCTCATCGCCTTCGACGGCCGCGACGTACGGTGCGACGACCCCGAACGGCTTCACGAGGTATGGTGCGACTTTCTGGTCATCCCCATGGCGGCGAACTTCCAGATGATCTTCTACCGCAACGCAGCGGGCGAAATCCTGGTCCAAATGCTTCACAACGAACGCTGCGGACGTCTGCCGATCGCCACCGACCGTTTCCCGTTCTACCGCTGGAACGACGTACGCGATTATCTCCTTACCAAACTCTAAAATCAACGAAACCCCAAATTTTCGATCCCATGAAAAAACTTTTCATTTTGTTGGTCGCCGCTGCAGCCTGCGGCTGTTCCACCCCGACCACGACACCCACGGGCACACGCACGGAGCGTATCCTGTCGATTCTGCACAACCCCGAGAGCGACCAAGTGCTGGTAGCCTCGCACCGCGGAGACTGGCGCAACTATCCCGAGAACTCCCTGGCCGCCATCGAATCCGTGATCCGCATGGGCGTGGACATCATGGAGCTGGACCTCAAACTCACCAAGGACAGCGTCCTGGTGCTCTGCCACGACCATACCATCAACCGCACGACCAACGGCAAGGGCCGCGTGTGCGACATCACCTACGATTCGATCGCGAAATGCGTGCTCAAGTCGG